>DATBCS010000179.1:0-6807 GCA_036270315.1 Gemmatimonadales bacterium
CGCGAGCCGCCGCCCCGGAGCACGCTGCTCGTGCCGTCGTGGATCAGCGCCACGGCGCCCACGAACGCGGCGAGGGTCGTCATCAGGCGGACGTCGAGGTTCTTCACGTGGCCCAGTTCGTGCCCGATCACGCCCTGGAGCTCGTCTCGGGTGCAGAGGTCGAGCAACCCTTGGGTGACGGCGATGTGCGCGTGCGTCGGCTCGGTGCCCGTGGCGAAGGCGTTGGGGTCGGGGTCGTCGACGACCCAGATGCGGGGGCGCGGCACGCCGGCGGCGATCGCCATTTCCTCGACGACATTGACCAGTTGCTGCTCTTTCGGGTCGGTGGGGTCGAGCACCTCGCGGGCCCCGGTTGACCACAGCACCTTGTCGGGCCCCGTGGTGTAGGTGTACCAGGCGAGGCCGATCGCCGCGAGCGTGAGCACCATCCCGAGCCAGGGGAACGTGTGGTGGTACGCGGCGCGCGGCGCCCCCAGGGTGTAGAGGTAGTAGATGTAATCCCCGCCGAAGCCCAGCCACGCGAAGAAGACGACGAAGCCAATCACGAGCAGCGTAGTGCGCCGGCGATTGGCTTCTTGTTGTTGGAACAGGTTCAGCGGGGTCGCGTCGCTCACGTCTTCGGCTTCATCGAGAGGTCGACCTGCGGCACGGCTTTGTCCGCTTGATCCTCGATCGCCCACAGGTCGGCGGGCTGGGCCTTGGCGAGCCCGGCGACGAGGTTGGTGGGGAACTGCTGCTGTTTCGTGTTGTACTGCGTCGCGGTGTCGTTGTACAGCTGGCGCGCGAAGGCCACCTTGTTCTCGGTCGAGGTGAGTTCCTCCTGCAACTGGCCGATGTTCCCCGTGGCCTTGAGCTGCGGGTATTGCTCCACCACCACCATGAGCCGCTGGAGCGCGCCCGAGAGCGCATTCTCAGCCTGGCTGATCTGCTTGATCCCGTCGACGCCAGCGGCGTTCACCTTGACCGCTTGGTTGCGGGCCTGAATGACGGCCTCGAGGGTCGACTTCTCGAAATCCATGGCGCCCCGCACGGCGTTCACGAGGTTCGGGATCAGGTCATGCCGGCGCTTGAGTTGGACGTCGATCTGCTTGAACGCGTTCAGGGTCTGGTTCTTGAGCGACACGAGCCCGTTGTACGCGCCGACCACCCACAGCACGACCACGAGAACGAGCAGCAGGAAAACCACCGAACCACCCATGGGGACTCCCGGTTGAGGGGTGTCTCGGGCGCCCTTACGCGCCCGCGTGCGGCACGAGTTTCGCGAGCGCCTGGCGCACGGCCTCCGCGACGGCGGCGTCGTCGGGTCCGAGCCGGGCGAGCGGATGCGCCGTTTCGACGTGCAGTTCGACGCCGCGCCCGACCGGGATGCGGCGCCACGAGCTCGGGCTGTCGGCCTCGCGCGTGGCGTCGCGCGTCATCCACGCCGTGAGCGCGCGACCGGACTTGCCGCGCGGCGGCGCGCCCTGGCTGCGCAGCGGCAGGCGATCCGGGACGGGCAGGGACGCGCCGAGTGCCTGTGCGGCCCGCCGCTCCAGCACGTCGCCCGTCTGGTCCTGCATCTCCTTGGTGATGGTGGCGAGCGTGGTGCCTTCCATCTGCCGCAGTTTGATCCACAGCAGTTGCAGAAAGTGGCGGTAGGAGTACGTCGCCGCTGTGCCGCGGCCCTCCGGCGGACTCACCAGGCCCTTCGTCACGTAGAAGCGGATCGTCCGTTCGCTCGGTTGTGCCCGAGCCGCGGCGTTAATCGGGGTGATCGCGGAGGCGTCGAGCACGGCGCCTACCAGGGCAGCGAGGTCCCGCAGGTTCCACGGCGCGAGATTGCGGTATTCCCGCAGGATGTGCAGGGGCTCTTGCTGGACCGCGCCCGTCACGCTTCCGCTCCGCCGCGCTGGCGCTCTCCGGCCGCGCGCACCACCTCCGTGACCCAGGTGGTCACGTCCTGCAGGTTGAAGGGCTTGCGGAGCACCGTGCAGCGGTGGTGCTCGAGCCAGGTACGCACTTCCTCGGCTTCGGCGTCCCCCGTCATGATCGCGATCCGGCCTTCCAGCATGGGCGAGCGGTGCACGATGGCGAGGTAGAGCGCCAGCCCCGACATCGTGGGCAGATGGATGTCGATGAGCAGGGCGTCGGCTTCGACCGAGGCCAAGAGCTCATAGGCGGTCTCCGCGCTCGCGGCGGCGATCACTTTGAAGCCCGCGCGGCCGAGCGAGCGCTCGAGCACGCGGCGCAGCGCCGCTTCGTCGTCCACGACGAGGACGGTCGGAAGGCGCTCGGTCATGAGCTGGCGGCCTGCGCGCGCTGCGGGGTGAGGAAGCGCTGCACGACGCGCTCGAGGGCTTCGTCGGGACTGAGCGAGAGTCGCATCTCGCCCGCCGTGAGGCCCAAGTAGGCGCGTGCGTGCAGCTGCAGCGTCTTCGCCTGGGCGTAGCCGAGGCGCTTGGCCACGTCCTCAATCGTGAAGCCCGGGTCTTGCAGCAAGCGATGGGCGTACAACACCCGCGCCGCCGCGAGAAAGTGGCGCGGCGACGGCAGCCCGATCCGCATGAACCACCGCTCGCAGGTGCGCCGGTCGACCCGGGCGCGCGCGGCTACTTGGGTGACCGTTTGCACGTCGCCCGGGGCGCGCAGCGCCTCCTCGAGCACCCAGCGCAGCTGGCTCGGCAGCGGCGCCAGCGCGCCGGCGAGCTGATCGAGCAGCTGGCGCGAGGAGGACCGGGCCTCTTCCTGCCCCAGCACTTCGCGCAACCGCAGCGGATGGTCGTCGTAGTTCGCGAACACGACGTGCTGGATGCCGCGCTGCCCCAGCGCGAGCAGCACGCCGGCGGAGCGCGGCGTGAGCGTGGTGTACAGGATCAAGGGCAGCGAGGGGAACAACACCCGCAGCCGCTCGATCTCCTGCGACCGGGCTTCGCCTGACAACAGCGGATCGACGACGGCAAGCTCCACCGGCCGGCTGCGAATCGCCGCGAGCACGGTGTCCCAGGTGAGGGCGTGCGCCACGGTGAACCGCGCCCCGGCGGCCCGGCGGACCTTGTGGTACTGCAGGTCGGGAACGGCGGCTAATACGAGCATAAATGCCCCAAAAGCCATAAATGCCGCAAAATCGCCCTACGATGCCGCAAAAACGCCCTAAAAAACGGACGCTTCCGCCCCGATGTTGGACGGCACCCTAGCAGTCGTCGTCCACCCCGGTTTGCGGAGGTCTCCATGTCCCGTCCGATGCGCGCTCTCGTCGCTTTGTTCGCCGTTACCTTCGCCCTCGCCGCTACGGCGTGTGCCGATGCCACCGGCCCCCGGCCGGGCTCCACCCCCTGCGACTACAACAACAGCAACACCTGCAAGTAACAGCAGCACCTGTAAGGAGCGATCATCCCCCGACGAGCTGGGCCAGCGAGGCCGAGACCTCGCGCAGTTCCTCGGTGTCG
Source organism: Gemmatimonadales bacterium (assembly GCA_036270315.1). GTDB lineage: Bacteria > Gemmatimonadota > Gemmatimonadetes > Gemmatimonadales > GWC2-71-9 > AG41. The sequence continues at coordinate 3,426 of DATBCS010000179.1, forward strand.
AACACGGGCTCGGTCGTTGCCGCCGGCTGCACCACGAGCTGTTGCGCGCACGCACCGAGCCCGTTCTTGATGCGCTCGATGCGGAACTCCAGTTCGTGCAACCCGACGGCGCTCGCCACTTCGAGCACCTTGTCGAGCAGCCCCTCGGCGCGCTGGTACTGGCGGAACCGCGCCTGCCCGACCGCCTGTTTGAGATAGAAGTCTGCGCGGATGTTCGGCGGCATCTGGGGCAGCCGCGTTTCGCTGCGCTCGCGCCAGCGGGCGAATCCCACTTGATCCCGTCGGAACGACGCGCAATGCATCAGTTCGATCATGGCGTTGGTGGTAGCGTCGCGCGTGCCGCCGCGCCGCACGACCTCTGCCAGCGCGTGCTCGGCCGCGACCGCGTTCCCGACCACGAGCAGGGTCTGCCCCACGTCGCCCAGGGCGCGCAGCTGCGAGTCCTCGTCTTCGTACAGCTCGAAGGCGCGCCAGAAGTACGCCACCGCCTCGTCGGGCTGTCCCCGGTAGCCGAGCGTGACGCCGATCCCGTGCTCGGCGCGCGCCTCGGCATCCCGCAGACCCGCGCTGCGGGCGTCCGCCAGGATGCTGCGCAGGGCCCGCTCCGCTTCCGCGAGGTTGCCGCGGCCGATGAGCGAGTTGGCCCGGCCGATCCGGCTGAGCAGCTCCGAATAGCGGTCGCCGTGTGCCGCCGCCAGGTCTCCCGCGGCGCCGTAGGCCGTCTCGGCTTCGTCGAACCGGTTCAGCTTCCGGTTAACGCGCCCCAGGCGCAGCCGGGCCGCCACGCCGTCGGCCGGCACCGCTAGGCTGGCACCGATGTCGAGCAGCGTCGCGAGCACGTCGAGCGCCTCTTCGAGGCGCAACTCATCCTCGAGGAAGTGTGCATAGGCGAACAGAGCGGGCGTGATCAGTCGGGAGTCGTTGAGGCGGTAGGCGTCGGCGGCGCTCGCCGAGATGCCGTGGATATGGGCCCCCTCAGCCGACGTCGCGCGGAGCTCGCGGCAGAACCGATCGGTGGCCACCCATTGGTAATGAAAGGCGTCCGCCGACACCTGCCCCCGATCCGACGCCAGGAGATCCACCAAGCGCAACGCCAGGAACGACCCCTGGCCGAGGCGTGCCTCGAGCGAGGTCGGCGATGCGTTGTTCGAGACTCTCTGGAGGAAGACCGCGTGAGGCAGCGACGCGAGCTTGGTGCGTGAAACCGGCATCAGGTTGTCTCCAAGTGAACCGGGCTAGTGCCGCCCCCGCTAAAGCAGCCCCTGTGCCTCGTTGCAAGATCCAGCAGGCACACAACATAGCGTTTTCGGTGCGAGCGCGTTAGGCCGCAGTTTTCGGGTTTTAGGGCTTTTCGCCGGATCGGTTTCGACGCCTGCCACGTCGCCTTTGGGGCGTGACGCTCATCACCCTGGGGTCCGCCTCGGAGGCATCCCGGCGCGGGGCACAGGGCCCGGACCGGACGGGGGTGCAACCAATCGTGGGGGGGCCGCGTCTAACAGGGGTGCGGCAATGGGGAACAAGGGCGGCAGCGCGGCGGTGACGTGAAACACATGATCGAGTCGAACCGTACGAGCAGGGTGTCCAGTTGGGTCGCGGCCGAAGTGTGACGGCCACTTCGCCCGACCACCAACCCGGGGAGCAGTAAGCTCCGGGTTGGGTTTTTTTCAGGGCCTCACTTGGGCGATTCCTAGTGCCTCGAATTCGAACGTTACCCGGTCGGCCACCTGCACCGTGCCCGCCGGGCCCCCGCGATACGGCTTGATCCCGAAGTCGGTCTGCTTCACCGCGAATGTACCGGTTCCCCGCAGCGTGTCACCGTTGATCGTCACGGCGACCGCCACACTGACGTCCCGCGTTTGCCCGGCCAGCGTGAGCGTGCCTTGGACGCCGAGGCTATCCGCCATGGGCGTGACCGCCGTGGACACGAACCGGATCTCGGGGTAGCTCGCCACCTGAAGCACGTCGGTCCGCATCGCTTCGGTCACCTTGCGGATCTCGGCCGTATCGGCAGGGGTGAGCACCTCGAGGCTGTCGGCGGGCACGACGATTTCCACGTGCGAGGTTGTCGGCGCGCCGGGACGATACACGATCAGGCCCGAGACCGCGCGGGCGCGGATGCGGTGGTCGTGACCCAAGAAACCGAACAGGCCCGCCTTACCGGTCCTGACCTCGAAGCGGCTCGTGGCGGCGAGGACGAACACCACGGAGTCCCCTGGGGCGCCCTGCGCCGACAGGCCCATGGGGAGGAGCGCAAGGGCCGCGGCGCAATGCAGCCGTCGGGCGCTTCGAGCAAGCGGGGATCCGGCGCTGCTCATCGCGCCGGCCCGAGATAGCGCGCCAGCCCCGCATCGAAGCTCAGGGGCCGGATTCCGAACACGGACTCGAGGGCGTTGGCGGGGGTCGCGCTCCCTTGCACCAGCATCTCGAGCTGGTCGCTCGTGAGCGGCGCCCGAGGGCCGAACCAGTCGAAGACGGCGGCCGTGACCCGCGCCACGGTGAGCGGCAGGTGGACCACTGGTCGGGGGTGGCCGCTCGCCCGGCCGATGGCGCGCACCATCTCCTCGTAGGTAAGCACCGCGGGGCCGCCCAGCTCGAAGACGCCGGTGATCGTCGTGTCTTCGGCGGCCCGAGCAAAAGCCAGCGCGACGTCTTCGACCCACACGGGTTGGGTAGGGAAGCGCCCGTCCCCGAACACCGGGACCAGCGGGAACCAGCGGTGCAAGCGGGCGATCGCCTGAATCGGGGGGCTCTCACGCCCGCTGATGAGGGACGGGCGAAACACCGCGTGGGAGAGCCCCGAGCCACGCACCAGCTCCTCGGCTTGCCACTTAGTGCGGTGGTAGCGCGTTGCGCCTGGTTCGGCACGCGCGCCGATGGCGCTCATGTGCACGAAACGCCGGACGCCCGCGTCGGCCGCCGCCGCCACCAGCCGGCGCGTCCCATCCACATGCACGGCGGCGAAGGTGGCCGGGCCCGCTTCCAGGATGATGCCGACCAGATGGATCACCGTGTCTGCCCCCCGGACCAGGGCGGCGAGCGCCCCCGGGTCGGCGAGTTCGCCGGGCACGAGTTCGGCGGCGGGCCCGACCGGCCCGCGCGCCCGGGGGCGCACTAGCGCCCGCAGCCGATGGCCCCGGCGGGCCAGCAGGGCTGCGAGGTGGCGCCCGACGAATCCCGTTGCTCCGGTGACCGCGATCAGCACGGGGGGGGGAGGCGGTCAGCCGCTGACGCCGCCGCCACCCTCGTCTAGGAACACCAGCGTATGGCGCCGGGCCACGACCTGGGCCAACGCATCGTACACGGTCGGGTCGAGCACCGTCCCCGCGAGGTCGGCCATGCGCGCGGTGGCCTGCTCTGGACTCATCTTCTCCTGATAGGCGCG
>DATBCS010000180.1:0-14035 GCA_036270315.1 Gemmatimonadales bacterium
TGTCCAGTTCGGGCCGAACCACGGGCTCGAGCACGCGGGCTCGTTCCAACAGATGACGCAGGTGGTGCAGGACATGAGCGCCGGCACGGTGGCCCTCTTGCTCGTCCACGGCGCGAACCCCGGGCACTCGCTGCCGGGCACATTCGCCCCGGCGGCGGCGAAAGTCGGCTTCAAGGTCAGCTTCTCCCCCTATTGGGACGAGACCGCCGCCGCCGCGGATCTCGTGCTGCCCGACCTGCACCCGCTCGAGCAGTGGAACGACTCGCGCCCCCAGGCCGGGGTGTACGCCCTGCAACAGCCCGTGATGCAGCCCGTGTTTCCCAACACGCGACATGCGGGCGACGTGCTGCTGCGCGCCGCTGGCAAACCAGAGACCTTCCAGGACTACCTCTCGGGCCGGTGGCGTGAGCTGCACAGCCGCTACGGCCGGGGTCGCAGCTTCGCCGACTTCTGGACGGATGCGCTGCAGCATGGCGGGATCTACGCCGCGACCCCGGGGCATGCCGTGCGGCTCGCCGAGCGGCTCGGCCCCCTCGGCGGGGCGGCCGTCGCCGCGGCGTCCCCGACGGGTGCCGCGCCCGCGACGGGCGAGCTGTCGCTGATCGTCTTCCCGTCGCTCGCCCTGCACGACGGCCGGGGCGCCAACAAGGCGTGGCTCCAAGAGCTTCCCGATCCCGTCTCGAAGATCACGTGGCACGCCTGGGTCGAAGTCCATCCCCACACCGCCGCCACGTGGGGCGTCGCGAACGGCGACATCGTCCTCCTCAAGTCTGCGTCCGGCGCCGTACGGGCGCCCGTCTGGATCACGCCCGGCGTGCGCCCCGACGTGCTGGCGCTCCCGACGGGGCAGGGGCACACGGCCTACGGCCGGTACGCCAAGGACCGGTCCTGCAACGCGTTCGAGCTGCTGGGCGACGTGCCGACCGCGTTCGGCGGGCGCGCCTTCTCCGTGCGCGTCGCGGTGGTGAAGACGGGCGAGCACCGTCCGCTCGCCACACTCGAGGGCGACGCGCGCGAGCAGGGGCGCGGGGTGATCGAGGTGCTGCCGCTCGCCGCCGCTCAGGCGCTCACGCCCGGAGCGCACCCGTTCGCTGAGCACGAGACGCCGGCCTACGCGGACAAGGCGCTCGCCGACTGGGCGGCAGCGCAGCACGAGCAGACGACGCTCGGGAACTACGCCGGCCAGCACCCGCGCTGGGCCATGACGATCGACCTCGCCAAGTGCACCGGCTGCTCGGCGTGCGTCACCGCCTGCTACGCCGAGAACAACCTCGCCACCGTGGGGGAAGAGCTGGTGCGGCGCCGCCGGCACATGAGCTGGATCCGGATCGAGCGCTACTACACCGGCGGAGCCGACGGGCAGCCGGTCGGCGCCGTGGTGACGCCGATGCTGTGCCAGCAGTGCGGGCAGGCCCCGTGCGAGCCGGTGTGCCCGGTGTACGCCTCGTATCACACGCCCGACGGCTTGAACGGACAGGTCTACAACCGCTGCGTCGGCACGCGCTACTGCTCCAACAACTGCCCGTACAAGGTGCGCTACTTCAACTGGTACAACTACGCCGAGCCGGGTGGCGAGTGGGAGAGCTGGCCCGAACCGCTGCAGCTGCTCCTGAACCCCGACGTGACCGTCCGCGAGAAGGGCGTGATGGAGAAGTGCACCTTCTGCGTGCAGCGGATCCGCGGGGCGCAGAACCGCGCCCGCTTGGACGACCGCTCCGTGCAGGACGGCGAGATCACCCCCGCCTGCGCCCAGGCGTGCCCCTCGGCCGCGATCGTGTTCGGCGACCTGCACGACAAGACATCGGCCGTCGCCAAAGGGGCGCGGGACCCGCGCGGCTACCACGTGCTGGAGCGGCTCAACACCCAACCCGCCATCACGTACCTGGCCCGCGTGGTGCAGGGCGCGGCGCGGGAGGCGTGAGTTCGATGCCCGACGGCGCGCCCGCCCGCCTCACCTACGATTTCGTTACCCGCGCCATCGCGCGCACGCTCGGCAACCCGGGCAAGGGCTATTTCGCCCTGCTCGGCGCCGCGGTCACGCTGCTCGGCATCGGGATCGTCTGCCTGCTCCTGTTGCTGCGCTACGGCCTCGGACTCGCCGGCTACTCCCACCCGGTCTATTGGGCGGTCTTCATCACGTGCTTCGTCTTCTGGGTCGGCATCGCCCACTCGGGCACCCTGATCAGCGCGATCCTGTTCCTGTTCCGTTCGGGGTGGCGCACGGCGGTGTACCGCACCGCCGAGGCGATGACCGTCTTCGCCGTGATGACGGCCGGGCTGTTCCCGCTCATCCACATCGGGCGGCAGTGGTACTTCTACTGGCTGGTCCCCTATCCGAACGAGCGCGGGCTGTGGCCCAACTTCAAGTCGCCGCTCATCTGGGATGAATTCGCGATCGGGACGTATTTCACCGTCTCGACCGTCTTCCTGATCATGGGCCTCATCCCCGACATCGCGGCGGTGCGCGACCTGGCGACCGGGTGGCGCAAGAAGCTGTACGCGCTCACCGCCGTCGGCTGGCGCGGCACCCACGAGCAATGGCGCCACTACTCCCGCGGCTACCTCTACCTCGCCGCGCTCGCGACCCCGCTCGTGCTGTCGGTGCACAGCGTCGTGTCCTGGGACTTCGCCATGGCGATCGTGCCGGGCTGGCACGCGACGATCTTCGCCCCCTACTTCGTCGCGGGCGCGATCTATTCGGGCGTGGCGATGGTGATCACGCTGCTCGTGCCCATCCGCAAGCTGTTCCACTTGGAGGAGCTGATCACCGTCCACCACTTCGAGAACCTGGCGAAGCTGTGCCTGCTCACCGGGATGATCGTGGGGTACGCCTACTGCGTCGAGTACTTCACCGCGTGGTTCGGCGGCCACCCCGCCGAGCGAGCGGCGTTCTGGTACCGGGCGTTCGGGCCGTACTGGTGGGCTTCGTGGACGATGATCATCTGCAACGCGTTCCTCCCGCAGGTCCTGTGGTTCAAGGCGATCCGCACGAATATCCTGGCGCTGTTCGTGATCTCGATCTTCGTGAACATCGGGATGTGGTTCGAGCGCTACGTGATCATCGCCCTGTCGCTCGCGGGCGAGCCGTTCGAACGGTTCGCGAACGCCGCCTACAATCCGACCTGGGCCGACTGGGGCATCATGGCCGGGAGCTTCGGGTGGTTCTTCATGTGGTTCCTCTTGTTCGTGAAGAACTTCCCCGCCGTGTCGATCTCCGAGGTCAAGGAGGTCCTGCCGCCGCCGCGGGGGAAGGGCGCGTGACCGTCACCAACCCCCTGCGCGCGATCTTCCATCCCCCACCCACGCCGGGCGTGCTCGCCGTGTTCGGCCAGCTGGACCGCACGGTGGACGCGATCGGCCAGCTGCGCGGCGGCGGGCATGCGGACTTCACCGTGTACTCGCCGATCCCGCGCCACGAAATCGAGGACGCGCTCGCCCAACCGGTGAGCCCGGTGCGGATGTTCACCCTGGTCGGCGGCATCGCGGGCGCGAGCGTCGGTGCGTGGCTCACGCTCTACATGTCCTACGACTGGCCGCTGGTGCTCGGAGGCAAACCGATCGGGTCGATCCCGCCCTACGTCGTCATCATCTTCGAGATGACGATCCTGTTCGGCGCCCTCTCCACTATCCTCGGCATCGCGTTCAACGCCCTGTTCGCCGCCCGGCGCCAGGGAACGATCGCCTACGACCCGCGCTTCACCAACGACAAGTTCGGGATCTTCGTCCCGAGCAAGCCGGCGGGCCACGCCGCGCTCGAACGCCTGCTGCGCGCCGCCGGCGCCGAGGAGGTGCGCCATGCCTAGCCGCGCGCGCGGCGCGCGCGGCACGCTCGTGGCGCTCGGCCTGCTCGTCGCCGCCTGCAATCCCGACGACGTGGTGCACCACATCGGCTGGTTCTCGACCATGCGCCATCAGCGCAGCGTGAAGCCGTACGCGCAGCCGCTCGCGCCCGTTCCGGGCACCGTGCCCGTGACCGGCGTCGCGCCCACCGTGGACCTCAAGTCCGCGGACCGGTTGGTGAATCCCCGCACCCGCACGTCGCAGTCCATCAATGAGGGTCGGTTTCTGTACGAGACCTACTGCCTGGTATGCCACGGGGAGACCGGCCGGGGCGACGGACCGATCTCCTCCGCGGCGGGCGGGCCGTTTTTCGGCGTGCGCTCGCTCGTGAACGATACGATCGCGCGCCGCACGGACGGCTACCTCTATGGCGTGGTGGTGGACGCCGCAGCCATGGGGCGCGGCCTGATGCCCCTGTACGGCGACAAGGTGCGGGGCGACGACCGCTGGGACGTCGTGAACTACGTGCGCACGCTGCAGGCGGCCGCGCGCAGCCGGGGGAAGCGATGAACGCCGCGACCACGGCGCCCGCCGCGACGCGAGCCGAGCTCGTCGCCGCGGCGCGGCGATTCCCCGTCCGCTCGTTCGCCGTCTGGGGGGCGCTCTGTGCCGCACTCGGGGGCGCAGCATTCCTCTGGACGCTCGCCACGGGCGCCGCGCCGCGGGCGTGGCAGTCCTGGCACGTCAACTTCCTGTTCTGGACCGGCCTCGCCCAGGGGCTCGTGGTGTTCGCCGCCACGCAGAAGCTCGCGAAGGGCCACTGGTCCGGACTCGTCATCCGCTTCGCGGAGGCGGGGGCCGCCTTCCTCGCCGTCTCGCTCGTCCTGTACGGCGGCCTGTTCCTCGGGCGCTTCGCGATCTTCACCTGGCTCCACGAGCCGCGGCCGGACGTCGGCGTGTGGCTCACGACCAAGTTCTTCTTCGTGCGCAACGGCCTGATCTATCTCGGCCTCACATGGCTGTCGTGGCGCTTCGTGCGCCACGACATGGCTCCGGACGGGGCGGAGCTCGAATCCGGCCGGCCCGCCGACCGGCTCGCGGGCCGCGACGTGATCGCGCGCGAGGCGGCGTACGTGCTCGTGGCCTACGCGTTCGGCTACAGCTTGGTGGCGTTCGACTTGGTGATGTCGCTGGCGCACAAGTGGGTCTCGAACCTGTTCGGGGCGTTCTACTTCATGGGCAGTTTTCTCGCCGCCCTGATGGCACTCGCGGCGCTCAGCTTGGTCGTGCGGCGGCGCATGGGGCTCGCGGCCGCGATCTCCCCACGCCAGCTCCACGACCTCGGCAAACTGTGCTTCGGCTTCACGGTGTTCTGGGCGTACCTGATGTGGTCCCAGTACCTCGTGATCTGGTACGGCAACCTGCCCGATGAGACCTATTTCATCTTCTACCGGCTCATCGGGCCCTGGAAACCGGTCGGCGTGTGGGTGTTCCTGCTGGTCTTCCTGATCCCGTTCATCGGGCTGCTCGGGGTCAAACCGAAGCGCTATCCCCCCACAATCCTCGGCTTCGCGCTCGTGAGCCTCACGGGGATCTGGCTGGAGCGCTACGTCGAAGTGGTCCCGTCCATCAACGGCGGCCAGGGTCCCGCGATCGGCGTCCCGGAGATCGGCGTCACCCTGCTGTTCGGCGGGCTGTTCCTCTTGTCGTTCGCCTGGTTCGCCGCGCGCTACCCCATGGTGTCACCCCGCCTCGCGGCCGACACGCTGGAACGGGAACACCACTAGCGCGCCGGCGCGCACGGGCGGCCCTTCCGACCCCCGAGTCCTCCTTCATCATTTCCTGACGTACCGGGCACCGGCGAGCACACGGCCCCGCGCTCCGCCCGGGGCTCCCGCGCGGTCGGTCAGGGGTAGAACCACCCGACAACACTGCCGTTCGCACCGTCCTATGCCTGTGGAGGCGCTATGCGGTCGTTCGCGATTACCGTGGTGGCTGGCGTGGTCTCGCTGGTGGGGTGCGGCGGCGCGATGTCGCCGAGCTATGGGGGTGGGGGCGGCGGCTGTACCCCCACGGCGACCAAGGTGTGTTTGGCGAATACCGCATACAACCCCGGTACCCTCACAATCATGCACGGCACGACGGTGACCTGGCAGAACGCCGACACGTACGGCCACAGCGTGACGAGTGCCACGGGATCGCCCGACACGTACGACAGTGGCACCATCGCCGGTGGGGGCACGTTCAGCCATCTGTTCGCGACGGCCGGAACCTACAGTTACTACTGCTACATCCACGGCGCCAACGGCACGCCGCCGACCGGCATGCACGCCTCAATCACCGTGAACTAACGCGGCGCGTTTCCCACCGCCTCGATTGCTGGCGCGGATTCCGCTCGGAGCGTTTAGGTTTCGCCCTATGAGCGACCCGACCGACACACTCGAGTCCTTCCGCCATTTCCGCGAGAAGATGAACACCGCGATTCTCGCGGCCGGCAACGTGCCCATCAATCGCTTTTTCGCGCTCGATGCCCGGGTGTACGAAGACGGCGCGCTGCCGGTGAAGACGAAGGAGCTCCTGGGCCTCGTCGCGTCGCTCGTGTTGCGCTGCGACGACTGCGTCACCTACCACGTGGTGCGGTGCCGCGAGGAGGGAGTCAGCAACCCCGAGTTCTACGACGCCTGCGCCGTGGCGCTCGTCGTGGGCGGGTCGATCGTGATCCCCCACCTCCGGCGCGCCGTGGCCCGGCTCGAGGAGCTCCCGGCGAAGGAGTCTCCCGCGTCGGCTCAGGGCGGGAGCGGCTGAACCCGGCGCCGCAACGCGGCGAGCGAGTCGGGGGAGAGCGGGCCCCGTACGTCCACCTGCAGGCCCGCCGTCTCCGCCGCAGGCGTAGACCGCGGCGCCAGAGCCTGCCGCGCCCGCGACGCCGGCGCCAGCGAGTCTCGCGCGGCCGGGGCCCGACGGGCGGCTCGCGTCCCCGCGCTGACGCTGTCGGCCCCCGCTACTCCGGTGACGACCACCGTCGAGTACTGGGCCGCGGCCGGTCGCCCGGTCATCACCGTGACCACCCGGCTTGCGTCGAGCGCCTGCTCGACCACGACGGCGGCGCCGTACCCGATCAACTGCGCCCGGTAGATCCCCCGGACCGGGAGATCCGGGACGACAAACGGATCCGCGCCCAGCAGCGCGCGGGCGCTGTCGCGATCGAGCGGCGCGCGCTCGATCACGTACGGCCTACGCTCCGAGAGCCCGAACCGCGCGGGCGCCGGTACGAGGGCTGGGAACCGCGCACGGACCTCCGAGGCCGCCTCCTGACGCGCCACCGCTGCGTTCTCCGGGCGAGAGGCCGAGGCGAGCGAGTCCGCCCGGGCTGCCAAGTCCGCGCGCGCGCGTTCGGTGGGCTGGTTCTCGCGGGCCGCCGGGGGCGCGGTTCTGGGACCGAGCGCGGGACGCGCGGCGGGCGCCTGCGATCGGGCGGCGCGGCGCTCCGGAGCCCGCGCCAGCGGGGCGGGGGCCGCGGGCTCGGGGGCCTCGGGTGCCGCGCCGCGCTCCGCGAGATCCCTGGGCGAGGCGAGCCGCGCCGCGCGAGGTGCCGCGACGTACATGCCGATCCCGAGTGCCACGAGCACCGTCGCGGCCCAGGCGAGCGGCCACCGCACTTGCCACCACAGCCGCGCCGGTGGCTTCACGTCGCCGGGGCGGAACGGGGGCAGGGCGCGCTCGGGCGGCGCCGCGAGCCCGAGCAGCTCGTCGGCCCGGGCGATCAGCGCCCGCTCCTCCTCCAGGCGCACGCGACACGCGGGACACTGGGCCAGGTGCGCCGCGACGCCCTGCGCCTCCTCCGGGCCGAGTGCGCCGTCCCAGTAGGCGTGGAGCGTACCCTCATCCACGTGCGACATGTTCACCTTGGCGTCCTTCCTCGAACGCGCTCACGAGCCGGCGCCGCGCGCGCGCCAGCGTGGTGCCGATGGCACCGCGGGCGAGTCCAGTCTGCGCCGCAATCTCCTCATAGGATAATCCCGCGTCCCACAGCAGGAGCACCTCGCGGTCCCGCGGCGTGAGCTGCTCCAATGCGGCGCGCACCCGTGCGCGCTCACTCTCCGCCTCCATCACCTCGTCCGAGGCCGGCGCGGGCTCGGCCGGCGCACTCTTGAGGAGCGTCAGGTGGCGCCGCTCCCGGGCCGCGCGGCGCGCCTCGTCACGCGCCATGTTCGCCGCCACGACGAACAACCACCCCCGCAGGCTCGCCGGCCGGTGCACCAGGGCCCGGGCAAACGCCTCCTGGGCCAGATCCTCGGCGCGCTCGACGTCCCAAACCTTGCGGTACAGGAACCGCACGAGGGCGGCGTAGGTGGTGCGGTACACCTCGGCTATGTCGTCGGGCATCACCGCTCACGTGCGAAAGTCACGGACCAGCGCGGCGAGCTCGCCCTCCGCCCACGCGGTCGTGCCACTCGCCTCGAGCTTAATGCTCACGCGCCGTCCGGCCACGAGCACCGCCGACCCCAGGGCCGCAGGTTTGGTGAGCTCGGGGAGCGCCCGGAGCAGCGCGAAATAAGCGTCACTGAACACCGCCACTGTGACCACCCGCAGCGAATCCGCATGACCTATGTCCGTCCACGTGCTGTCGTGCCATACGAACAACCGACCTCCGACCCGTTCGGTGCGACCGCCCCCGCCGGCGGTCCCCCCGCCCACCGTGAACGGCAGCGAGGCTGGGGACGGGACCACCGCTGCGTTCGCCATCTGACGCTCGGTCTCGGAGCGCCGCATCGCGCTCGCCCCGACCTGATCCGCCCGCGCCGCCGCCAGCGGCGCCATCCAGTTCTGTCGCCGCACGACGACGTTCGGCTCCTGCACCAGATACGAGGTGTACTCCGTGAGAATACCGTACCGCAACGCCAGGCGCTTCAGCTCGTCCATCAGCTCCGGATTCCCCCCGTGCAGCCGCAGCTCGCGCGACAGGGCCCCCGCCTTGCGGGCGGCCCAGAGCTGCGCGATGTAGTCCCCGCCCGACGCCGAGCCGCCGAACCGGGCGATGGTCGAGAAGCGCTCCTGCTGCCCCTGCCGCCGGCCTGTGACGGTCACGGCGTGCTCCCCGCTCCCGGATCCGCGCACGCGACCGAACACCGCGAGCTCGTCGCCGGCGAACAGATCGGGCAGCCCCTGCGGCTGCAGGTCGTACAGCTCGACCCCGTCCGCGCTGAGCGCGAGGTCGGTCATGACCGGGCTCGCGACCTTCGTCGCGAGGGTCCCCACCGCCTGCTCGATGTCGCCGCCGGGCGCGAGGTATTGCGCCACGCCGCGGGCGCGCTCGGTCAGCCGGTCGAGCAGGTAGGTGTTCACATCATACCCGATCCCGAAGGCGAAGACCCGGAACGGACCCCGGCCCCGCTCGGCTTGGTCGGCGATGCGCTCGGGATCGGTTTCGCCCACCGTGGGCATGCCATCGGTCAGGAACACCACCACACCGAGCGCGTCCGCGCGGGGCGGCTGCGCGAAGGCCTCCGTCAGGGCACCCGCGATGTTGGTGCCGCCGTCGGTGTCGAGCTGACGCACCCAGTCCCCGGCGGCTCGCAGGTGGTCGGGCGTCACCGCCGTCCACTCCTGGGCGTAGCGCCGCACCCCGCTCCCGAAGGTGATCAGCCGAAACCGGTCGTTTGGACGCAGGGTGCCGAGCAGCTGCACCAGCGCCGCCTTCGCCTGCTCGAGCTTCGTGCCCGACATCGAGCCCGACACGTCGAGCACCGCGACCACGTCCCGCCCCAGACTCTGCGCGGCCGCGGCGCGCCCCGGCGCCACGAGCAGCATGAAATACCCGTCCTCGCCGACGGGTTGATCGGTCACGACGGACATGCCGACGAGGCCGCGGCTGAGCGGCAGGAACAGCTCGAGGTCGCCCGGCGCGCTCGTATCGGCGAGCGTGAGCTCCACGCGGTCGTCGTGACGGCTCACGCTGACGCGATGGGTGGGTGAGTACGGATCGCCGAACCGGCCGGCGGAGTCCATCGCGAGGTGGAAGCTGCGCGCCGCCCCGGCCGCCCCCGGCCCGGTGCCCGCGGCGTAGCGGAATCGCCACGCGTCGCCGGTCCGATCGAGTAGCTCCGTGTACCGCAGCGTAATCTTGCGGGTCTCGCCCGGGTTGATCGGGAACACCCGGGCCCGCACCAGGCCGTGGCCCGCGAGCTCGATCAGCGCAGGATCGCGCTTCTGGCGCACGATCGCCTCGTACACGGCCCGGGCCTGCGCGGCGTCCATGGGTTCGCCCCGCAGCTCTTGATCGCCTTGCCACAGAGAGAAGTTGCTGAACACCGCTTCCCCGGGGAGCGGATAGAGATAGCTCCCTTCGTCCAGCCGGGGCCCCGTGTTCCGGAACCACTCCTCCACGCTGACCCGGGCCACGCGCCCCGTTACTTGCACGTCGACGGCGCTCCGGACCTTCTCGACCTGTCCGTGGATCGGCGGGCCCCACGGCCGGATCGGTTCGATCCACCCCTGCGCCCCGGCCGGCAGGGCGAGGACGCCCAGCAGGGCGAGGGAGGCGAGCGGCGCGAGTGAGGCAACCACGATACGCTGGAACGACCGCATGGCGCACAGTCCTGTGAGAGCTACCAGGAGAGACGCCCGTGCCACCCGGTCATGCACACGCAGGGCCGTGGCGGGACCGCCCCGGGGGGCAAACCGGCGGCGCGCTATGCGGTTACGTTGCGCAGGGGTTGCGGTAAGGGGAGTGGGCCGAACATCTTCCAGCGCGCCCTGGCACCACCGACCGGTCGTCCGCCGCCGCGCCCTACTGGATGGGAATCGTGCCGCGCTACACGTACCGCCGCCTCACGAAGCTGCCCACCTCGGCAGAAGGCCTTCGCCGCCACACCGTGCTCAACGTGCCGGGCATGCTCGCCGGGCTGAGTTTCGAGCACACCGTCATGCAGCCCGGCGCTACGGTGCCGATCGAGGTCGAGGACGCCACGGGGATCCTGCTCTTCACCCTCAGCGGCCGCGGCGTGCTGTTGATCGACGGGGATCGGATTGATGTCGCGGCGAGCGACTTGGTGCACGTGCCGCCAGGCGTTCCGTGCGGGATGCAGACCCTCGGCGGGACGGACTGGGTCTATGTCCTGCTCCAGGCCCCCGTGCCGTGACTAACCCACCGCGCACTGGTTAGGCCCCACCTCCAACATCTCCGCCTCGGCCTCCGACGGATCGGCGAGGCCGAGATTGGCGAGCTTGATCATGCGATAGCCCTCCGGAGGAGGGGTCGAGTGGGCCGCGACCCAAGCGAGGAAGGCGCCCGCGTCTTGAATCGCGGCCGCCTCGTTGGTCGCGGCGATGACGTCGAACCGCGCGGCGACGCTGCGATCGGCGCGCCGCTCCCGCTCTCCCGCATGGTGGCCCGGCAGGACGAGGAGATCCCCCGGCCAGTCCTGGCGCGCCCGCTCGAGGCTGTGCCACAAGAGCTGCGCCCAGGCGTCGCGCTCGCCCCCCAGGTCGGGCCGGCCCACGGACCCAACGAACAGGAAGTCGCCCGTGAGGGCGAGCCCCTCGTCCGCGACGAGCGCCACACTGCCCAGCGTGTGTCCCGGAACATGTGCCACCACTACGGTGGCGCGTCCGAAGGCGATCGTATCCCCCTCGGTCATCGGCTGGAAGGCGAGTCGCCCCTCGCGATTGTCGTAGGGAGAACGCGCATCCGCGGGATGCAAGAAGTATGGGACCCCCCACCGCGCGGCCGCGGCGCGCGCCCCGCTCAAATAGTCAGCGTGCGCATGGGTGTCGATCACCGCCGCCGGCGTGGCGCCGAGCGTCGTCAGGATCTCATCATACCGCTCGACGTGGCGCCCTGGATCGATCACCACGGCGTCGCCGTCACTCACCAGCACGTACGACAGCGCACCCTTGCCGATGCGATCGAGCTGCACGATGTGTTCGAGCGACGGGGTGGGCGAGAGGGGGCGGGCGAGATAGACCGACTCCCAGGCGGCCATGCCGCCCGTCACCGAGTACGCCTGAAAGCCCCGGTCCCGCAGGAATCGCGTCGCCGGCTGGCTGGAGTTCCCATGGCCACACATCACCGCGACGGGTGCGGCGGGATCAAGCCCGAGCGCCGCGAGGCTCGGCAGCGCGTACAGCCGGGAGGCCGTGACGGCCCGGAACGCGAGCGTCGCGCCGAAGCTGACCCGACTCTGCGCGACGCGCTCCGGCGCCCGGATGTCGAGCAGCTGCAGCGGCTCGCCACCGTCGAGCCGCCGCGCGAGGTCCGCCGCCGCGATCTCCGGAAGGTCCGAGACTGGCATGGGCATGAGTGTCGTCAGCGCCCTGCGAAAACGCAACTGCGCCCGCGCGCGAGGTCTCCCACTTTCCGAGCCTGCCGCTATATTGTGAACGCGTTCACAAGCCACCACTAGCCAACGTCTGGGAGGACATCAGCAATGCGGTTGACTCTGTTCACCACGCTCGTCGCGTGCGGTGCCCTGGCCTGCGGGGGCGAGAAGAAGCCCGACGCATCTCAGGCTCAGGCGGCCACACCTGCCCCCGCCGCCCCGGCGGCGGCCGCGCCGGCTGCTACCACGCCCGCGCCCCCCGCGGTCGTGGAAGTGAAGATGACGGGCGACGGGACCTCGAAGGCGGCGTTCGAGCCGACCTCGATCACCATCACGCCCGGCACGACGATCCAGTTCATCAACGTGTCGGGTGGCCCCCACAACGTGGCGTTCTACGCGGACTCGATTCCCAAGGGTGGCGCCGACGTGCTCAAGAAGGGCATGGCCAATGCGATGCAGGATCTCATGGGACCGTTCCTCACCAAGCCGAACGAGAAGTACGCCGTGTCGTTCGCCGGTGCCCCGGCCGGGATCTACAAAGCCTACTGCATGCCGCACGTCGCCCTCGGTATGAAGCTCAAGATCACCGTGAAGTAAGCACGCTCGACGGTTCGAGCGATAACACGGCCCCGGACTCTTCCCGGGGCCGTTTGCCATCGCGCCCCGAGACCACGAGCGACGGACGCTCGGCGCCGGGCGGGGCCGGGCGCCCCGACACCGCCCCGGCCCCTCCTTAGAGAGGACCGTCGCCCGGTTGCCCGGGGTCGCGCTCGCCAGTTACACTTCCCCGCGCCATGACCCCTCGTCTCCTCCCGCTCGGCTTGTGCCTCGCGCTCGCTGCCGGCGAGCGGCCACAGAGCGCACCATCGGCTGACCCTGCCGGCGCCCGCATCTACCGGGATGCGGGACGGGGCGCGCTCGTGATCGAGCTTGCGCCGATGGAGCTGCCGGCCAACACGCCGCACCACGCGATCGCGCAGCCCCCCATCACGACGCTCGAGATCCCCGCGTCCGGCTACATCTCCGGGTTCCGCGTCGAGGTGGTGGACAGCGCCGGGCGGCCGGGGCCGGACGAGCTGATTCACCATTTCAACCTCATCGACCCCGATCACCGCGAGCTCTTCCTGCCAATCTCGCGCCGCGTGCTCGCGGCGGGACGCGAGACCGGCACGATCCACCTGCCGTGGCTTTTGTTCGGGCTGCCGCTCCAGCGCGGGGAGCACGTGGTCGCGAGCGCGATGGTCGAGAACCTCACGCCCACGACCTACCACGGGGCGCGCGTACGCCTCGTTATGGACTTCACGCCCGCGGGGCGGCCCTGGCCCTTCTTTCACACGTCGCCCTGGCAGATGGACGTCGCCTTCCCGGTCGGGGACAAGTCATTCACGCTCCCCCCCGGACGCTCATCGCGCTCGTACGAGGGTCGACCCGCGGTGGCCGGGGCGATCGTCGGTCTGGGCGGCCACATGCACGACTACGGTCGGCTGATCGAGTTCGCCGATGTCACGACGGGCCTGGTGATCTACCGCACCGCCCCCATCGCCGACTCGACGGGACGCATCGAAGCAGTGCCCCAACGCCGGCTCTATGGGTGGACACGCCTCGGCGTCCACATCGTGCCCAGTCACACCTACCGGGTCACCGTCTATTACGACAATCCCACCGGCCGGCCGATCCCGGACGGCGGCATGGGCGTCGTGGGCGGGCTGTTCGTGCCCGATCGCGGGACCGCGTGGCCCCACGCGGACGTCAACGACTCGCTGTATCGGCAGGACCACGCGCACTACATGCGGCTCGCCGGCGACGAGATGCACATGGCCGGCCACGTGATGTCAATGAAGATGGGAGCGCACTAGGCCCGGCCCAGTCGTGCTGTTCGACTTCGGCGGCACGCTCGAGGCCGACGGCGTGCACTGGAGCCCGCGCTTCTACGC
>DATBCS010000181.1:0-5827 GCA_036270315.1 Gemmatimonadales bacterium
TGTTCTTCCTGAAAGATAGGTAACACAGTATTCCGGGCACATGGGTGACACTTTGCCCCTCAAAGCGCAGGAGGGGGGCATGCCTTGGAAGGAGTGTCACGTCATGGACGAGCGGCTCCAGTTTGTCGCCCGCCTGCTCGAGGGCGAGAAGATGGCGCCTCTGTGCGCCGCGTTCGGCATCTCCCGCAAGACCGGCTACAAGATTTTCAACCGGTATAGGGACTGTGGCGTCCAGGCGTTCAGCGATCGCAGCCGCCGGCCGTATCGGCAGGCGAATCGGCTGCCGGCGCCGATCGAGGCGACGATCGTACGGCTCAAACGGGAGTATCCGGGCTGGGGCGCGCCCAAGATCCGCGAGAAGCTCCGCCAGCAGTTCACCGGACCCCACCTGCCGGCGATTAGCACCGTCCACGCCGTCCTCGACCGCCATGGTCTGGTGCACCGTCGGCGCCGCCGCCGGCACACGGCCGCTGGCACCGCGCTGTCGCGGCCGACCGAGCCGAATGCGCTCTGGTGCGCGGACTACAAGGGCGAGTTCATGCTCGCCAATCGGCGGTACTGCTATCCGCTGACGATCACCGACTTTGCCAGCCGCTATCTGATGACGTGTGAGGCGCTCGCCACGACGCAGGAGCAATTCGCCTTCACCGTGTTTGAGCGGGCCTTCAAGGATTTCGGGCTGCCGCGCGCCATCCGGACCGACAACGGGGTGCCGTTTGCCTCCGCGCAGGCGCTCTACGGACTGAGCAAGCTGGCGGTGTGGTGGCTGCGGCTGGGGATTCACCTCGAGCGCATCCAGCCGGGGCATCCCGAACAGAACGGCCGGCATGAGCGGATGCACCTGACCCTGAAGCGGGAAGCCACGAAACCCGCCGCGGCGAACGTGCTCCAGCAGCAGGCGCGCTTCGACGCCTTTATCGAGTGCTACAACCACGAGCGGCCGCATCAGGCCTTGGGGATGCAAGTGCCGGCCGCCGTGTACACGCGCTCACCGCGCGTCTATCGCGGCCTCGACGAGCTGACCTACCCGTTTCACGACGCGACCATTACCGTGACGCACTGTGGTCGCATCTGTTTCCAGGGCCGCAAGGTGAATCTCAGTCACGTCTTCGCCGGGCAGAACGTCGGGGTGACCCAGGTCGGCGACCACCTCTGGCTCGTCACCTTCATGCAGTACGATCTCGGTTACTTTGATGACGAGACCTGCAGGCTCGAACCGATCGAGAACCCGTTTGGCCCGAAAGTGTTACCTATGTCCCCGGCATAAACTGTTACCCATGTCTCCGGAATAGACCTGCAGGAGAGGTGTGGGCCCTGGAGGATTCGAACCTCCGACCTCTGGATTATGAGTCCGTTGCTCTACCACTGAGCTAAGGGCCCGCGAGGGAGCGAAATATGCGAGGGCACCGAACCGCGAACAACCCCGCCGGCGCGGATGCGTAGAGTCGTCGTCGTGTCTCACACCTACATCGCCCCGGCAAACCGGGGCAAGCTGCGCGCGCTCGCCGCCCGCGGCTTCGACATCACCGTCGGCGTCCCACAACGCTGGCGCGAGGCGTCGCTCGGGCAAACGCTCGAAGTCGGCTGGGAGCGCCAGCACGGCGTCGAACTGTTCCCGATCCCCGCCCCTGCACACGGGAGCCCCGAGAGCCTGCGCTTCGGCCGGCGGGCGCTGCTGGCGCTGCTGCGCGACAAGCGCCCCGACCTCGTCCAGGTGGAGGAGGAGCCGACGTCGCGCGCCGCGCGGCAGGTGGTGCGCGTCGCGCGCCAGCTCAAGCTCCCCACGGTGCTCTTCACCCACCACAACGTGGACGTCGCCCCACCCCTGTTCGTCGGGTGGCGCCGCAAGCGCACCCTCCGCCGACTCCGGGGAGCGATCGCCGGAAGCGAAGCCGCGGCTGCGGTGGTACGACGCATCGTCCCCGGGCTCCGGGTCGCCGTGATCCCGCAACTCGGCGTGCAAGTCCCGACCGCGCCCGAGCACGCCCATCATGAGGGACTCGCCATCGGATACGTGGGCCGCCTGGTGCGGGAGAAGGGCGTCGACACGCTGCTCGAGGCGCTGGCCGCGATCCGCACCGTGCGCTGGCACTTGACGATCGTGGGCGATGGACCGGAACGCGAACGGCTCGAACGGCTCGCGACCGACCTGCGATTGGCAGCGCGGGTGCGCTGGACGGGGGCGCTGCCCCCGGACGCCGTGCCGAAAGTGTGGCCCGAACTCGACGTGCTGGTGCTGCCGTCGCGCGCGCTCCCCACCTGGGCCGAGCCGGCGGCGCACGTCCTGGCCGAGGCCATGGCGTACGAGGTGGCGGTGGTGGGGACCAGCGCGGGGGCGACGCCCGAGGTCATCGGCGACGCGGGTGCGGTGGTGCCGCCCGAGAACCCCGCAGCGCTCGCCGCCGCGTTGCGCCAACTCGCGGCGCCCGACGCGCGCCAAGCGCTGGCGCAGGCGGGCCGGGCCCGGGCCATGCAGCTGTTGAGTGAGGACGCGGTGGCGGAGCGCACAGCAGAGTTCTGGCGCGCCCTGTTAGCCTAAGGCCGCCCCGGAGTTACCATGCTGCGGTTTGCGGGGTCTTAAATAGCCCGGGGCAGCAAGCCCGGGGTCAGGCCCTCCCCGACCCAGGAGCGGCGTCCCAGCGGCCCATGACTCGCGTCCTCCTCGTTCCCGATCTGCCACTCGAGCGGTGGCCCTCGATGGATCGCTACGCCCATCGGCTCCACGACTGGCTCGAGACCACCAATCCGGGATTCGAGGTGCGGCTCGCGGCGTCGATCGGCGACCTGACGCGGGAAGTGGGCAACGGGCGCTACTCGGGCGGCTACCCCCGGTGGTGGGCCCAGGACGTCGACCCGACCAAGTTCGTGCTCCCCGGTCCGATGCGCGAGCCGCAGCGCTACGCGGCGCGCTACCTGCTCTATCCGTGGTGGCTGCGGCGCGAAGCGAGGCGGGCCCAGCTGGTCCACATCCTCGACCACACCTACGCCCACATGGTGCTCCGCGTGCACCGCCGGCCCGCGGCTGTAACGGTGCACGACTTGATGCCCGTCATCGTGCTGCGCTCGCCGACCGACGGCTGGCGGGAAGGGATGCGGAACCGCTTCCTGCGCCGCACCCTCAAGGCGCTGCGGCTGGCCCAGGCCTACATCGTCGGCACGGAGTGGCTAAAGCGCGAGCTCGCGACCTGGCTCGGCGACGACCGCCGCATCACCGTCGTCCCGCACGGCGTGGATCGCACCTTCTTCTCCGAGGCCCCCGGCGCCCGTGCCCGGGGACGGGCCGACTGGCGCATCCCGGAGGACGCGTTCGTGGTGCTGCACGTCGGCAGCACGGTGGAGCGCAAGAACGTGCCGCTCGTGATCCACACCGTGGCCCGGCTGCGCGGCGTGACGGACGCCCATCTGTTGCAGGTGGGCGGCCGATTCACGGGCGAGCAGGAAGAGTTGATCGAACGGCTCGAGTTGCGGCGTTACGTGCACAGCGCGCCGTTCGCGGACGACACGACGCTGCGCCGCGCCTACCGCGCCGCGGACGTGCTGCTGTTCCCCTCGCTGTACGAGGGCTTCGGGTTCCCCGTGCTCGAGGCGTTCGCGTCGGGCCTGCCGGTCGTGACCTCCGGCGCCGGCGGCCTGAGAGAGGTGGGCGGCGACGCCGTGGTCGTGGTCGAGGGGCGCGATCCCGCGGCCTACGTCCAGGCGCTCGAGCGGCTGTCGGATGACGCGCTGGAGCGCGAAGAGCTGGTCGAGCGGGGGCGGGCGCGGGCGCGCACCTTCACGTGGCAGCGCACCGCGGAACAGACGGCCGCCGTGTACCGGACGCTGCTCTAGCGATCAGACATGCCTCCGAAACGGCCCAAGCCGCCCCCCAAACGCCCGCGTGCCAAATCGACGCCGCCCCGGCTGCCCGCGTCGCCCCCGCCGGCCCAACCCAGCGCCCAGCCGATTGCCCATGTGGTCCTCCTCATCAAGGAGAACCACAGCTTCGACAATTATTTCGGCACGTTCCCCGGCGCGAACGGCGCCACCCTGCCGCGCTCGCCCAACCCCCCGCCCCGGGACCCGAACCACAGCCACGCCGCCTGGCTCACCCGGGACCGGACCGCGGTGCGCGCCCAGTTCGTCGAGGCGGATATCCCTGCCTATTTCGCCTACGCCCGCCAGTTCACGCTGTGCGACAACTACTACACCGAGGTAGCGGGGCCCTCGACCCCGAACCATCTGATGCTCGTCGCCGCGGCGTCCCCCGTGATCGATAACCCGCCGCGCGCCGCCGGAACGCGCTACCCGCTCGCCTCGCTGCCGACCGCGCTCGAGCGCGCGCACCTTACGTGGCGCAATTACGGCGGCTATGCGTTCGACTTGATCCAGGAGCTCGCCGGTCGGCCGACCACGCCCTCCGACCAGTTCGCCCGGGACGCGGCCGCGGGGAACCTCCCCGCGGTGTCCTGGGTGTACGCGCCCCACGACGCGAGCGAGCACCCCCCCGGGGCGAGCGACGCCGGGCACCCGCTCGTCGGGAACGTCACCCACGGCATGCAGTGGACGGTGGCGCAGGTGAATGCCGTCGTGCAGGGTGGGCTGTGGCCGAGCACCGCGATCTTCATCACGTGGGACGATTGGGGCGGATGGTACGACCACGTCACCCCGCCGAACGTCGAGGCGTGGAGCGACGGCACCCAGTTCCGCTACGGCTCGCGCGTCGGTTGCCTCGTGCTCGGCGGCCACGCTCGGCAGCGCTACGTCTCGCGGGTGCTCCACTCCCATGTGAGCTTGGTGCGATTCTGCGAGACGACGTTCGGGCTACCGCCCCTTGGGCCTCGCGACAAGACGGCGGACGACATGAGCGATTGCTTCGCCTTCACCCAGCCGCCCGGTCCACCACCCCAGCCGTAAGGCGCTCGCACGCGCCCTACGGCGCCTAGGCCGTGCCCGCCGGCCCGACGCACGCCTTGGCGCGGTTCGACCAGAGGCGCTGCACCACAAACCCCCCGAGCTTGGTGTTCTGCCAGGCGCAGATGTCGCCGATCTCTCCGTGGTTGTCGTCGTACCAGCCCTGCCCCGGAACCGGGTCGGTGATCGCTTCCGCCAGTTCGTGCGAGCAGACCGACGTCAGGGCGTCCAGCGCGCCGAGATCCCCGAGGCAGCCGGCACAGTTGGGATACGGCACGACGGCGTAGTACAGCTGCGTCGCGATGTGATCGTGATAGCCGCAGAAGGCCTGGCACGACCGGTCTCCGCCGGCCGCCACCGCGACGCCGGGCGGGAGAAACACGAAGTACACCGAGTTGGCCGTGGGCGCGGGAACGGTTCCGCCGGCGGCTACCTGCGCTTGCAGCAGGTGCTGGATCGCACTGTCGGTCACGGTGGCGCCGAGGGTCGCGTCGGCCACGGTGGCGCTGCCGACAGAGCGCCCTCGACCGATCGCCTGCCCCGGCGCCCCGTACTCGGCGAGGAGGTCCAGGTACGGGCTCGCCACGACGAACTGGAAGAACGCGCTCAGGCGGTCGATCGTCGGGCGCTGCGCCGCGTCGGCCCAGGCCGCGCCCCAGAAGACGGAGAAGACCTGGACCGCGTCGAGGAGTGGGCCGCCCCGGTACGTGAGCGCGGGGGGCGGCGGCGCCGGGACGCCCGGGGCCGGGGCGATGAGCGCGTCCGGGACACGCAACGGCACGATGCGGATCGGATCGTCGAGCGCTGCGACAATGGCGCGGCGCGGCAGCGGGGGCGTAGGGGGCATAGGTGGATGGTTCGTACCCGCGGCGCGGGCCAAGTTTCCCCCTCACGACCCGTGCGGCGGGTTGGTTGAAGGGAGTTCCCCCTGGCCTCG
>DATBCS010000182.1:0-5268 GCA_036270315.1 Gemmatimonadales bacterium
GGCAGCGGGGGCACCGGCCGGAGCGCGCGGAAGAAGAAGTGATGCGGCGCCTCCTCGCGGTCCTCGGGCTGGCCCTCGCCTGCCAGCCGAGCGCCGCCGATCACGAGATCCTGGGCGATCGCGAGTACGCGGCGCGCGCCTACCGCAACGCGCTCGCCGAATACGTCCTGGGCCTGCGCGCGCACCCCGCGAGCGCCGATCTGGAGGCGAAGACGGGTGCGGCGGCGCTGCACGTGGGCGAATACGCGCTCGCCATCGACGCGTACGCGGCGCTGGGGGAGCGCGACCGGTCGCGCGCGGCCGAAGCGGCCGACGGTCTGGAGCGGGTGGCGCGCGCCGCGCTCGCCGCCAACGACAAGGGCGACGCGGCCAAGGCGCTGGCGGGCCTGCACCGCGTGGCGCCCGCGCGCCCGCTCGGTCGCTACGCGCGCCTCGCGGCGCTCGACGCCGCCACGCGCGGCGACACGGCCGCCGCGCTCGCGCTCCTCCCCAGTGCGGCCGCGGCGGCGGGCGATGCCCGCAGCGCCGATTCGCTGCTCTATGTGTACGGTATGGCCGCTGTGCGGGCGCGGGCGTGCAGCACCGCCGTGCCGGTATTCGAGGGCGTGATCCGCCGCAAGCGCGAGCCCGCCGTCGCCGACGCGGCGCGCGAGGGGCTCGGTCTCTGCGCCCTGGTCGCGGGCCAGCAGCTGCTCGAGGGTGGCAAGCCACGAGAAGCGGAAGATTGGTTTCGCCGCGCCACCGCGCCCGGCGCGTCCCCCGACGTAGTGCGCGGCGCGTTTCTCGGGCTCGGGGACGTGAAGCTCGCCGACGGCGACGTCGCGGGCGCGCTCGAGAACTACCAGCAGACGCTCGCCGGCGGCACCGCCGGCGACACGCTCACCGCCCGGGCCCAGGCGAAGATCACGGCCCTCGGCAGAGCGGACGCGCCCGCGCCGCCACCACCCACCAAACCGTGAGGACGATGCGTCGCTGGTCCTGGATTCCCTGCGCCGCAACGGCGGCGCTCGCCGCCCTGGGCGGCTGTCACCACGAACCGACGGTCCTCCCCGCACCCGACCCCGGGCGCGACCTCGCGCGCGCCCGGACGGAGTTCCGGCGCGGCGACTGTCAGCACGCGCTGCTCTCGTTCCGGCGGCTCACCTTCGAGCTGGCCGCGAGCGACCCCGCCCTGCCGGAGGTGCAGTACGGCATCGCGGAGTGCTACTTCCAGACCGGTGATCGCGTGGAGGCGGCCCACGACTTCCGCCAGGTGGCCGACCAGTACCCGCTGAGCGAGTTCGCGCCGGTCGCCCTGCTGCGGGCGGGCGACGCGAACCTGCGGCTGTGGCGGGGTCCCGAGCTCGATCCCTCGTACGGCCAAACAGCCCTGGCGATCTACCAGGAGCTCGCCGGGCGCTATCCCGGCACCGCGCCGGCGGCCCGCGCCCAGGAGCACGTCCTGGAGTTGCGCGAGTGGTTCGCCGAGAAGGACTACAAGAACGGCATGTTCTATTTCCGGCGCCGCGCTTACGACAGCGCGATCATCTATTTCAAGGATGTCATCGCCAATTATCCAGGCACGGCGACGGTGCCGCCCGCCTTGATGCGCCTGGTGGACAGCTACCGCGCCATCGGCTACGCCGAGGAGCGGAAGGAGGCGTGCACCAACCTCCACCGCTTCTATCCGACGACGGTGGGGCTGGCCAAGAGCTGCCCCGCCGACGCGGGCGCCGCCGCCGCCCCACCCTCTTGAGCCCGCGTGGAGGCCCTGTTCGGCGGCTCGTTCGATCCGGTGCATCTCGGGCATCTGATCGTCGCGGAAGCGGCGGGCGAAACGCTCGACGCGCGGGTGCGCTTCCTGCCGGCCCGCGCCCAGCCGTTCAAGCAGGCGGCCCACGGGGCCACGCCCGAGCAGCGCGCCGCCATGCTCGAGCTCGCCGTCCACGGCAATCCCCGGCTCCAGGTGGAGCGGCTCGAGCTCACGCTGCCGACCCCCTCCTACACGGTGCGGACGCTGCGCGCCCTGGCGGAGCGCGAGCCGGGGAACCGGTTCACGTTACTGTTGGGGGCGGACGCGGCGCGCGATCTCGCGGCCTGGCACGACGTGGCGGCCCTCCCTACCCTCGCCGACATCGTCGTCTTCGCGCGTCCGGGCGTCGCGGTGCCGCGCGACGCCTTGATCGGCCGCGTGATCGAGGTGCCGGCGCTCGACCTGTCGGCGACGGTGCTGCGAGAGCGCGTGCGCCGGGGCCAATCGATTCGCTATCTGGTGCCCGACGCGGTGCGCGAGTACATCGCCGCCCACGGGCTGTATCGCTGAACGAGGACTGATGGTCAAGAGCTGGATCACGAAGATCGTCGGCACGCGCTTCAAGCGCGAGCTGCGGCGGCTGCGGCCCCTGGTGGACGGGATCCATCGCCACGAGGCGCGGCTGCAAGCCCTCGGCGACGCCGCGGTGCAGGCGCAGACCGGGAAGCTCCGCGCGGAGATCGCAGCGCGCACCGGCACGCTCGCCGCCGACGTGGAGCGGCTGAAGCGCGAAAAGCACGATTGCCCTGACGCCGAGCAGCGCGCCGTCCTGGCCGACCAGCTCGCCCGGGCGGAAGCGGCCTACGGCAAAGCGCTCCAGGCGGCCCTCGACGAGCTGCTCCCCGAGGCGTTCGCCACAGTGCGCGAGGCGTGCCGCCGCTTGCTGGGCAGCGAGGTCGTGGTCACCGGCCACGCCGTGAAGTGGGACATGGTGCCCTACGACGTGCAGCTGATCGGCGGCATCGTGCTGCACCAGGGGCGCATCGCCGAGATGGCGACCGGTGAGGGGAAGACGCTCGTCGCCACGCTGCCGCTCTATCTCAACGCCCTGGCGGGCCGCGGCGTGCACCTCGTCACCGTCAACAACTACCTGGCACGGCGCGACTCGCAGTGGATGGGCCACCTGTTCAGGTGGCTGGGCCTGACGGTCGGGTGCATCGACGACACGGAGTCGCAGACCCCGGAACGCCGCGCCGCCTACCTGTGCGACATCACCTACGGCACGAACAACGAGTTCGGCTTCGACTACCTGCGCGACAACATGGTGTTCTCGCTGGACCAGCGGGTCCAGCGGGCCCACGCCTATGCCATCATCGACGAGGTGGACTCGATCCTCATCGACGAGGCCCGCACCCCGCTCATCATTTCGGGCCCCGTGGGCACCGAATCGGACGAGAAGTACGCCCAGTTCAACGCGCAGGTCGTGCAGCTGGTGCGCAAACAGACCGCCGTGGTGAACGACTTGATCGCCAAGGCCGAGCCGCTGCTCGCGGGCGAGAAAACGACGTATGACGGCGCCGTGCTCTTGTACCAGGCGCAGCTCGGGATGCCGAAGAACAAGAAGCTCCTGAAGCTCCTGAACGAGCAAGGCGTCAAGGCGCAAGTGCAGCGCGTCGAGCTCGACGTACTGGCGGACCGCAAGCTGCCGGCGCGCGAACAGAAGCTGCGGCATTTGGAGGAGGAGCTGTACTTCGTGCTCGACGAGCGGGGCCACTCGGTGCACCTCACCGACAAGGGCGTCGAGACCATGTCGCCCCAGGACCCGAACCTGTTTGTCGTGCCCGATATCTCGCACGCCGTGCACGAAATCGAGCGGGACGAATCCCTGGCGCCCAAGGAGAAGGTCGAGCGGCGCCGCGCCGTCGAAGCCGAGTACGCCCTGAAGAGCGAGACGCTGCACATCATCCACAAGCTGCTCCAGGCCCACGCCCTGTACGAGAAGGACGTGGACTACGTCGTGCAGGACGGCAAGGTCCTCATCGTGGACGAGTTCACGGGCCGGCTGATGCACGGCCGCCGCTGGTCGGAAGGGCTGCACCAGGCCGTAGAGGCGAAGGAAGCCGTCACCGTCCAGGAAGAGACCCAGACGCTCGCCACGATCACCATCCAGAACTACTTCCGGATGTACGACAAGCTCGCCGGGATGACGGGCACGGCGGAGACCGAGGAGACGGAGTTCTTCCAGATCTACAAGCTCGACGTGATGGTGATCCCCACCAACCGGGCGGTGCGGCGCGTCGACAAGCACGACCTGATCTACAAGACGCGGCGCGAGAAGTACAACGCGATCCTGGACGAAGTGGAGCGGCAGCACGAACGCGGCCTGCCGGTCCTCGTCGGCACCGTCAACGTCGACGTGTCGGAAACGCTGTCGCGCATGTTCAAGCGGCGGGGCTTCAAGCACGAGGTGCTGAACGCCAAGTATCACGAGCGCGAAGCGGAGATCGTGGCGCAGGCGGGCCAGCCGGGCGCCATCACGATCGCGACCAACATGGCCGGCCGCGGCACCGACATCAAACTCGGCCCCGGCGTCAAGCAGTGTCAGGTGTGCGGCATCAGCGCCCGGGGCGAAGCCGCGTTCGGCCAGGTGATCGAGCAGCCCGACCTCACCCCGGCCCGGATCAAGGAATTGGCCTGTAACGACGATCCGCCCTGCGGCCTCGTGATCATCGGGACCGAGCGCCACGAGGCGCGCCGCATCGACCGCCAGCTGCGCGGCCGCTCCGGTCGCCAGGGGGATCCCGGCCAAAGCGTCTTCTTCCTGTCGCTAGAAGACGACCTGATGCGGCTGTTCGGGTCGGACCGCATCGCCCGCTGGATGGACCGCACGGGCGCCGAAGAGGGCGAAGTCATCACCCACCCCTGGGTGACGAGCGCGATCGGTCAGGCGCAGAAGCGCGTCGAGCTGCAGAACTTCCAGGCCCGCAAGAAACTCCTGGAATACGACGACGTGATGAACCAGCAGCGCGAAGTGATCTACTCGCTCCGGCTGTTCGCCCTGGAGGGCGGCGAGGAGCTCAAAGCCGAGGCGCTGCGCATGGTGGAGCAGGCCGTGGAGCAACTGGCCGACGCCCTCATCGGGGGCGCCAAGGACGCCTACCAGTGGGACCGCGCGCTGATGGAGACCGAGTTCCTGCTCAAGTTCCTGATCTCGGTCCCGGGGACGACGGACCCCGCGAAGGTCAAAAGCCGCGACGACCTGGTGCAGGCCGCGCACCAGGCGGCGCGCGAGGCGTTCCAAGCGAAGCTCGACTACTTCAAGGAAATCGAGGCCAAGGTCGGCGCGCCGAACCTCGGGGCCCAGGCGCTGTCGCACATCACGCTCGCCGTGATCGACGAGAAGTGGAAGGACCACCTCTACGACCTGGATCAGCTGCGCGCAGCGATCCAATACCGCGCTTGGGGTCAGAAGGACCCGCTGGTCGAGTACAAGCAGGAAGCGTTCGAGATGTTCATGGGTCTGCGGCAGGACCTGC
>DATBCS010000183.1:0-12983 GCA_036270315.1 Gemmatimonadales bacterium
ACGCGGCCGCGCGCGGCACCACGGACGGGCTGCATCTGATGCTCAACGTGATCGCCATGCTGATCTCGTTCATCGCCCTCATCGCCCTCGCCAACGGCGCCTTCGGCTGGGTGCACCGCTCCCTCGGCTGGTTTCCGCAGAATATCCAGACCGTGCTCGGCTGGGTCTTCCGCCCGATCGCGTTCGCCATGGGTGTGCCGTGGCACGACTCGGGCACGATCGGCGGTCTGCTTGGCACGCGGATGGTGCTGAACGAGTTCATCGCGTATGCCCAGCTGGGCCCGCTCCGCGGGCAGCTCGACCCGGTCTCCTTCACGATCGCCACCTTCGCGCTGTGCGGCTTCGCCAACGTGAGTTCGGTCGGCATCCAAATCGGCGGCATCGGCGCGCTCGTCCCCGAGCGCAAGCACGACCTCGCCCGGCTCGGCTTTCGCGCCATGATCGCCGGGACGCTCGCGAACTTCTTGTCGGCGACCCTAGCGGGCATGCTGTTGTGATCGCCCGGAAGGCGACGGGCGAGGGGAGCGCCGTGGATCCGGTCGCTGCCGCCGCGGTTGCCGTGGCCCGGCGCCTGGGGTCGCTCAAGCCCAGGGTCGCCATCGTCCTCGGGTCGGGGCTCGGGAGCGTGGCGGACGCGGTGCGCGATGGGGTGCGCATCCCCTACCGCGACATCCCCGGGTTCCCCGAGCCTGGGGCCCCGGGGCACAAGGGCGAGCTCGTGGGCGGCGCGCTCGACGGCGTGCCGGTCCTGGTGCAGAGCGGCCGCTTCCATCTGTACGAGGGCCACGCGCCCGCGGTGGCCGCCTTGCCGACGCGCGTGTTCGCCCGCCTCGGCGTCGCGACGCTCGTCGTCACCAACGCCGCGGGCGGGCTGCGCCCCACGTTCCGACCGCCGACGCTGATGCTCATCGCGGACCACATCAACCTGAT
This sequence comes from Gemmatimonadales bacterium, assembly GCA_036270315.1. GTDB lineage: Bacteria > Gemmatimonadota > Gemmatimonadetes > Gemmatimonadales > GWC2-71-9 > AG41. The sequence goes on from DATBCS010000183.1 coordinate 931, forward strand.
GTTCCGGAACCCGCTCATCGGGGCGGTGGCCGAGGGCGATACCCGCTTCCCCGACATGAGCGACCCGTACGACCCCGGCCTCCGCGCCCTGGCGCGCGACGTCGCGCGGGCGGAGCGGATTCCGCTGGAGGAAGGCGTCTACGCCGCGGTGCTCGGGCCGTCGTTCGAGACGCCGGCTGAGATTCGTATGCTCGCCCGGCTCGGGGCGGACGCGATCGGGATGTCCACGGTGCCGGAAGTGATCGCCGCGCGCGCCCGCGGGCTGCGCTGCCTCGGGTTCTCGAGCATCACCAACGCGGCCGCCGGTTTGACGGCGCAAAAACTGTCCCATGAAGAGGTGCTGGAGGCGGGCCGGACGGTCGCCGGGCAGCTGGAGCGGCTCATCCGCGGGGTGCTCACGCGCCTCTGAGCCGTCCGTCTCCCGCGGAAACGCGCTCGGGCCGATACACCACGACGTCCGATCCCACGGCAAAGATCGTGGAGACCGGCGCGTGAGCGCTCAGGAAGCTCCACTCGGCCCCGTACACGACGCCCCAGTCCAACGCGTAGTCCACCTCGCGCACCGCTCGGACCGCCCACGGCCCGTGCGTCACGCGGAACCGGGCGAGCCCGCCGTCCCGGCGGGCGCGGCAGGCGAAGTGACGCGCCGTGAAAAAGTGCTCCGGGGACTCGGCCGGTGGCAGGCGCGCGGTACGCGTGCCGGTGACCGCCAGCCGCCCGGCGCGCCCCCGCTCGCCGAGGCGGTACGTCGCCCGGACCGCGTCGCCCAGCTCTGTGACCTCGCCGCGGAGCGGGAACGCCCGGAACGGCTCGCCGTACACCAGTCGTGCCACGGCGGCAACGACGCGACTCGGCACGAGCTGCCGGATGAACCAAACGCCGGGCTCGCCGCGATACCGGATGTAGGTGCGGAAGTTCACCTGCGGATGCGCCGTGAATCCCGGCACGCGCCCCCCGAGGAGTCGGAGATCGCGCATGCGCAACGCGACGACGCTCACGTGGGTCCGCCCCTGCCAGTGGTCGGGCTCGACGAGAGGCGGGATGAGGGAGCGCACCAGCGCCTCCGGCACGGCGAACGTAAGCAGGATCAGGTCTGACCAGTGCGCCACGAGGAACGCGGGTGGCATCCCGGGTGCCCGCGGCCCGCGGTGGCGCGGGACGCCACGCGACACTTACAGGCCCTCGCTCGGCGGTCGCGGCGGGGCGGGGACGAAATGGTTCAGCGGTCCGCGGCCCTGGCCCAGGCCCGGCGCCGCGGCGATCGCGCGGTGCACGAAGTCGAGCGCATCCGCGACCGCTCGCTCGAGCGGGCGGCCGTGGGCGAGGCCCGCCGCGATGGCCGCCGACAGGGTGCAGCCCGTGCCGTGGGTCGAGCTTGTGTCGAGCCGGGGCCGTGAGAAGCGCCGCGCGCCGTCCGCCGTGACGAGCACGTCCACGACGGTGTCGCCGTCCAGGTGGCCGCCCTTCACGAGCGCCGCCTTCGCGCCGCGCTCGACCAGGGTGCGCCCGGCCCGCTCCATCTCGTCGGGAGCACGCACGCGGTCGCCGACGAGGACCGCCGCTTCGTCCAAGTTCGGGGTAACCAAGGCCGCGAGGGGGACGAGGCGGCGCGCGATCACCTGTTCGGCATCGCGGTCGAGCAAGCGGTCGCCGGCGCTCGCCACCATCACGGGGTCGAGCACGTAGTTCGGTAGGCGCCAGCGCGCGAGCCCGTCGGCCACCGCCTCCACGAGCTCGGCCGTGGCGAGCATGCCGCTCTTCACCGCGAGCGGAGGCAGATCGGCGGCCACCGCGTCGAGCTGCTGCACCACGAGCGCCACGGGGAGCGCTGCCCAGCCGCGCACGCCGATCGTGTTCTGGGCGGTGACGGCCGTGAGCACCGACGTGCCGAACACCCCGAACTGGTGAAACGTCTTCAGGTCGGCTTGGATCCCAGCGCCGCCGCCGGAATCAGAGCCGGCGATGGTGAGCGCGATCCTCACGTAGCGCCGGTCCCGGGAATCTGGCCATATTGAAGGCCCGCAGGCCGCCGCCGCTCAGATGCGAGGGAGCCCATAGCCAGTAATCTGCAATCGACGATCCGCGATCTCCAACGTCGTAAAGCGCGCGGGCGGCGTGGGCTGGCGCTAGTCGAAGGCGTGCGGCTGGTGGAGGAGGCGCTCGCCGCCGGGCTCGTGTTTCGCGGCGCGCTGGTCGCGTCCGACCTCGGGCGCACGGCCCGGGGCACGGCCCTGGTCGCAGAGCTCGCGCGCCACGCCGTGCCGGTCGAGGAGATCGGCGGGCGCACGCTGGTGCAGCTATCGGACACGGAGACGCCGCAGGGGATCGTCGCCGTGATCGAGCCGCCGCAGTGGGTGAGCGAGGATCTGGTACTCGGGCCGGGCGCGGTGGCGCTCGTCATCGATGCCGTCCAAGACCCGGGGAACGTCGGCACGCTGATCCGGACGGCGCACGCGCTCGGCGCTGCCGGCACGGTGGTGTTGCGGGGCAGCGCCGATCCGACGAGTCCCAAGGCCCTGCGCGCCGCGATGGGCGCGACGTTCCGGCATCCCGTCATCTTGCTGGACGACGCCGGCTTCATCGCGTGGGCACGCCAGCACGCCGTCACGCTGTGGGCGGCGGCCGCGGACGGCATTCCGCTGCCGCGCGGCCTCGCGACGCGGCGGAAGGGCAAGGGGGGCGCGGGCGGAGAGGCTGCGGAGGAGGGAGCGATCGCGGTCATCGTGGGGAACGAGGGCGCGGGCATCCGGCCCCAACTCAATGCCGTCGCCGCCCAACGGGTCGCGATCCCCCTGGCGCAGGGCGCGGAGTCGCTCAACGTCGCCGTCGCCGCCGGGATCCTGCTCTACGAGGTGACGCGTGGGCGCTGACGCCATCGTCTTGGCCGGTACGGGGCTGTGGGGCCTGTGCCTCGGCAGCTTCCTCAACGTCTGCATCCTGCGGCTGCCGCACGACCAATCGCTCGTGCGGCCGCCCTCCACGTGTCCCCGCTGCCACCGCCCGATCGCCTGGCGCGACAACATCCCCGTCGTCTCCTGGCTCCTGTTGCGCGGCCGCTGCCGCCACTGCCGGGAGCCCATCTCGATCCAATACCCGGTGATCGAGGTGGCGGTGGGGGCGATCTGGATCGGGGCCGTGCTGCGCTACGGCGTGAGCGTGCACGCCCTCGCGGGCGCGCTGTTTGGCACGATCCTCTTGGGCATCGCGATCACCGACGCGCGCCACTACCTCATTCCCGACGAGTACACCTGGGGCGGCCTGATCGCCGGGCTCGGGCTGTCGCTCGCCGGGGGCGCCGACGGCTTCCTGCGCGCGGTGCTCGGCGCTGCCGCCGGTTTCGCGTTGCTGTTCGCGGTGGCGCGGCTCGGCCAGTGGGCGTTCAAGGAGGAGGCGATGGGGGGCGGCGACGTCAAGATGATGGCGATGGTCGGATCCTTCCTCGGCTGGAAGGGTGTGCTGCTCACGGTGTTCCTCGGCGCGCTGCTCGGCAGCGCAATTTTTGTCCCCCTCTCCATCAAGAAGAAGCGTCTCGTGCCGTTCGGGGTATTCCTCGCCCTGGGGGCGGCGGTGACGTTCGTGTTCGGCGACGCCATCATCGCCTGGTATCTGCACTTCCTGCACGGGGAGTGAGGTCGATGGGCGATCCGTTCGACGGACTGTTCGACTCGAGCGCGGTGGTGGAGCGCGTGGGCATCGACCTCACCGCCCAGGCCCGGCGTGGCGATCTCGAGCCGGTGCGCTGCCGCGACGCCGAGATCGCCCGCGTGGTGGACATCCTGCTGCGCCACAACAAGAACAACCCCGCGCTCATCGGCAAGGCGGGCGTCGGCAAGACGGCGATCGTGGAAGGGTTGGCACAGCGGATCGCCGCGGGAGAGGTGCCACCGGCGCTCAAGGACACCCGCGTCGTGGCCCTCGACCACGTGGCCCTGCTCGCGGGCACCGCGTTCCGCGGGCAATACGAGGAGCGCGTCCGCAAACTCGTGCGCGAGCTGGCCGCGGACCCCGACCTCATCCTGTTCGTGGATGAGCTGCACAACCTGATCGGGCAGGGGACCGCCCTCGGTGCTGCCATGGACGCCGCGAACATGCTGAAACCGGCCCTGGTGCGCGGCGACATACGAGTCGTCGGGGCGACGACCGGTGGCGAGTACGATAAGTGGATCCGCGGCGATCCCGCCCTCGAGCGGCGGTTCCAGCCGGTGTTGGTCGAAGAGCTGGACGCGATCCAGACGTGGGAAGTGCTGGTCGCGCGCCGGCCGCGCCTCGAACGCCACCACGCAGTCGCGATCACGGATGACGCCCTCAAAGCGGCCATCGTTCTCACCGATCGGTTCGTCCCGGAGCGCGCGCGCCCGGACAAGGCGATCGACGTGTTGGACGAAGCGTGCGCCCACGCGCAGGCGACGGCCACCGTCTCGCCCGAGCTCGATCGCCTGATTCGCGAACGGCGCAAGGTCGAGGCCATGATCCGCCGCGGGCTCACGCACGAGCGGGCCGCGGAGACGCCGCCCGACGATCTCGTGGCCGAGATTTTCCCGATGCTCGAGCGCCTCGGCGTGGAGATCGAGAAGATGCTGGGCGGCCCGGCGCGCGCCAAGCCCGCCCGCGAGGTCCCCGACGGCACGACGACGGCCCCGCGCCCCGCGACCGTGGCCGAACGGCCGCGCCCCGCGCTGGCCGAGCGCCGCGACGAGCTCGATCGGCTGCTCCGCCGCGAGCTCGAGCACCAGGGCATCGTCGTCACCGGGCAGGATATCGCCCGCGTGGTCGCGGCGGCCGTGGGGAAGGGGATCGAGTGGCAGAGTTGAGACCCCGCTGGCGGGCCGCCGCCCTGTTAGCCGGGTTGGTGGGGGTCTGGACCGGGGGGTGGGGCTGCCGCCAGCGCGCGCAGCAAGTCCAGAGCGACGCCGAGCTCAAGCGCGCCGTCGATCAGACGATGCCGGCCGTCGAACGGGCCGTCGGTCTCACGTTCAAGCGGCGGCCCCTGGTGCTGCGCCGCAGCCGCGCCCAAGTCCACGACTACGTGATCCACAAGTTCGACGCCGACCTTCCGCCAGCGGAGCTGGCGGGGGCGGAGGCCGCCTACCGCCTGTTCGGCCTGATCCCCGACTCGCTCGACTTGCGGCGCACCATGATCGATCTCCTCACCGAACAAGTCGCCGGATACTTCGATCCCGACTCCAACGCGCTGTACCTGCCCACGGACATCGACCCCAGCCAGGCGCGGCTCGTGGTGTCCCACGAACTGGTGCATGCGCTGCAGGACCAATACCTGAACCTTGACTCGCTGGTCCAGCTCAAGCGGCAAAACGATCGCCGCACCGCCGCGCAGGCGATTCTCGAAGGACAGGCGACGTTGGCCCAGATCCTCGTGCTGATGCCGGAGCAGAAGGTCGAGAGCCTCCCGAACTTCTGGAGCCTGCGGAGCGTCCTCAGCCGACAGCAGGAGCAGATGAAAGTGTTCGGGCACGTGCCGCGGTGGCTGCGCGAGAGCCTGATCTTTCCCTACTTGGGCGGGGCGGAGTTCGTGCGGTGGTTCGACAGCGCGTATCCCGGTAAACAGCCCTACGGCCCCCGCATGCCCGTCTCCACCGCGCAGATCCTTCATCCCGCCCGCTACGCGGCGGGTGATCGGCCCGACGCCCTCGCGTTCGCCGCCCCGGCGCCCGGCCCGATCCGGTACGAGGACGGGCTCGGCGAATTCGAGATCCGGCTGCTCTTCGAGCAGCAGCTGGGGGACGACAGTGCCGCGGCCCTGCTGGCCGCCGGGTGGGACGGCGACCGCTATCAGGTGCTCGGGGACGGGCCGGGGGCGCTGGTGTGGTACACGCTGTGGCACGATCGCGCGAGCGCGGAGCGGTTCCGCAAGGGGCTCGAACGGGCCTGGCAGCGGCGCCGCGCGGGCGGCACCCGGGACCGTCGCTGGGAGATCAAACGGCTCGCCGTCCAAGGCGTGCCGGCCGTGCGGCTCGTCGACGCCCCGGCGAAGTGGCGCGGCTGGAAGCGGCCTCCAGCGGTGCGGATCGCGCGCTGAGCGCCGCCACGCTGCGCCCCCCCCCGGCATCGAGCCACGCCCCCGCCCACTTGGATTCTCACAACTCGCTAACTACTTTTGTAGGCTTATCTTTACGGCCCCTCCCCGGAAGCGCACCCGGGTAGGCCGGTGGGCGCTGGAGGCGCGCCGGATGCGGTGGCCGGCGGACCAGTGCCGCGGGACCACGCGACGACGCGCGCGATGGTGGTACTGCGACTCGCTCTGCAAAGGACCTGACGAACGCTATGGCAACTCGGATTCGACTGCGACGCGTGGGACGCACCGGACAGAGCTACTTCCGAATCGTGGTGGCCGACTCGCGGTCGCCCCGCGACGGCCGGTTCGTCGCGACCATCGGCAACTACAACCCCCGCACCAACCCGCCGCACATCGCCGTGGACGCGGAACAGGCGCGCGCCTGGCTCGAGAAGGGGGCGCTGCCGACCGACACCGTGCGCTCGCTCTTGAAGAAGGCCGGCGTGTTCGGCCAACGGCCCGCATAGTCGGGCGGCTGCGCAAGCCGCACGGACAGCAGGGGGAGGTGGCGGTGATCCCCCTGGTGGCGAACCCGGGCGCCGTGTTCGTGCCACACGCCCGGCTGTACGTGGTGAACGAGGACCGGCAAGTGATCGCGGGACCCCTGGTCGTCGGCCGGCGACGCGCGTACCACCGCGAATGGCTGGTGGGGTTCGTGGGCGTGACGTCGCGAGCAGTCGTGGAAGAGTGGCGCGATCAGTACGTCGCCGTCGAAGAGACCGATGCTGACGATTAATGTCGTGACGCTGTTTCCGGAGATGTTCGGAGCGCCGCTCGCGACCAGCATCGCCGGACGCGCTGCGGCGAAGGGGCTGGTGCGGTACCGGATCGTGCCGCTGCGCGATTATACGCACGATCGCCACAAGACGGTGGACGACGCGCCCTATGGCGGGGGCGCCGGCATGGTGCTCAAGCCCGAGCCGTTTTTCGAGGCCGTGGAGGACCTGCGGGCCGGGCCCCCCCTCGTGCTCCTGTCGGCCCGCGGCCGACCGTTCGGGCACGGCGATGCGGTGCGGTTCGCGGTGGGGCGGGAATTGACACTCCTGTGCGGCCACTACAAGGACGTGGATCAGCGCGTGGCGGATGGGCTGGCCGCCGAGGAGTTATCGCTCGGCGATTTCGTGCTCTCGGGCGGGGAGCCCGCAGCGCTGTGCGTGATCGACGCCGTGGTCCGGCTGCTCCCCGGCGCGCTCGGGGATCACGAATCCGCGGCCACGGACTCGCATTACGACGGGCTGCTCGCGCCGCCGAGCTACACCCGCCCGCCGAGCTATCGCGGATTGGATGTGCCGGGGGTATTGTTGAGCGGCGACCACGCCCAGATCGCGACCTGGCGCGAGGCAGAGGCCGAGCGGATGACGCGCGAACGACGGCCCGATCTCTGGGCCCGCTATCAGGAACGAGGATGAGGGCATGGAGCGACTGAGGGCGATCGAGCGGGAAGGGCTGAAGACGAACCTGCCCGCATTCAATCCGGGCGACACGGTGCGCGTCATGGTGCGCGTGCGCGAAGGCGACAAGGAACGGTTGCAGGCGTTCGAAGGCGTGTGCATCGCGCGACGGGGTGGCGGGATCAACGAGACCTTCACCGTGCGCAAGATCTCGGCGGGCGTGGGCGTAGAGCGGATCTTCCCGCTGCACTCGCCGTCCATCGCGGAGATCGAGCTGGTCCGGAAGGGACGGGTGCGCCGGGCGAAGCTCTACTTCCTGCGGCACCTCGCCGGCAAGGCGGCGCGCATTCGCGAGAAGCGTGGCATCGTGGTCCCCGAGTCGGCGGAGAAACAAGACGCGTGAAGGGCCCCCGCCCCACCCTCGAGCGCGAAATGGCGTGCTGGCTCGCGGGGGATGGGGGGGGCGGACTCGTCGCCGGGCTCGACGAGGCAGGCCGCGGTCCCCTGGCCGGTCCAGTGGTGGCTGCGGCCGTCGTGTTTCCGCCCTTCGTGAAGCCGATCCGCGGCCTGCGCGACTCGAAAATGCTGCCCCCCGTGCGCCGCGCGCGGCTCGCGCGCGTCGTGTGGGCGCGGGCGCTCGCCGTCGCCGTGGGCGCCGCCAGTGTGCGCGAGATCGACCGGCTGAACATCCGGCGCGCCTCCATTCTCGCCATGCGCCGGGCCCTCGCCCGCCTCGCGGTCCGACCGGCGCATGTGCTGGTAGACGGCCTCGCGGTCCCGGAGCTCGCGTGCCCCCATGAGGCGATCGTGGATGGGGACGTGCACTGCCACTCGATCGCCGCTGCCTCCGTGGTGGCGAAGACGCTGCGCGACCGCCTGATGGAGCTGCTCGCGCGCCGCCACCCCTGCTACGCGTGGGCGAGCAACAAGGGCTACGGCACCCCGGAGCACCTCGCCGCGCTCGCCGCGTTCGGCTTCACGCCCCACCACCGCAAGAGCTTTGCCCCGGTCGTCCAACTGTCATTCGTTTAGTTTCGCTACACTGTCAAATCCTGCGACGTCCGCGCGCGCGGGACAGCCGCGCGGCTACGATGGCGCCCCGCGGCACGGCTCATGCACTCGTGCCCCGTCCATGAACCTGGCGCATGAGACCGGCTGGACGATGGACACGTTCGTCCGCTGGGCGTTTGGGCCGCGCTCCCTGGCCTATCTGGCGGTGGATGTCGATCTCGCCCAGCGCAGCGCAGCACTGCTGGAGCGCGCCGAGCGGCGCCACGAGACGCGGCGCCGCCTCGCGCTCCTCACGCGGGCGATCGAGGCCACGGCGGATGCGCACTTCCTGCAAGCCGAGGGGCATCTGGCCAGCATCCTGGCGGGCCTGCTCGAGGCGCAGCACTTCGAGCCGTGGATGCTCGCGCGCCTGCGCACCGGCTACACCTCGCTCGAACGTATGGTCGCGCAGCGCCTCGCCACGATGGGGCTGCTGCTCCGACGGAGCTCGGGCGGCGTAAGACTCAGCGCGGCGGCGTAGCTCGCTTCAATCCCCGCGTGAACTCGGCGAGCGGCCGGGTGTTCAGCACGTCGCTCGCTTCCAGCCCGCCGCGCCGCGCCAAGTCCACGGCGTACTTCATGAAGAGCAGGTTGCCCGGTTGGTGACTGTCCGTCGACAGCACGAAGCGGACGCCGTGCCGCTTGGCCGCCGCGGCCAGGGTATCCGGCAGATCCATCCGCTCGGGATGGCCGTCGAGCTCGAGCAGGCAGCCCGTGGCCGCGCAGGCGCGCGCTAGCGCGTCGAAATCGACCGGGTAGGGCTCGCGCTTGCCGAGCAGGCGCCCCGTCGGGTGTCCGATCGCATCGATCGAGCGGTGCTCGGCGGCGCCGACGAGCCGGCGCGTCAGCTCGGCTTCGGTCTGCGTGAGGCCATAGTGGATCGTGGCGACCACGTAGTCCGCCTCGGCGAGCACGTCGTCGGGCAGGTCGAGCTTGCCGTTCTCGAGGATGTCGAGCTCGATGCTCTTCAAAATCGTGAAGCCCCGGCTCGCGGCGTTCCACTCGTCGATCGCCCGCCACTGCTCCCGGAGCCGCCGCGCATCGAAGCCGTGGGCCATGGTGACCCGCTTCGAGTGGTCAGTGATGGCGATGTACTCGTAGCCGAGCGCCCGGGCGGCATGAGCCATTTCGTCGATCGTCGCCTGGCCGTCCGTGGCACTCGTGTGCATTTGCAGGTCGCCGCGGATGTCCTTCAACTCAACCAGCCGGGGCAACTGGTGCACGCGGGCGAGCGCGATCTCGCCGCGCGCCTCGCGCAGCTCCGGCGGCATCCAGTCGAGCCCGAGCTTCCCGTAGATCTCTTCCTCGGTCTTCCCGGCGATGCGCCGCGTGCCCTGAAATAGGCCGTACTCGTTCAGCTTGTAGCCGTGCTCCTGCGCGATCTTGCGCAGCTCCACGTTGTGCGCCTTGGAGCCGGTAAAGTACTGGAGCGCGGCGCCGTATGCGGCGGGCTCGACCGCCCGCAGGTCCACCTGTAGCCCGCCCGAGAGCTTGACCGTGGCTCGCGTATCGCCCTGGGACAGCACCGAGACGACTTCGGGATAGTGCACGAAGTGGCTCATCACTAGCGCGCTGTGCTTCGAGGTGACGAGCACGTCGAGGTCGCCGATCGTCTCGCGCCGCCGGCGGTAGCTGCCCGCCACGGCAATCTGCTCCACCCCCCCACCCGCCTGGATGTACGCCACGAGGGCGGTGGCCGCGGCCTCGGCCTCGTTGAGCAGCAGCCGCCGCGCCGTCGCCTGGGCCTGGCCCAGTCCGGCGCGCATCTTCTCCACCATCTTGGGTCCGAAGCCCTTGAGCCGCTCGACCTTGCCGCTGTCGAGCGCCCGCCCGAGGTCCGCTGCCGACTTCACCTTGAGCTTCTTGTAGAGCAGCTTCACGCGCTTGGGCCCGAGCCCGGGGATGCGCAGGAGGTCGAGCAGTCCCGCCGGGAGTTTCGTGGCGAGCTGGCGGTGGAGCGGCAGCTCGCCCGTGGTGACGATGGCGGCGATCTTCTCCGCCAGGTCCTCCCCGATGCCGGGGATGTCGGTGAGGTCCTTGGTATCCGACCGCACCAGGTCGGCGAGCGCGTCCGGGTAGTCGCGGATGGTGCGGGCGGCGTTGCGGTAGGCCCGCACGCGGAACGGGTTGGCGTCTTGGATCTCGAGGAGATCCGCGACCTCGTCGAACAGCCGGGCGATGTCGGGGTTCTGCATCGGTGGTCAGTGGTCGGAAACTTCCCACCCGGACTGAAGCACCGCCAGGCCGGCGCCCCGCGGCGTGCCTTGCGCCGGTCACGTTCCGGTGCTAATTCTGCCACGCCCTTGTAACAGCGCCTGCCGGAGACATACCCGATGACGTGCGGCATTTCCCGGAGCCCGCGCCCGCTGCTCTTGCTGCTCGGCGCGGCGTTCCTCCTGCTCGCCCTCCCTGCGTCGCTTACGGCGCAATCCCAGGCCACGACGGGCATCATTCGCGGCGTGGTCGCGGACCCCGCCGGCGCGCCGGTCGCCAACGCGCGCGTCGTCCTCCACGAGACGCAGACCAACTTCACGCGCACGCTGACGACGGATGCGACGGGGAATTTTACCGGCACGCTGCTCCCGCTCGGGACCTACGACGTGACGGCGCGGGCCGTGGGATTCGCGGAGGTGAAGCGGACGGGCGTCGCCCTGAGCGTGGGCCAGACGGTCGATCTCCGGCTCCCCCTCGCGGCGATCACCCTCCAGGCCGTCACGGTCGAAGCGGCGCCGACGGTCGTGGAAGTGACCAAAACCGACGCGTCGACGCCCTTGCCGGCGCAGGTCGTGGACGGTCTGCCGAACAACGGGCGCAACTTCCTGAACCTCACCCTGCTCACCCCCAACGTCGCGATCGTCCAGGGCCCGGACGGCGACGAGCTGACGGTGGCGGGCCAGCGGGGCATCCACAACAACGTCTCGGTGGACGGCGCCGACTTCAACAACCCGTTCTTCGGCGAGCAGCGCGGTGGGCAGCGGCCGGCGTTCACGTTCAACTTGGACGCGGTGCAGGAGCTCGTGGTCACCGCCGGCGGCGCCAACGCGGAGTTCGGTCGCTCCTCGGGCGGCTTCGTGAACGTGATCACCAAGTCCGGCACCAACCAGGTGCGCGGCACGCTGCACTATTACGGCAAGTTCGACGCCTTGTCGGGGACGCCGCAGCACACGTCCCCCAGCGGGATCGTCCAGAGCTTCAACCCCGACTTCTCCCAGCATCAGTTCGGCTTCACGCTGGGCGGGCCGATCCAGCGGGACCGGGCGTTCTTCTTCTTCGCCTATGACCAGCAGATCTACAGCGACGTGAAGCAGAAGACCCGGCCGCGGACCGCGGCGTTCGACTCGCTGCAGACGTTCCTTGCCACCCGCTACCCCGTGCTGGCCGGCGACTTCGGCCCCATTTCCCGCACCAACGACGCGCGGGCCGCGCTCGCGAAGTTCGATTTCCGGTTGTCGGATCGGCACAACCTGTCGCTCAAGTACAACTACACCTGGTCCGAACAGAAGAACGGCACGTTCGACGTCGACACCTGGGGCGCGAGC
>DATBCS010000184.1:0-3445 GCA_036270315.1 Gemmatimonadales bacterium
CACCCGCTCATAGCCCCAGGGGCGCAGGTCGAGCCGCACCGCCACCGGGTCCGGGTCCTCGGAGAGGTACACGAGCACGCCGGGCCGGCCGGCTTGCTGCCACGCCTCCTCCGCAGCAGCGGCGGCGGCCGCCGTCGCGACCGTCGCATCAGGTCGCGCCCGCGCCATGGCAGCCGCGAGCGCGGCCGTGCCGCCCTTGACCCGCCGTACGCTGAGCCCCGCATCCCCGTAGCGGGCGGCGATGGCGTTGAGCGCGGGATGGCCGCGCGTCTCCGCTGCGGCGAGCAGCAGCGCGCGCGCCGGGTGGCCAAGCGCCCCTACGGCGGCACGGCGGCGCAACTCGGCGAACACGGTGCGCGCTTCTTGCTCGAGCTCCGCGAGCGAGCCGGCGTTGTCGATCACGACATGGCTGCGCGCGCGCTTGCGCTCCGCCGCCATCTGGGCGCCGATCATGCGGTCCGCCTCCTCGCTTGAGAGTCCCCGGAGCGCGCGCAGCCGCGTGTGCCGGAGCGCCGTGGGTGCATCCACCAGGACCACGACGTCGAACGTCGTAGGGTCGAGCACCTCGAAGAGGAGCGGGATGTCGTTCACGACGAGCACGTCGCCGCGCTCGCGCGCCTCGCGCACCAACTCGTCACGCCGCCGCCCCACGGCCGGATGGACGATCTGGTTGAGCGCGTCGAGCGCCGCCTGGTCGCCCATCACCTTCGCGCGGAGCGCGGCCCGGTCGAGCGCGCCGTCTGTAGCGAGCACGTCGGCACCGAAGCGGCGCACGATCGCGGTCAGAACGTCCCCCCCGGGGGCCTCGGCCTCGCGCGCCAGATCGTCGGCGTCGATGATGGTCGCCCCCCACCGCCGGAACAGATCGACGACCGTGGATTTCCCGGCCGCGATGTTGCCCGTTAGCCCGACGTTTAGCACGGAGGGGGGATTGGCTCGGACAGTCGACGGAGGGATTGCGCCGCGGACCGCCGCGGCGCCACGCGCCCGCCCCGCGAGTTATAGCAGGGCCGTCTGATCCTCATCTGCCTTGGGGACGCGATGACAGTGGCGGCACCGGGCTTCATACGACTCGTGGCCTCCCACCATGATGGTCGGACTGTCCCATAAGGCAGGCTTGCCGTTCACGAGCCGCTGGTTGCGGCTCGCGGGACCGCCGCACACCACGCAGATGGCCTGCAGCTTGTCCGCGACGTCGGCGATCGCGAGGAGCGTGGGCATGGGCCCGAACGGCAGACCACGGAAGTCCATGTCGATCCCCGCCAGCACGACCCGCACACCGCGGTCGGCGAGCGTGTTGGCGACGGCCACGATCCCGTCATCGAGGAACTGCACCTCATCGACCGCTACGACCTCCGTCTCCGGCCGCCACAAACCCATGATCTCCTCAGAGGAGTCGACGGGACTTGCCTCCGCCGTCTCGCCATCGTGCGAGGTGACCGAATACAGGCCCGCATAGCGGGCGTCGAGGTGGGATTTGAAGACCTGCACCTTCTTCCGCGCAATCACCGCCCGCCGTACGCGCCGAATGAGCTCCTCGCTCTTGCCGGAAAACATCACGCCGGCGATGACCTCGATCCAGCCGGGGCGAGTGCCGTGGAACATAGCTCCCCAGGTGTCTGACGGTGACGCCGGGAGGTGGCGCGAGGCTGCGCCCCCCTCACCGGGGTGGTGTGGGGCGAGCGGGAAGGGTAGTGGCGCCGAGGAAAGGGGTCAAGGAAGTGCCCCAAACTTGCGGTTTTTCTGAGGATACCCCCATATTGTGGCGGTTTCATGCGGGTTTTCGGGTGCCCCCCCGCAAAAGGGGCGGACTGGCAAGGGTTTTCAGGCCCTAGACCACCACTAAGGAGACACCGTGAACAAGGCGGAGCTGACCTCGGCGCTGGCCATGCGGACTAAGATGTCCAAGGCCGATGCGACCCGGACGATCGAGGCCCTGTTCGACGACAAGGGGATCATCGCCGGTGAGCTGAAAAAGGGCGCGAAGGTGCAGATCACGGGTTTCGGCAACTTCGAGGCGCGCAAGCGGGCGTCGCGCCAGGGCCGGAACCCGAAGACTGGCGAAGCGATCACGATCAAGGCCTCGATCGCTCCGGCGTTCCGGGCTGGCAAACAGCTGAAGATGGCGGTCAACAACCGGAAATAGCGCCGCACGCTGCCGGTGGTACTTACGGGCCGTCCCGCTGGACGGCCCGTCGGCGTTGCGGGGGTTCGTCAGCCGCGCTAGGCCTGGCGGTCCAGCCGCGCCAGCACGCGCCGCCCGCGGATCGTAACGCCCGTGAGCCGCCGCACGGCTTGCTCGGCCGCCCCCACCGCTACCTCCACCAGGCTGAACGTGTCGCGCACGTCGATCCGGCCGAGGTCGCCCTTCGAGACGCCGGCCTCGCGAATCAAGGCGCCGACGAGATCCTTCGCGGCCGCGCGGTCCTTCTTTCCCACGTTTACGAAGACCTTCACCGTTGCGCCGGAAGCCGCCTCGGGCGTCGTCCCGGGCCCCGGGCTCGCGCCTTCGTCGCCGAGCAGCGCGAGCAGCGCCGCCGCGATCTCCGCCGCGTCGAACCGCTCGAATAGGGGCTCGAGCAGTGCCAGTTCCGCGTCCACGCCACCGGCATCCAAGCGCCGCGCCACTCGGTCGCGCAACGCTGCGGCGCGGTCGCGGCCCCGATCGGCGGCGGACGGCAGCGGGAGTGGGGTGAGCGCGGCGATTGAGCGCAGGTACGGCAGCTGGCTCGCCGCCAGGAACACGACGGGCACGCCGAGCCGCGCCAGCGCGGCAAGGTCGTCGCGCGTCGGGAGGCGGGTGCACAGCACCGCGTCGGGTGGCGCGCTGTCGGGCGCGGCCGGCGGAATCGGCCCGCCGTGCCAGATGAACGGGTGCGTGGCAAGCAGGGCGTCGAGGGCATCCCGCACGGCCAGCTGGCGTTGGGGCCATGGCACAATGCAGTAGCGGGCCCGACAGACCGGAGGGAGGGGCGCGCCCGTGTCGTCGCCGGGGGGCGTGCCGAGGACCAGGGCGCGACGTCCGTGGCGCTCCAGAAAGTCGCGGAGCGCCGTTGGATTCCAGCTCAGCACGATGCGGCGTGCGTCGCGCGCGTCGGCGAGCAGGGCGTCGAGGACGGCGCCGTGCTCGTGAGCGACGAGCCCCTCCGGCCACGCCACCACGAGGGTCGCGACCTGATCGAGCTTGAGCGCGGCTCGCTCGACCAACGCCGCCACGTCCGTAACGGCGCCGGCCAGCACATCGATGGCGCTCTCTTTCAACAGGCGAGCGCTGCGGGCGAGGCCGCTGACGGCGTGGAAGCGCAGGCCCGCGGGCGCCGCCGCGGCCCACTCCGGTGCGGCGGCGGCATCGCACAGGATCACCGCGCGGCAGCCGACCTCGGGTCTCGGCGCCGGCGCCAGGGCGATGAGGTCCCACAGCTCGGACGTCTGTTCCGCGGCCGGC
>DATBCS010000185.1:0-5195 GCA_036270315.1 Gemmatimonadales bacterium
CGCCGGGGATGTGGCTCAGCAGGTCGGACAGGGTCTGGATGTTCGACAACGCGAACGAGTCGGCGACGAAGCTGAAGCGCGTGCCCCGTGGCAACGGACCCGCGGGCACGCTCGCCGCGAACACCGGGAGGTACGCCGGCGTGGTGTCGCGCGCCGTGGAGTCCTTGCGGGCCGTGGTGTCGCGTGCGGTCGTGTCGCGGCGGACGGCGGCCTCGCGCCGCGTGGTGTCGGCGCGCGCGCTGGTGTCGCGTTGTGCGAGGGCGGGCTGGGGGATCCCCGCGCCGCCCGCGAGCACGAGCAGCGCGGCCCCCCAGCGGCCGCGCCGCGTCACGCGGCCGCGCGCTGGAGGATGAATTCGGTGAAGAGGCGAACGCCGACTGCCGTGGGGCCCTTGCTGTGGTGCGGGCCTTCCCCCTCCGTGTAGGCGGTCCCGGCGATGTCGAGATGTACCCAGGGGTAGCCCTCCACGAACTCGCGCAGGAACCACCCCCCCACGATCGTCCCGGCGCCCCGGCCCCCGGAGTTCTTGAGATCGGCGATGTCGGACTTGAGGAGCTCGCGATACTCCTCCCACAAGGGCAGCGGCCAGCAGCGCTCGCCCGCGCGCTTGCCGGCGGCCCGCACTTCGGCGACGAGCGCATCGTCGTTCCCCATGGTCCCGATCGCGACATGCCCCAGGGCCACCACCACCGCGCCGGTGAGGGTCGCGATGTCGAGCACCGCCGCCGGGTGGAAGCGTCGCACGTAGGACAGGGCGTCGCTCAGGATGAGCCGCCCCTCGGCGTCGGTGTTGATGATCTCGATCGTCTTGCCGAAGTGGCTCTTGATCACGTCACCCGGCTTCACCGCCGTGCCGGACGGCAGGTTCTCGGTCGCCGGCACAAGGCCCACCACGTTGAGCTTGGGCTTCAGGCGCCCGAGCACCTCGAACGTGCCGAGCACCGCGGCGGCGCCGGACATGTCGAACTTCATCTCCTCCATGTTCTGCGCCGGCTTGATCGAGATGCCGCCCGAGTCGAACGTGACGCCCTTGCCCACGAGCGCCACCGGCGCGGCGTCGCCCGCGCCGCGATACTCGAGGACGATGAAACGCGGCTCCTCCGCGCTCCCCTGTGCCACGGCGAGCAGCGCGCCCATACCTTCGCGCCGCAACGCCGCCCGGTCCAGCACCGTGACCGTCAAGCCGTGCCGCTCGGCCAGCGCGCGGGCCTGCTCGGCCAGATAGCTCGGCGTGCACACGTTGCCGGGCTGCATCTGGAGCGTGCGGGCGAGCTCGTGCCCGGCGGCGACCGCCTCGCCCACCCGCTGACCGGCCGTCACCTGCTTGGACTCCGCCGCCTCGCACACGATCACCAGGCCGTCGAGCTCGGGCCGCGGGTCCTCGGGCGCCGCCTTGAGCTCGGTGAAGGCCCACGCCCCCTGCGCGACGCCCTCCACCACCACTTGCCCCAGGTCCCGTGGCGCGATGCCGTTGCGAGCCTCGGGCACCACGGCCACGGCGAGCCGCGTGACGCCGAGCGCCCGGGCCCGCTTCGCCGCCACGGCGGCCGCGCGCCGCAGCGCCGTGAGCGTCACCTCGCCCGGTTTCCCGAGGCCCACGAGCAGCACGCGCGCGGCCTTCCCGCCGCCCGGATAGAGCAGCACCGTTTCGTCGCGCTTCCCCTTGAAGTCCCCGCTCGAGAGGGCTCGGGCCACGCCGCCGCCGCTCGAGCGGTCGAGCTCGGCGAGCCCCGCCGGGACGGCTTGGCCCTGGGCGAGGGCGACGGCGAGGAGCGGTGTGTCGATCTGCGCGAGCGGCGCGGCCACGACCGCGCTCGTCACCTTAGACATGATCGATTATGCACTGGGCGAAGGTGGAGGTCGAGACCTCGGTGGCGTCGGGCATGAGGCGCGCCAGGTCGTAGGTGACGCGCCGCGCGCTGAGCGCGCCCTCGAGGCCGCGCACAATCGCGGCTGCAACGTCAGTCCAGCCGAGCTCCTCGAACATCATCGCGCCCGAGAGGATCAGGCTGCCGGGATTCACCTTGTCCTGCCCCGCGTACTTCGGCGCCGTGCCGTGGGTGGCTTCGTACACCGCGTAGCCGTCGCCCACGTTGCCGCCGGGCGCGAGCCCGAGCCCGCCCACCTGCGCGGCGGCGGCGTCGGACAACAAGTCGCCCGTCAGATTCGGGGTGGCGAGCACCGCGTACTCGTCGGGCCGCAGCACGAGCTGCGCGAACATGGCGTCGGTGATGCGATCGTTGATGACGACCCGCCCCGCGGCCTGGCCGCCGCGGAGCTCCGCCTCGGGGATCGTGCGGCCGCCGAAGCGCTCGCGCGCGACGGCGTAGCCCCACTCGCGAAACCCCCCCTCGGTGAACTTCATGATGTTGCCTTTATGGACGAGCGTCACCGACCGCCGCCCGGCGCGCAGCGCGTACTCGATCGCCTTGGCGACGAGCCGCTGGCTCCCGAACTGCGACATCGGTTTGATGCCGATCGCGCTCCCCGGCCGGATCTTCGCGCCGAAGCGCTCGGTGAGAAACGCGATCAGGGCGTCCGCCTCGGGACTCGTGGCGCGATACTCGATCCCGGCGTACACGTCCTCGATGTTCTCGCGGAAGATCACCACATCGAGCCGCTCGGGCTGGCGCATCGGGCTCGGGACGCCCGGGAAGTGGCGCACCGGGCGGACGCAGGCGTAGAGATCGAGCAGTTGGCGGAGCGCCACGTTCAGGGACCGGATCCCCCCGCCCACCGGCGTCGTGAGCGGGCCCTTGATCGCAACCCGGTGCGCGCGGATGGCGTCGAGCGTCGCGTCCGGCAACCAGCTCCCGGTCTCCTTGAAGGCCTTCTCGCCCGCCAGAATCTCGACCCACTCGACCCGGCGCTTCCCAGGCGCCGCGCGCTCGACGGCCGCGTCGAAAACGCGCCGCGCCGCGCGCCAGATGTCCGGGCCCGTGCCGTCCCCTTCGATGAAGGGGACGATCGGCCGATCGGGCACGATCCAGCGCCCGTCCTGGAACTCGATGCGCTCACCCATGCGGCGGGGCTCCTTCGGGAATTGCGGGCGCCATCCGGCGGTCGTGGTCGGTGCAGTCTACACGGCCCGGGCGGGGTTGCGCCAGCCAAACACTCACGTACACTTGAACCCATGCGCCGCGCGCTGCGTCACCTGCCCCGCACCCTGAAGACGGCGGTCGCGCTTGCGCTGATCGCGGCCTCGGTGACGTGGACGCCGGCCATGCTCGTGGGGATGACGCGTCTGCCCCACGCCGGCCATCACTCCGGCGCGCCGGCCCCCGGTCATCATTCGCACCCGCTGCAGTGCTGCGACTTGTGCCCGCCCACGTGCGCGAGCGCCCCCGCCGTCCCGGGCGCCCCGCCCCACGTCGCGTCCCCGGCGCGGTCCTCGCCGCGGCCGCTGCGGGCCGGCAGGTCGCGGGTTCCCCGGTTCTCCAGTCAGCACCGCCTCCCCTTCCCCCTCGGTCCTCCGCCCCTCCGCTTCGCTTAGGTCCCGTCGTAGCCCCTAGCTGAACTTCGACGACGGCGAGCCCAGCGCTCGCCGACCCTTGCGCACGCAGAGGTTGTCTATGTCGTGGCGTATGATTCTCGTCGCCCTCGTGGCGATGCCCTGGATCGCGCGGGCCCAACAACCGGCGCCGCGCGACAGCGTTCACCAGCACGGCGATTCCCTCACCCGCCGCCCGATCGAGCTGGCGCCCGTCACGGTCACGACCACCCCGGCGCGGCGCGAGGAGCCGGGGAGCGCGGCGCACGTGTCGGCCCAGGCGATCCAGCGGACGCCCGCGACCGACGCCTACGACCTGCTGCGGCAGACGGCGGGGGTCGAGGTGCACGCCCAGGGCCAAGGACCGGGGTTCGCGTCGGACGCGGCGGTCCGCGGCTTCAGCTCGGATCACTCGACCGATCTCGCACTGTGGGTGGACGGCGTCCCGAACAACGAGCCGGTGAACGGCCACGCCGAGGGCTATAACGACTGGAACCTCTTGTTCCCGCAGGCGCTCGCAGCCGTCGACGTGCTCAAGGGCCCCACGAGCGCCCTGTACGGCAACTTCGCGATGTCGGGCGTCGTGAACGCGCGCACGGTCGAGCATCTGCGAGGCGTGAGCCTGTGGCTCGACCCCGGCTCCCACGGGCGCGCGGAGAGCGCGCTCCTCACGGGCTTCGATCACGACACCACGGCCGGGGTGTTCGGCCTGCGGGGCGTGCACGAGGATGGCTGGCGGCCGCACAGCGCCTATACGCTCGGCCAGGCCCATGCGCGGCTCGTGCACCGGCTGGCGCCCGCGACCACACTCGATGCCGGGGTCGAACTGTATGCTACCGGCTGGGATTCGCCGGGATACCTGACCGACGCGCACTTCACGGCCGGGGCGTACAACATCGTCGCCAATCCGACCGACGGAGGATTCAAGCGGCGCGCCCAGGAGCGCGTGAGCCTGCGCGTGCTCGCGAACGCCGCGCTCCTGTGGCGCACCACGCTGTACGCGACCCAGGGCCGGTGGCAACTCTACCTCACGATCCCGCCGGCCGGTGGCGCGACGGAGGGGTCGGGGAGCCAGACGGAGGAAGAGGATCGGCGCTACGGGTTCGGGCTCACCAGCGCGCTCACGTGGGTGCTGCCGCGGGGCGAGTTCACCCTCGGCACCGAGGGCCGCTGGGACCACGCCCACTACGAGAACTGGTTCACCACCAATCGGTTGCGCGACTCGGCCCAAACGGTGGTAACCGCGCGGCAGGCGTCGGGCGCACTGTTTCTGCAGTCGACCGAGGACGTGACGCCGCACCTGCGGCTGCTGCTCGGGGGGCGCGTGGATGCGGTCGACACCCGCGACGCCCCTGCCGCGGGGGGCGCGACGAGCCACGCCAAAGCCGTGGTCTCGCCCAAGGTCGGCGCGCTGTATCACCTGGGCCTTCCCGTCGACCTCTACGCCAATGCGTCGCGCGGCTTTCGCCAAACCGACGGCGTGATCACCGATCCCACGCTCCCGTTCATCACCGAGTGGGCGTACGAGACCGGCATCAAGCTCGACACCCGCCGGCTAAGCGGCAGCCTCGCGCTGTTTCGGATGGACGTGAGCAATGAGCAGACGATCAACCCGGCGACGCTCGTGGTCACGAGCGGCGGCGCCAGCCGGCGTCAGGGCGTCGAGATCGAGCTCGAGGCGCGCGCAGCGGGCGGCGTGGCCCTG
>DATBCS010000186.1:0-3769 GCA_036270315.1 Gemmatimonadales bacterium
CCGGGCCTGGGCCACCGAGCGGTCCTTCACGAGCTGGGTCATGATGGACGCGGCGGCCTGGCTGATCGAGCAGCCGCGGCCCACGAAGCGCGCTTCCTTGATCACATCCCCCTCGAGGCGCAGCGCGAGGTCGATCTCGTCGCCGCACAGCGGGTTGGTGAGCGAGATCGCGTGCGTCGCCTCCGCGAGCGGCCCCTTGTTACGGGGTCGCCGGTAGTGGTCGAGGATCACTTCCTGGTAGAGGGCGCTGAGCTGCGGCTCAGGCGGGGACGTATCCAAACAGCGCTCCCGCCTTGACGAGCGACCCGGCGAGGGCGTCGACGTCGTCCAGTCCGTTGTAGAGGTAGAACGAGGCCCGTGCCGTGGCGGCCACGTTGAGCCGCCGCATCAGCGGCTGCGCGCAATGGTGCCCGGCACGGATGCAGATGCCGTCCTGGTCGAGGATGGTGGCGATGTCGTGCGGGTGGATGTCCCCGTAGGTGAACGACACCACGCCTGCTCGGTGGTCGCGCGGGCCGTACACGGTGACCCCCTCGATCTGGGTGAGCCGTTCGATCGCGGCCTGCGCGAGTGCCTGCTCGTGCGCGGCGATCCGCTCGAGGCCGATGCGTTCGAGGTAGGCGATCGCCGCCGCCAGGCCCACGGCGCCCTCCACGTTGGGCGTCCCCGCCTCGAACTTGTGCGGGATCGTGTTGTAGGTGGCATGGTCGTCGAACACGCGGGCGATCATCTCGCCCCCGCCCTGGTAGGGCGGCATCGCGTCGAGCAGCGCGGGTCGCGCGACCAGCGCCCCCGAGCCCATCGGCCCGAGCATCTTGTGCCCCGAGAGCGCGTAAAAGTCGCAGTCGAGCGCCTGCACGTCGACCGGGAGGTGCGGCGTGGCCTGCGCGCCGTCCACCACGACCACGCCGCCCGCCGCGTGCACCAGCGTGGCGAGCGCCGCCACCGGGTTCACCGTGCCGAGGGCGTTCGAGACGTAGGGGAGGGCGACGATCTTGGGCCGCTGCTCGAGCGCCCGGCCGAAGTCCGCCACATCGATGCGCCCGTCCTCGGTAATCTCGACCATCCGCAGCGTGGCGCCCTGTTCCTGACACAGGATCTGCCACGGCACAATGTTCGAGTGATGGTCCATGGCCGTCACCACCACGGTGTCGCCGGCCCGCACGGTGGCGCGCCCGTAGGACCCGGCGACGAGGTTCAAGGCCTCCGTGGTGCCGCGCGTAAACACGACGCCCGCGGGCGCCCAGGCGTGCACGAACCGCGCCACGCTCTCGCGCGCCGCCTCATAGGCCTCGGTGGCGCGGATCGCGAGTGTGTACGCCCCGCGGTGCACGTTGGCGTTGGTGGTGCGGTAGTAATCGGCGATCGCGGCGAGCACCGCCTCGGGCTTCTGCGTCGTGGCGGCGTTGTCGAGGTAGACGAGCGGGCGGCCATTCTCCCGCCGCGCGAGCAGTGGGAAGTCGGCGCGCAGGCGACCGGCGTCGAGCATCAGCCGAGCCGCTCGCGCACCAGCCGGTCGAGCGGGCCACGCACGTCGGGGTGCTCCATGCGCCCCAGGATCTCGGCCGCGAAGCCGTAGGTGAGGAGACTCCGCGCCGCCTCGAGGGAGAGGCCGCGGCTGCGGAGGTAGTACAGCTGGTTCGGATCGACCGGCCCTACGGTCGAGCCGTGGGTGCACTTCACGTCGTCGGCGTGAATCTCGAGCTGAGGCTGGCTATCGGCCCGGGCCTCGGTCGACAGCAACAGGTTGTTGTTCGTCTGCTTCGAGTCGGTGCGTTGCGCCCCCGGGCGCACGATGATCCGGCCGGTGAAGACCCCGTGCGCGCGCGCGTCGAGCACGCCGTTGAAGAACTCGTGGCTCGTGCCGTGCGGCTCGGCGTGATCAATGACGGTATGGTGGTCGGCGTGCTGGGCGTCCCCCAGGAGATACAGACCGTTCAGGACCAGCTCGGCCCCCGTGCCGCCGAGCACCGTGGTGATGTCGTGCCGCGCGAGGCGTCCGCCGAGCGTCACGACGTGGAGCCCGAGGTAGCTGTCGCGCCCCTGGTGCGTGTGCGTGGTGGCCACGTGATACGCCTCCGCGGCTTCGCGCTGCACGCGGAACAGCTCCACGTGCGCGCCGTCGCCCACGACCACCTCGGTGACGGCATTGGTCCAGTACGCCGCGTCGGCGACCCCGGCGTAGGTCTCGATCACCGCCGCCTCGGCGCCCGGCTCGACCACCACGAGGCTGCGCGGATGCGACACCGCCGGGTCGCGCCCGCCCGCGGGACCGCTCGCCAGGAAGAGGAGCTCGAGCGGCTGCCGTAGCCGGACGCCGGTCGGGACGGAGACGAACGCGCCGTCGGCGAGGAAGGCGGTGTTCAGCGCCGCGAACGGGTTCTCCTGCCAGCGCGCATGACGCGTGAGATGGCGCCGCGCCACCTCGCTCGGGACGGCCGCGTCGCCGCTGAGCGTCGCGGCGAGGCTCTGCGCGACGACCCCCGCGGGCAGTCCCGCCACGGACGAGAGGCCGGGCGCGTGCCGGCCGTCCACGAAGACCACCCGGGGCCCGGCGCCGAGCCCGCGTGCGACGACGGCGGCCGCCGCGGCCGCGTCCGGGATCCCGCCCTCGGGGCGCACGAACGGCGCTTCGGCGAGCGGGGCCACGCTCGTGAAGCGCCATTCCTCCTGGCGCGTGGTGGGGAACCCGAGCGCCGCAAAGCGCGCCATCGCGCCGGCGCGAATCTCCTTGAGCCACGCCGGCGCCCCGGCGGCGCCGTTCCCGGCGAACGCCTGGAACTCGGCGACGTAGCGCGCGGTGACGTCCTGGCGAGCGGTCATGCCGCCGCCGTGCCCTCGCGCAGCCAGTCGTAGCCCTTGGCTTCGAGCTCGAGGGCGAGCTCCGGGCCGCCCGACTTCACGATCCGGCCGCCCGCGAGCACGTGCACGACGTCCGGCTGGAGGTGCGTGAGGATGCGGTAGTAGTGCGTCACGACCACGGTGGCATTGTCGGGGCGGCGCAGCCGCTCCACCGTTTGCGCCACGGTCTTGAGCGCGTCGATGTCGAGCCCCGAGTCGGTCTCGTCGAGGATCGCGAGCGTCGGCTCGAGCACGGCCAGCTGGAGGATCTCGTTGCGCTTCTTCTCGCCGCCCGAGAATCCCTCGTTGACCGGGCGGGTGAGATAGCTGTCGTCCCACCCGATCGTCTGCAGCTTCTCCGCGAGCACGTCCATGAACTCGACGGGGCCGAGCTCCTCCTGGCCCCGGTACTTGCGCCGCGCGTTCACGGCGGCGCGCAGGAAGTAGGCGTTGGTGATGCCCCGGATCGCCACGGGGTACTGGAACGCGAGGAACACCCCCTCCCGCGCGCGGTCCTCGGGGGTCAGGGCGAGGAGGTCCTTCCCCGCATAGCGCACGCTGCCCGCCGTGACCTGGTAGGCCGGGTGCCCCGCGAGCACCTGGGCCAGCGTGCTCTTGCCCGAGCCGTTGGGGCCCATGATCGCGTGCACTTCGCCGAGCCGGACCGTGAGGTCGACGCCGCGCAGGATCTCGCGCCCCTCGACGGCGGCGTGCAGGTTCGTGACCTCGAGCAACGGGTGTTCGCTCAACCGACGCTCCCTTCGAGACTGATGCCGAGCAGCCGCTGCGCCTCCACGGCGAACTCCATCGGCAGCTCCTTGAAGACTTCCTTGCAGAAGCCGTTGACGATCATCGACACCGCGTCCTCGGCGGACAGGCCCCGCTGCTTGGCGTAGAAGATCTGATCCTCGCCGATCTTGGAGGTGGA
>DATBCS010000187.1:0-11758 GCA_036270315.1 Gemmatimonadales bacterium
CGCTCGATTCGGCCAAGCCCCGCGTCGCCGTTATCGACTCGATCCAGACGCTCTGGTCGGAGACGCTGCAATCAGCGCCGGGCTCGGTGGCCCAGGTGCGCGAGTGCGCGGCGCAGCTCACGCGCCACGCGAAGCGCAACGGCATTGCCCTGCTTTTCATCGGCCACGTCACCAAGGAAGGCGCGATCGCCGGTCCGCGTGTGCTCGAGCACATCGTCGACACCGTGCTCTACTTCGAAGGCGAAGCCACCCTCGACCACCGGATTCTCCGGGCCGTGAAGAACCGGTTCGGCTCCGTCGACGAGATCGGGGTCTTTCGGATGACGGCGTCGGGACTGGAGGCGGTACCGGATCCCGCCGCGCTCTTCCTGGCGGGACGGCAGACCGGCGTCTCGGGGTCCGCGGTGACCGCCCTGATGGAAGGCACGCGGCCGCTCCTGGTCGAGATTCAGGCGCTCGCGTCCAAGGCCGGGTTCGGGACGCCGCAGCGGGTCGCGACCGGGCTCGATCACCGCCGCCTCGCCGTACTCTTGGCGGTCCTGGAGCGGCGCGCCGCGTTGCCGTTCGGCCAGCTCGACGTCTTCGTCAACGTGACCGGAGGCGTGCGGCTGCTCGAGCCTTCGACCGATCTGGCGGTGATGGCCGCGCTGATGTCGAGCGTGCACGACCGGCCGCTGCCCGCCGACGCGCTGTTCGTGGGCGAGGTCGGGCTCGGGGGCGAGATCCGGCCGGTCGCGGGGCTCGAGCGGCGGCTGGGCGAGGCGGCGCGCCAGGGGTTCCGGCGGGTGTTCCTGTCGGCGCGCGCGCGGGTGGGCGAGAACGGCCTCGTCCTCGTCGGGATGGACGGGATCGGTGAACTGGCCGGACGTCTCGCAGCCTGACGTCGGCGTCGTGATCGTGGCGGCGGGGGCGGGGGTGCGCGCCGGACCGGGCGAGCCGAAACAGTTCCGCCCCATCCAGGGCGTCCCCCTGTTACTGCGCACCGTGCGGCCCTTCACCTCCCACCCGGGGGTCGGCATGGTGGTCGTGGCGCTGCCAGCCGGGTTCGCCGCGCGCCCTCCGGACTGGCTCGGGCCGCTCGTGAGCGAGCGCTTGCTGCTCGTGGCCGGGGGCGCCACGCGGGCGGACTCGGTGCGCGCCGGCCTCGGCGCGCTTCCCGCGTGGGTCGGCGTCGTGCTGGTGCATGACGGCGTCCGGCCGTTTGTAAGCCGCAACACGATCGACGCCGTCATTCGGACGGCGCGCACCGGCGTCGGCGCGGTGGCGGCCGTGCCCCTGAGCGACACGCTCAAGGAGGTCGCGGTCCCGCCGCGCATCGCCCGCACCGTGCGGCGCGACGGGCTGTGGCGGGCGCAAACGCCGCAGGGGTTCCCGCGCCACATGCTCGAGCGCGCGTACGCGGCGCTCGGGCCGGGCGACGCGGCGCCCACGGATGACGCCGCCCTGTGCGAGCGCGCCGGGTTGCCGGTCGAGGTCGTCCCCGATCAGGCGTCCAACCTCAAGGTGACGACGGCGGACGACTTCCGGATCGCCGAGGCGATGGCGCGTGAGCTCGGGTGAACCCGCTTCCGTTTCGCACCGACGAGGACGTGCGCGCCGCGCTCGCACCGACCGTGGCGCATCTCGCGGCGGGCGGCCTCATCGCGTATCCCACGGAGACCGTGTACGGCCTGGGATCGCGGGCGCGGGTAGCCGACGTGCAAGCGCTCGCGCGCCTGAAGGGGCGGCGCGCCGACAAGCCTTTCCTCTTACTAGTGGCGGACCGGGAGATGGCCGAGGCCCAGGGGCTCGCCTTCAACGCGGCGGCGAGCGCCTTGGCGCGCGGGTTCTGGCCCGGCCCGTTGACGCTCGTCCTCCCGGGCGGCAGCGGTCGCCTGCCCGATCTGCTGCGGGGCCCCGAGGGCGGGATCGCCGTGCGGTGGACGTCGCACCGCGGCATGGCACAGTTAGCGAGCGCGTTGGGGGAGCCGGTGACGTCGACATCCGCTAACTTGCCGGGCGACCCGCCGGCGCCCGGGGTCGAGGCGATCGCGCGCGATTTCGCGTCGGCGGTGGCGGCCGGCACGCTGCTCGTGCTCGACGGCGGCGTGTTGGGGAACTCGCCGTCGTCGACCGTGGTTGACTGCACGCGGCCCGCAGCCCGGCTAATCCGCGAAGGCGCCATCACGCTGGCCGAGCTGCGGCGCGCCGCGGGGCGCTTGGCGCCGTGACCGAGGGGACGCACACGACCCAGATCCTGCTGGTGTGTACCGGCAACATCTGCCGCAGTCCGCTCGCGGCGGCGCTGCTCCAGCGCGCCCTCGCCGAGCGCGCCATCGACGCCATCGACGTCGCCTCGGCCGGCACCGGCGCCTGGGACGGCGCACCGGCCTCGGAAGGCGCCTACCTCGTGGGGCTCGAGCGGGGCCTCGACCTGTCAGGCCACCGCGCGCGTCTGCTGACGCGCGAGCTGGTCGAAGGAGCCGATCTCATCCTCACCATGGCGCGCCACCACCGTGCCCGCGTGGACGAGCTCGGGGGCGAGGGGTGCGTCTTCGTGTTGGGCGAGTACGCCGGGCGCGAGGGGGACGACGCCGAGGTGAGCGACCCGTTCGGCGGCGGGCTCGACGTCTACCGCGACACCTGTGGCGAGCTCGAGGCGCTGCTCCACACCGCCGTCGAGCGGATCGTCAAGGAGTTCGCGCGTGGAAGTCAGCGCTAAGACGCGCCTCCTGGCGGTGATCGGGGAGCCGGTCGGTCACTCGCTGTCCCCGCTCGTGCAGAACGCGGCGATCCACGCCCTCGGGCTCGACGCCGTCTACGTCGCGCTCGCCACGCCGGCGTCCGCCCTGAGCGCGCGGTTCGGCGCGCTCGCCGCGGTGGGCGGCGCCGGCAACGTGACGGTGCCGCACAAGGAGGCGGCGGCGCGCTGCGTGGCGCGGCAAACGGAGTTGTGCGCGCGGGTCGGGGCGTGCAACACCTTTTGGGCGGAGCACGGCGTGCTGGTGGGCGACAACACCGACGTCGCCGCGATTGTCGCGAGCGTCCGGCAACTCGACGCGGATGGCGCCGGGCGCTGGCTCGTCGTCGGCACCGGGGGCGCTGCGCGGGCGGTCGCCATCGCCGCGGGCGAGCTGGGGGTCGAGCTCCATGTCGTGTCGCGCGAGGCCGCGCGCGCCACGAGCTTCGCCGAGTGGGCCCGGAGTCGCGGCGTCCACGCGGAGCCGGCGCGGGGGGCGCTCGCGCCGGAGATCGCCATCAATGCCACGCCGCTGGGCCTGCGCGAGAGCGACCCCGTGCCGGTGGACTTGGCGCGCGTACCGCGGCTCCGCGCCGCGCTCGATCTCGTGTACGCCCCGGGCGGCACGCGCTGGGTGCGCGCGTTGCGGGCGGCGGGCGTGCGGGCCGACGACGGGCGGGAGGTGCTGGTGCGCCAAGGGGCCGCCGCGTTCGGCCGCTTCTTCCCGGGCCACGTGGCGCCGCTCGAGGTAATGCGGGCCGCCGTGCAGCGCGCGCTCGGCGCGTGAGCGGCGGGCCGGCGGCGTTGACACCGGTCGAGCAGCGGGCGAACGTGGCGAAGCGCCGCCCAGCGGGGCGGCCGTAACCGGGAATTTCACGTGAGGGGAGAGCGATGGCGGTCCGGGTAGGGATCAACGGGTTTGGTCGCATTGGGCGGAACGTGCTGCGGGCGGCGCTGGTGCTCGGGCAGGAGGCCCTTGAGATCGTGGCCGTGAACGACATCACGGACACGAAGACGCTCGCGCACTTGCTCAAATACGATTCGGTGCACCGCCGCTTCCCGGGCACAGTCGAGGCCCAGGGCGACGCCCTCGTGGTGAACGGCCGGTCCATCAAGGTGTCCGCGGTCAAGGAGCCCGAGCGGCTGCCCTGGAAAGCCTTAGGCGTGGAGCTGGTGCTCGAAAGCACGGGCCGGTTCACGTCGCGCGCCGACGCCGCCAAGCACCTGACGGCGGGGGCGCGGAAGGTCGTGATCTCGGCGCCCGCGAAGGAGGAAGACATCACCATCGTGATGGGCGTGAATCACCAGAAGTACGATCCGGCGAAGCATCACATCATCTCCAACGCCTCCTGCACGACCAACTGTCTCGTGCCCGTCGTGAAAGTCGTGCTCGACTCGTGGGGCTTCAAGCACGGCTTCATGACCACGGTGCACAGCTACACCAACGACCAACCGATCCTCGACCTGCCGCACAAGGACCTGCGGCGGGCGCGAGCGGGGGCCCTGAGCATCATCCCGACCACCACCGGCGCCGCCAAGGCGACAGGGCTCGTGCTCCCCGAGGTGCAAGGGAAGATCGACGGGATCTCGCTCCGCGTCCCCACGCCCGATGTGTCGGTGGTCGAACTGGCGGCGGAGCTCGAGCGGCGCACCACGATCGAGGACGTGAACGGGGCGTTCAAGCAGGCCGCGCGCACGAGCCTCAAGGGCATCCTCGACGTGAGCGACGAACCGCTCGTCTCGGCCGATTACGTCGGAAACCTGCACTCCAGCATCGTCGACGCCCTGTCGACGAACGTGATCGACGGCACATTCCTGCACGTGTCGTCGTGGTACGACAACGAGATGGGCTACTCCGCCCGCTGCGTCGACCTGCTCGCCTACATCGCCGGCAAGTGACGAAGCGCAGCTTGCGTGACCTGCCGCCCGAGGCACTGGACGGCAAGCGCGCGTTGGTGCGCGTCGATTTCAACGTGCCGCTCAAGGACGGCCGGGTGAGCGATACGACGCGGATCCGGGCGGCGCTGCCCACCATCCAGTACCTGCGGGACAAGGGCGCCCGGGTGGTGGTGCTGTCGCATTTGGGCCGGCCCACGGGGCCCGATCCCGCGCTGTCGCTCCAGCGCATCGTGCGCGACGTGGAGCAGGTCCTGGGCACGCCGGTCGAGTTCATCGTCGATCCAGCGACGGGCGGGCCCGTGACCCGGCGCCTGCCGCGGGGCGGCGTGGCCCTGGTGGAGAACACCCGCTTCTGGCCCGGGGAGGAAGCGAACGATCCCGCGCTCGCGGCGACATTCGCCGCGCTCGGGGACTTCTACGTGAACGACGCGTTCGGCTCCGCCCATCGCGCGCATGCCTCGACTGAGGGGGTGGCGCATCTCCTGAAGCCCGCGGTCGCGGGCTTTTTGATGGAGCAGGAGTTGCGCTACCTGGGCGACGCGCTCACGAACCCGCGGCGTCCGTTCGTCGCGGTGTTGGGGGGCGCCAAGATCTCGGGGAAGATCGACGTGCTCGAGGCGTTGCTGCCGCGGGTGAACGAGATCCTGGTGGGCGGGGCGATGGCGAACACGTTCTTCCTGGCGCTCGGCTTCGAGGTCGGCGGGTCGCTGGTGGAGCGGGACCGCGTGGACGTCGCGAAGGCGCTGCTCGCGCGCTCCGGGACGAAGCTCATCTTGCCGCGCGGGGTGGTCGTGGCGCCGAGTCTGGCGCGCGCCGCGGAGCGCCGCGCGGTCCCGAGCGATCGCATCCCCGCCGACGGCGCCGCCTTTGACATCGACGAGGCCACGCGGCTCGACTATCGGGCGCGCCTCCTCGCGGCGAAGACGGTGTTTTGGAACGGCCCGATGGGCGTGTTCGAAACTCCCCCGTTTGACGCAGGCACGCGGGCGATCGCCGCGGCGCTGGCCGAGGCCGGCCAGCGCGGGGCCACGACGGTCGTGGGGGGCGGAGACTCGGCGGCCGCGGTCGCGGGGTTCGAGGACCAGTTCACTCACGTGTCGACCGGCGGCGGCGCCGCGCTCGAGTTCCTGGAAGGGCGGCCGCTCCCCGGCGTCGCGGCGCTCGACGACCGGTGAGACCGGTGCGACGGCTCGTCTTCGCCGCCAACTGGAAGATGCATCTCGGGCCCGAAGAGGCGCGGGCCTACTTGAAGACGTTCCGGGCGCGCTATAACCGGCGCGACGATCGCGAGGTGTGGTTTTTCCCCCCTGCCGTGTCGCTCGAGGCGGTGGCCCAGGCGACGCGCGAGCGCGGCGACCTCTGGGTGGGCGCGCAGGACATCTACTGGGAGCCGAAGGGGGCGTTCACGGGCGCGGTGTCCGCCCCGCTCGTCCTCGCCGCCGGGGCGAAGGCGACGCTCGTCGGCCACTCGGAGCGCCGCCACGTGTTCGGCGAGACCGACGACGACACGCGGCGCAAGGTCGCGGCGGCGCTCGCGGCGGGGCTTTTCCCGCTCGTGTGCGTCGGGGAGACGCTGGCCGAGCGGGACGCGGGCCACACCCTGGCGGTGGTGACGCGGCAACTGGCGGGGGCCTTGGGCGGGCTCGACCCGGCGGCGTTGAACCGGCTCGCGGTGGCCTACGAGCCCGTGTGGGCGATCGGCACGGGACGCACCGCGACCCCGGGGGACGCCGGGGCGGTGCATCGCGAGGTCCGCGCCTGGCTGCGCGGCCGCGGCGCCGACGGCCCGCGCGTGCTGTACGGCGGCAGCGTCAATCTGAAGAACGCGGCCGATCTCCTGGCCGAGCGGGAGTTGGACGGCGTGCTCGTGGGGGGCGCGTCGCTCGAGCCCGAGGCGTGGGCTCAGCTTGTGCAGACCTCTGCCACGTAGCTATGTTCCGCGCCGCATGTACACCATCCTGCTGTTCGGCGTTCTCATCCCCGACGCGCTGATCCTGTTGGCCGCCGTGCTGTTGCAGGCGGGCCAGGGCGGGGGCTTGGCCTCGCTCGGTGGTGGGGCGGGGACCGAGCAGTTCATGGGCGGGCGTCAGGCGACGACGCTGCTGACGAAAATCACGTGGTGGTGTGCGGGCATCTTCCTGTTCGTCTCGCTCGTGCTCGCCATCCTGTCGGCGCAGGGCGCGGCGCCCCGCTCGCTGCTCCAGGACAACGTCCCCGCACCCGCGCCGGTGCAGCCGACACCACTGCCGCTGCCCACCGCGCCGGCGGCCCCCGCCTCCCCGGCCCCGGGCAACTCGCCCCCCTCGCGCCAGAGCCCGCCACCCCATCGCTGAGTCCCGCCCGGCCTACGTGCTCCTGGAGGACGGAGCCTGGTTCCCCGGAACCGCGCCCATCGCCTTCGAGCCCACGTATGCCGAGGTCGTCTTCACGACGAATCTGTCGGGCTATCAGGAGGTGTTCACCGATCCCTCCTATCTCGGCCAGATCGTCGTGATGACGGCGCCGATGATCGGCAACTACGGCATCAATCCCGACGACGTCGAGTCCGACCGGCCCCGGGTCGCGGGCGTCGTGGTCCGCGAGTTGTCGGGGAAGCCGTCCAACTGGCGGGCGACGGGCGGGTTGGCGGACTGGCTCGCGGCAGCGCGCGTCCCGATCGTGACGGACGTCGACACCCGCCAGCTCACGCGCCACATTCGCTCCCAGGGGGCGATGCGCGGCGCGGTGGCGCCGGGCGCGACGCCGGACGACGCGGTGCGCGCGGCACTCGCGCGGAGCCCCTCGATGGACGGGCTCGACCTCGCGACGCACGCGACGGTCGCCCAGGAGTACAGCGAAGGCCCCGCCGACGCCCGGCATCACGTCGTCGCCTACGACTACGGCATGAAACGCAACATCGTGCGGCTGTTTCTCCAGCACGGCTGCCGCGTGACCGTGGTGCCCGCCGCTACGCCGGCCGCGCGGGTGCGCGAACTCGAGCCCGACGGCCTGTTTCTTTCGAACGGTCCCGGCGACCCGGCGGCCGTGGACTACGCGGTCAAGACGTTGCGCGAGCTCGCCGACGGCGCGCTCCCCATCTTCGGGATCTGCCTCGGGCACCAGCTGTTAGGGCTGGCGCTCGGCGGCCGCACAGTGAAGCTCCCCTACGGGCATCGCGGCGGCAATCACCCCGTGCGCGATGTTGCGACAGGACAAGTGCTTATCACGTCCCAAAACCATGGCTTCGCGGTCCAAGGTGACACGGGGGGGGTGCCGGGGGCGTCGGCGCTCGCCGTCACGCACTTGAACCTGAACGACGGCACGGTGGAGGGCGTGAAGCATCGGGAGTATCCGATTTTCGCGGTGCAGTACCATCCCGAGGCGTCGCCTGGCCCACACGACGCCCAGGGCCACTTCCAACAGTTCCTCCAAGCTCTTGACACACAATAGGTAAGCTCGTATGTTGGCGCCTCGTCTGGACAGCCCTTGGGCCCTGCAAGGGGGATGGATGACGAAGGCCGATCTGGTCGAGAAAGTCACCGCTCAGATTGCTCGCACTGCCGGTCCCCTGATTTCCAAGAAGGACTGCGCTCGGGTTGTTGACTCCTTTCTCGACGCCGTCAAGGCGGCGCTCGCCGAGCAGCATAACATTGAGATTCGGGGCTTTGGCACGTTCAAGATCCGTCAGCGCAAGACGCGCATGGCCCGCAACCCGCGCACCGGCGACCCGGTGGAGGTAGCAGCGCGGCCGGTGCCTGTCTTCAAGCCCAGCAAGGAGTTGCGGGCCATGGTGGCGGAGGCGAGCGCGCGCGTCACGCCGTGACGCCCGGCGCGGGCGCGCCAATCCCCGAGCGGCCCGGACTAACCGTCTGGGCCGCTTCGTTTTGCGCGGGGTAGTCACACCTGTCCCTTGCTCCGGAGCGCTTCGTGCGATCGTTGCTCGTGTTGGCCGTGAGTGCCGTGCCGCTGGCGGCGCAGACTGCCGTGCCGGTGCGCTACGAGGTGTCGGTACCGGCCCCCGCAGCGCGGCTGTTCCATGTGAAGGCCGAGTTTCCCGGTCGCGGGAAGGACACGATGGACGTGGCGCTGCCCGCCTGGAGCCCCGGCAACTACGAGATCCAGAATTACGCGCGCTACGTGCGCCACTTCGGCGCGCGCAACGCCGCGGGCCAGCCGCTTGCCTGGGACCGGCGCGACAAGGAGACGTGGCGCGTCGTCACGGGCAAGAGCGAGCGCGTGACGGTCGAGTTCGATTATTTCGCCGACACAATCGATCTGTCGCTCGCGCGCCTCGTGGGCGACTTCGGGCAGTTCCTCGGCACCAACGTGTTTCCCTATGAGGACGGGCAGCTCGCGCGCCCGGCGGAGGTGCGCTTCGTGTTGCCCGCCGGGTGGCGGGTCGCCACGGCGCTGTCGGGGCCGGAGGGCGGGCCGTACACGGCGCCGAGCTATCATGAGCTCGCCGACGCCGAGACGTTCGTGGGGAAGTTCAGCCTGGATTCGCTGGCGGTGGACGGCAAGTGGATCCGGATCGCGGTGTGGCCCGCCGACGCGTACTCCGCGCCGGTCGCGCGGACGATGCGCGCCGACCTGGAGAAGATCGCGCGCACCGAGAACGCGCTGTTCGGCGGTCCGCCCTATGAGCGCTACACGGTGTTCTTCAACGTGATCCGCGAGCCGATCCCGTTCGCCGGCGGGCTGGAGCACAGCGCGTCGCAGTTCGACATCATGCCGCAGCTCGGGTTCGCCGACGCCGGCGGGAACCTCGGGGACTTCATGGTGCCGCTCATGTCGCACGAGTATTTCCACCTCTTCAACGTCAAGCGGATCCGTCCGGCGGCAATGTGGCCGTACGACTATCGCGCCGAGCAGTATACCCCGCTCTTGTGGTGGTCCGAGGGCGTGACGGACTACTACGCCGACCTGACGAATCTGCGTACGGGGCTGTGGACGGCGGAGCGCTTCCTCGCGAACGTGGCGCAGGATGCGGAGCAGGTCGAGTCGACCCCGGAGCCGTGGAGCGAGGAGGACGGGAGCGTCGCGACGTGGATCAACGAAGTGTTCGTGAACAGCTCCCAGCTCTACTACCCGAAGGGGGCGCTCACGGGGCTGTTGCTCGACATCGCGATCCGCGACGCCACGGACAACCGCCACACCCTCGACGACGTGATGCGCGCGTTGTACACGCGGTATTACGAGCGGCAGCGCGGCTTCACGACGACGGATCTCGTCGGGCTGTTGCGCGAGGTCGGGGTGCCGGACGCGGAGCCGTTCTACCGGCGCTACATCCATGGCCGCGACCCGCTGCCCTACGAGGCCATCCTCGCCAAGGCCGGGATCGCGTTCCAGCGCCAGGAGAGCTCGACGCCGTTCCTCGGCGTGAACGCGCAGCCGACCGAGCAGGGACGGCTGGTGGTGGCGGGGGTGGTGCCCGGGAGCGCCGCCGCCGTCGCGGGGGTCCAAGCGGGGGACGTGCTCGTCAAGGTGGGCGATGTCGAGCCGCGGCCGGACATGGACTGGGCGGTGCAATTCCGGCAGCACAACCAGGGCCATGCGGGGGCCCCGCTCGTGATCGTGGTCGAGCGTGGCGGGCAGCCGCTCACCCTGCGCGGCGAGGTGCGCGAGCGCGCGACGCAGAGCATCCGCGTGACCGCCGCCGCGGCGCCGAGCGCGAAACAACAGCGGATCTGGCGCGGCCTCGCGAGCGGTTCCACGGGGAACTGACGGCGGCTATCTTGCGGGCATGGCTTCCCCGACCTCGGCGACCGTGCGCGTGCGATTCTTCGCCCGTTACGCGGAGCTCGTGGGGCGCACCGAAGCCGCGGTTTCGGTCTCGCTGCCAGCGACGGTGGGGGACGTGGTGCGGCGGGTGCGCGACGACGTCCCCGGGGCGGGCGGGATCCCCGAGCGCCCGCTCGCAGCCGTGAATCTGAAGCACGTGAAGCTCGACGCGCGCGTGCAAGATGGGGACGAGGTGGCGCTGCTCCCCCCCATTGCCGGCGGGGCACTGACCTACCTCACGCGCGAGCGGCTGGCGCTGGCCGAGCTGCTCGCGGAAGTCGCCGCCCCCGAATGCGGCGGCACGGCGGCGTTTCTCGGCACGGTGCGCGCCGGGCCGGCGGAGGGCGGTGTGACGGCGATCGAGTACTCGGCCTACGAGGCGATGGTCGAGGGGGAGTTCGCCCGGCTCGTCGCCGACGCCCGGGCCCGCTGGCCGGAGGCGCGGATTGCGGTGCGGCATCGGCTGGGCACGATTCCCACGGGCGAGGCGAGCATCGCCATCGCGGCGGCGGCGCCCCACCGCGCGCAGGCGTTCGACGCGTGCCGCTTCGTCATCGAAGAGGTGAAGCGGCGCATCCCGGTCTGGAAGAAGGAGCTGCGCAGTGACGGCAGCGCCGTCTGGGTCGACCCCGCGGGCCGGCCCACCGCGAAGCCCTCCCATGTCTGACGCGGTGCGCGACCGGCTGGATCGCCCGCTCGCGAGCTTGCGGGTCTCGGTGACTGATCGGTGCAACCTGCGGTGCCGCTACTGCATGCCGGAGGACGAGTACGTGTGGCTCCCGCGCGCCTCGATCCTCACGTTTGAGGAGCTCGCCCGGCTCGTGGGGGTGTTCGCCCGCCTCGGGGTGCACAAGGTGCGGTTGACCGGCGGCGAGCCGTTGCTGCGGCACGATCTCGCCGCGCTGGTGGGGATGCTCGCGCGCACCCCGGGCGTCACGGACCTCGCGCTCACGACCAACGGGCTGTTGCTCGCGCGGCAGGCCACGGCGCTCGGCCGGGCGGGGCTCGCCCGCGTCACGGTGAGTCTCGATACGCTGCGGCCCGAGCGGATGCTCGCGTTTGCCAAGAGCGGGCGGCACGCCGACGTACTGGCCGGGATTGCGGCCGCGCGCGACGCCGGGTTCGCTGGGCTCAAGCTCAACAGCGTCGTGATCCGGGGCTTCAACGACGACGAGTTGGGCGCCCTCATCGAGTTCGCGCGGGCCCACACGGCCGAGGTGCGGTTCATCGAGTACATGGATGTCGGCGGGGCCACGCGCTGGTCGATGGACCAGGTGGTGACGCGGCGCGAGATCCTGGAGGCGCTCGGCCACCGCTATGGATCGATCGTGCCGCTCCCGGGCGATTCCCGCGCACCGGCGGAGCGGTTCCGGCTGCCCG
>DATBCS010000188.1:0-3521 GCA_036270315.1 Gemmatimonadales bacterium
ACCAACGGGCTGTTGCTCGCGCGGCAGGCCACGGCGCTCGGCCGGGCGGGGCTCGCCCGCGTCACGGTGAGTCTCGACACGCTGCCGCCCGAGCGGATGCTCGCGTTCGCGAAGAGCGGGCGGCACGCCGACGTGCTCGCCGGGATTGCCGCCGCGCGCGACGCCGGGTTCGCGGGCCTCAAGCTCAACAGCGTGGTAATCCGCGGCTTCAACGACGACGAGCTGGTGGCCCTCCTCGAGTTCGCGCGGGCCCAGGCGGCCGAGGTGCGGTTCATCGAGTACATGGACGTCGGCGGCGCCACCCGCTGGTCCATGGACCAAGTGGTGACGCGACGCGAGATGCTCGACGCGCTCAGCCACCGCTATGGGCCGATCGTGCCGCTCCCCGGCGATGCCCGCGCGCCGGCCGAACGGTTCCGGCTGCCCGACGGGGCGACGTTCGGCGTCATCGCCTCGACCACGGCGCCCTTCTGCCGCACCTGCGATCGCAGCCGGCTCACCGCCGACGGGACGTGGCTCACGTGCCTCTACGCGGCGCAGGGCATCGATCTGCGCGCGCCGTTGCGCGGCGGGGCCACCGACGCCGAGCTCGAGACGCTGATCCGGGAGACCTGGCAGGGCCGCCGCGACCGCGGCGCCGAGGAGCGCCTCGCGGTGGCCGCGCGGGGGGCGTTGTACCCAATGGCCTCGCTGCGCGCCGACCCCCATCGCGAGATGCACACGCGCGGCGGGTGATCCGGCCCGGCGCGCGGCGTCCGTGCTTCCACGGGTCGGGCGCGCGGTATATGTTGTCCACACCTCACACCGCGACGTCCTCACGTGTTCCAGAAGATCACCGTCGTCGGCGCCGGCAACGTCGGCGCCACCGCCGCCCAACGGTTGGCCGAGCGGGAGCTGGCGCGCACCGTCGTGCTCGTAGACGTGATCGAGGGGGTCCCCCAGGGGAAGGGGCTCGACCAGTGGCAGGCCGGGCCGATCGAGGGGTTCGACACTCGGGTGGTCGGTACGAACGACTACCGCCTGGCCGCGGGCAGCGAGCTCGTGATCGTCACCGCCGGCATCGCGCGCAAACCGGGCATGAGCCGCGATGACCTGGTGCGCACCAACGCCGACATCGTGAAACAGGTGGCGCAGCAGATCCGGCTGAATTGCCCCGACGCCATCGTCGTGGTCGTGTCGAATCCGCTCGACGTGATGTGCTGGGTGATGAAGCAGGTGACGGGATTCCCACGCGACCGCGTGATCGGCATGGCCGGCGTGCTCGACACGGCGCGCTACCGCGCCTTCCTCGCCGAAGCGCTGGAGGTCTCGGTCGAGGACATCCAGGCGATGGTGCTCGGGGGCCACGGCGACACCATGGTCCCGCTCATCTCCTACACCACGGTCGCCGGGATTCCGGTGACGCACTTCTTCGGCAAGCCGACGCTCGACAAGATCGTGGAGCGCACCCGCAACGGCGGCGCCGAGATCGTGGCGTTCCTGAAGACGGGCTCCGCCTACTACGCGCCCTCAGCGGCCGCGGTCCAGATGGTCGAGGCCATCGTGCTCGACAAGAAACGGGTGCTCCCGTGCTCCGCCTGGCTCGAGGGGGAGTACGGGCTGGCGGGGATGTACTGCGGCGTGCCGTGCAAGCTGGGGCGCAAGGGGCTCGAGAAAGTGCTGGAAGTGCGGCTGTCGGCCGAGGAACAGGCGGCCCTCAAGAAGTCCGCCCAGGCCGTGAAGGACACGATGGCGGCGGTGAAGCTCTAAGCCGCGCCCGTGAACTCCTTCCCCCGGGGCGGGGGGGCGAGGGTCGCGGCGAGGTGATCGCGGTTCAGCCGCGCGATGAAGTCGAGGCTGATCTCCTTGGGGCACGCCGCCATGCATTCCCCGTGGTTGGTGCAGGCCCCGAACCCCTCCGCATCCATCTGGGCGACCATCCGGACGACCCGCGTGCCGCGCTCCGGCTGCCCCTGCGGCAGCAGCCCGAGGTGCGACACCTTGGCCGCCACGAACAGCATCGCCGACGCATTGGGGCACGCCGCGACGCAGGCGCCGCAGCCGATGCACGCCGCCGCGTCCATCGCGAGATCGGCGGCCTGCTTGGGGACGAGGACCGCGTTCGCCTCGGGCGCGCTGCCGGTGCGCGCGGTGATGAAGCCGCCCGCCTGGACCAGGCGGTCGAACGCGCTCCGGTCCACGACCAGATCCTTCACCAGCGGGAACGCCCGGGCGCGCCACGGTTCGATCCACAGCGCGGCGCCGTCGGCGAACGTTCGCATGTGCAGCTGGCACGCCGTGGTGGCGCGTTGCGGCCCGTGGGGCCGGCCGTTGATCACCAGCCCGCACGCCCCGCAGATCCCTTCGCGGCAGTCGTGATCGAAGGCCACCGGCTCCTCGCGCCGCGCGCTGAGCTGCTCGTTCAGGACGTCGAGCACCTCGAGGAAGGACATGTCGGGGCTGACGTCCGTCACGTCGTAGCGCACGAACGCCCCCGGGGCCCGGGGGCCGGCCTGGCGCCACACATGGAGCGTGACCCTCACTGGTAGCTCCGGGGCGCGAGGTGGACCGTTTCGAACGCCAGCGGCTCCTGGTGCCGTACCGGCGTTTGGCCCACCCCAGTGAACTCCCACGCCGCCACGTGGGCGAAGCGCCCGTCGTCGCGCTGCGCCTCGCCCGCGGGGGTCTGGTACTCCTCGCGGAAGTGGCAGCCGCACGACTCCTCGCGGGCGAGGGCGTCGTGGCACATCAGCTCCGCGAACTCCAGGAAGTCGGCGACGCGGCCCGCGTGCTCGAGCGCCTGATTGAAGTCCGCGCCGCGTCCACCCACGTAGACGTCGCGCCAGAACGCCTCGCGCAGCGCGCCGACTTGCTCGCGCGCCGCGGTCAGGCCGGCGGCGGAGCGCGTCATGCCGCAGCGCTCCCACAGCACCTCGCCCAGGTCGCGGTGGAACGCGTCCACGCTCTTGCGCCCGCTCACCGCGAGCAGCCGGGTGACGCGTTCGCTCACCTCGGCCGCAATTTGGCGGAACGCCGCGTGCGTCGGATCGAGCTTCGGGAGCCGCGCCTGGGCGAGATAGTCGCCGATGGTGTAGGGGAGGATGAAGTAGCCGTCGGCGAGCCCCTGCATCAGGGCGCTCGCACCGAGCCGATTGGCGCCGTGGTCGGAGAAGTTCGCCTCGCCGATCGCGTACAGCCCCTCGACCGTGGTCATGAGGTTGTAGTCCACCCACAGCCCGCCCATGGTGTAGTGGGGGGCGGGATAGATCCGCATCGGCCGCTCGAACGGGTTCTCCCCGGTGATGCGTTCGTACATCTCGAACAAGTTGCCGTAGCGCTCGGCGATCACCTGCCGCCCGAGCCGGGCGATCGCGTCCCGCAGGTCGAGGTACACGCCGTGGCCCCCCGGCCCGACGCCGCGGCCGGCGTCGCACACCTCCTTGGCGCGGCGCGAGGCGATGTCGCGCGGGGCGAGGTTGCCGTAGCTCGGGTAGAGGCGCTCGAGGTAGTAGTCCCGCTCCGCCTCGGGGATGTCGGCCGGG
>DATBCS010000189.1:0-1581 GCA_036270315.1 Gemmatimonadales bacterium
TGGGCGCCTCGGACGACACCGCCGTGCCAAACACCGCGCTGACCAGGAAGAACGTCAGCAGCGCCTCGATCCAGACCCCCTGCATGAACGTCACATCGCTCGCGAGCCGTGGCGTCCCCACGAGGGCCATCGCCACCGCGAGGCGCGGCAGGAACGCCTTCACGAGGCCCGCGCCGGCCACGGCGCCCAGGATCTGCGCGCCGACGTACTGCCAGGCCAGCCGGCCGCCGATCCGGTTCGCGATCCACAGGCCGAACGTGACGGCGGGATTCATGTGGCCGCCCGAGATGCTCATCGTCATGGAGACGATCACGCCCATCGCGATGCCGTGGGCCAGCGCCACGCCGAGCGGACCGACACCGCTGGCGCCGGTGCCGGCGCCGGCGACCGCCACCACGCTGCCCGCGCCCAGGAACACGAACAGCAGCGTGCCGATGAACTCGGCCGTCAGGGGCCGGAGCTGCTTGGGCATGGCGACGTCCTCGAGGTTGTGGGCCGCGCCAATCTACGCGAATCTGCGGCGGGGAGCTACGCGCGCCGCAGCACGATCGCGGCGTTGATCCCGCCAAACCCGAACGAGTTCGTGAGCACGACGTCGGGCGAGGCCGCGCGCCCGTCACCGCGCAAGCAATCCAGGTCGCAGGCCGGATCGGGGCGCTCGAGGTTGATGGTGGGCGGCAGCCAGCGCCGCTCCATGGCGAGGGCACAGATCGCCGCCTCGATCGCGCCGCTCGCGCCGAGTGCGTGGCCGTAATAACCCTTCGTGCCACTGACGCTCAGGTGGTAGGCGTGATCGCCGAACACCCGCTTGATCGCCTGGGTCTCCGTGGAGTCGTTGAGGGGGGTGGACGACCCGTGGGCGTTGATGTAGCCGACCTCCGGGGGCGCGACGCGTGCGTCGTCGAGCGCCAGTCGCATGGCGCGGGCCGCCTGGAGGCCGTCGGGGCGGGGCGCGGTCATGTGGTAGGCGTCGTTCGTGAACCCGTACCCGGCCACCTCCGCGTACACCCTCGCCCCCCG
Source organism: Gemmatimonadales bacterium (assembly GCA_036270315.1). Taxonomy (GTDB): domain Bacteria; phylum Gemmatimonadota; class Gemmatimonadetes; order Gemmatimonadales; family GWC2-71-9; genus AG41. The sequence goes on from DATBCS010000189.1 coordinate 1,021, forward strand.
CGCCAGCGCGCGCTCCCGCTCCTCCAACACCAGGACCGCGGCCCCTTCACCCATCACGAACCCATCGCGGCTCACGTCGAACGGCCGTGAGGCGTGCGCCGGGTCGTCGTTTCGCGTGCTCATGGCGCGGATCACGCTGAACGCCGCGTAGGTCATGGGCGCGAGCGGCGCTTCGGCGCCGCCCGCCAGCATCACGTCGGCCCGCCCGCCACGGATCGCGTGCAACGCCTCGCCCACGGCGATCGTTCCCGAGGCGCAGCTCATCGCGTTGGTCGAGTTGGGCCCGGTGAACCCGAATTCGATGGCGATGTTGCAGCTCGCCGCCCCGGGGAAGACCGCGAGGGCCAGCGCCGGGTCGAGGCCGCGCGGCCCGGCCACGCGAAAGCCCGGGACCTGCGACTCCGCGAACGCTACGCCCCCCAAGGCCGAGCCCATCATGGCACCGACCCGATCGCGATCCTCGCGCGTCGGATCGAGACCCGCGTCGGCGAGGGCGAAGCGCGCGCTCGTCACGGCCAGCTGGGAAAACCGATCGAGCCGCTTGGCCCGCTTGGCGTCGAG
>DATBCS010000190.1:0-4383 GCA_036270315.1 Gemmatimonadales bacterium
ACGCCCGAGCGCGCGGCGTGCTCGCGCGCCGCGGCGAGCGATTTCTCCGACGGATCGATCCCCGTCATCACGGCCCCTTGCGCCGCGAGCGCCTCGGCGAGAATGCCACCGCCGCACCCCACATCGAGCGCGCGCTTCCCCGCGAAGCCGCCGAACACCAGGCGGAAGTAAGCCACCCGCGCCACGTTGAGCTCGTGTAACCCGACGAAGGGGCCGGCGTCGCTCCACCACAGGCCCGGCACCCGCTCCGCGAGGCGCTCGTACTTCTCGGCTTCGGGGAGCCCGCCGAGCCGTGGCAGCGGGTCGCTCACCCGAGCACCTTGACGCCGATGACGAGCCCATCGCGAATCGGCGTGACCGCCGCCACGACCCGCGGGTCCCGCGCCGCGAGCTGGTTGAACGCGCGCACCCCTTCCGCCTCGGCGGTGTGATCCGCGGGATCCACGACCGCCCCGTGGAAGAAGGCATTGTCGCACAGCAGCAGCCCACCGGGACGGAGCAGCCGCACGCTCCACTCGAAGTACTGCGCGAGCGGCGCCTTGTCGGCATCCACGAACACCGCGTCGAACCCGGGGGCGAGGGTCGGCAGCACGTCGAGCGCGGGCCCCTCGATCAAGCGGACGCGCCCGGCGAGTCCTGCTTCGGCGTAAGCCCGCCGCGCAAGCTCCGCGTGGCGCGGGTCCTTCTCGATCGTCGTGAGCGTGCCGCCGGCAGTGAGCGCCCGCGCCAGCCAGACGCCGGAGTACCCGGCGAGCGAACCGATCTCGAGGACCCGTGCTGCGACGACGGCGCGCAGCAAGACGTACAGCAGCTTCCCTTCGTCCGGGGAGATGTGGATCGGCGGGAGTTTGAGGCTGTCGTGCCGCGCGCGGATCGAGGCCAGCACGGCATCTTCGGGGGCGAACAGCTCGGTGACGTAGCGCTCGAGCCGCTCGTCCACGCTCAGGCGGTCGCCTCGACGTTGGGGAAGGGCGGGACGTCGAGAAACCACAAGCCAGCGAGCCGCGAGCTCTTGTCGACCTCGACGAGCAGCCGATCCGCGATGCGCACGACGGTATCCACCCGCGCGCGCCCCACGCGGATGTGGAACACGGACTCGACCGGGTTCTTCTCGAGCGTCAACGCCGTATCCACCTCGACGGCCGCGATGCCAGGCTGCGACCGACGGCTGGGAAAGATGACGCGGCCCTCCTGCGCCGCCTCCGGGATGGCGAGGTCGTCGCGCGTGCGGATATCGTCAGGCCAGGTCACGACGTCCACCCCCCGCAAGCAACCGCCGGCGACATCGAGCACCACGAACGACCCGTCCACCCCCTCGAGATCGACCGTGCCATTGAGCCCGGTCGCCTTGCCCGCCCCCTTGCAGGCAACGGACAGGATGTCCGTTTCGGGGTCCCAGTGGTAACTCACCTTGGGCAGTTTGCCGTCGAGCGGCTCGATGCGTGCTTCGAAGGTCATCGGAACCAGCACCTTCCAGCGTTTCCGCGGGGCGGATAATATAGGCCGCACCGCACGGGGGGGCTAGCACAATGGAACGGCGTGAGTTCGTGAGGATGGCGGGGGCCGCCGGGGCGGCGTTCGTGGCGGGGCGCTCCGGCGGAGCGGCGAACGGGCGCGGGGCACGCGCGGCCGCGGCCGCGCCGCAGCAACCGGCCCTGGCGCCGGAAGTCTTCGCCCGCCGGGTGGGGCGCCTCCAAGCGGAACTCGCCACCCGCAAGATCGACTTCTTCCTCGCGACACCCTCGACCAACTACGAGTACTTCACGGGCTACAACCCCGGTCGCAGCGAACGCCTGATCGCGCTGGTCGTGCCGGTGACCGGCGCGCCCGCCGTGGTATGCCCGTCGTTTGAGGTGGAACGCATCACGCGCCACGGCGCCATCGCCGACGTGCGCGGCTGGGCCGAGCAGGCCGATCCGTACGGGCTCGTCGGTAACGTCGCGCGCGGCCTCAAGAAGACCCCTGGCCGCGCGACCGTGGCGCTCGAGTCGTCCACCGCGTACGCGACGTTCCTGCGGCTCGCCGACGCCCTCGGGGGGGCCAAGCTCGTGGACGCGGCGCCCGTGACCGAACGGCTGCGGATCGTGAAGGCACCCGAGGAGGTGGCGCTGATCCGCCGCGCGATCGACATCACGGAAGCGGCGATCGCGGCTACAGTCGCGGCGCTCGCCGTGGGCGTGACGGAGCGGGACACGGCGCGCGCGCTGTCCCGCGAGATGCAGCAGCGCGGGGCCGAGGGCGGCGGGCTCGTGCAGTTTGGCCCGTCGAGCGCGCTCCCCCACGCCAGCCCCGGCGACCAGGCGCTGGAGCGCGACTCCGTCGTCCTCATCGACTGTGGCTGCCGGGTCGGCGGCTACCAGTCGGACATCACGCGCACCACCTGGTTCGGCGACCACGCGCCGGAGGAGTTCCGCAAGGTCTTCAACGTCGTGCACGACGCGCAGACCGCCGCAATCGCGTTGGGTCGCCCTCTGCTCACCAAATGCCACGAGCTGGACCGCGCCGCGCGCAAGGTGATTGCGGACGCGGGGTACGGGGCCTTCTTCACCCACCGCCTCGGCCATGGCCTCGGCATGGACATCCACGAGCCGCCCTACCTGGTGGAGGGCAACGAGACGCGTCTCGAGCCCGGCATGGTGTTCACGAGCGAGCCGGGGGTTTACCAGCCCGGCAAGTTCGGGGTGCGCATCGAAGACGACTGTGTGATGACGGACAACGGCATCGAGGTGCTGAGCCACCGCGTGGCGAAGCTCTAGTCGCCGAGCTTCTTTGCGAACCCGATGATCCGGTCCAGCCCCTTGGCGAGGCTCTCGGGCGCCGCGGCGTAGGAGAGTCGGACGTAGCGGTCGTCACCGAACGCGGCGCCCGGGACGAGCGCCACGCCGGTGTTGGTGATGAGCCGAGTGCAGAACTCCGCGCCGCCGATCCCGCCGAACGAGTCGACCCGGAAGAAGAAGTAGAACGCGCCCAGGGGATCGACGAACTCAACTCCCGGCAAGTCCTGTCGGAAGCGCCCGACCACGACGTCGCGCCGCCGGCGGAACTCGGCCACCATCCGCGTCACGTCTTGTTCGACCCGCTCGTCCCCGACCGCGGCGGCGGCGGCGAACTGGGCGGGATGATTCGCGCCCGTCGTGGTGTGGGACTGCAGCGCGGCCACCGCTTTGGCCACGGGCCCGGGGGCGAGCGCCAGGCCAATGCGCCACCCCGTCATCGCGTACGCCTTGCTGACGCCGTAAATCACCACAACGCGTTCCAGCAGATCGTCCGGGAGATCGAGGAACGACGGCGCCGGCCCCGTCCCGTAGTGGATGCGGCGGTAGATCTCGTCCGCGATCACCCACACCTTCCGGTCGCGCGCCCACTGGGCGATGGCCTTGATCTCGGCGTGCGTGTACACCGCGCCCGTGGGATTGCAGGGCGAACAGAGCAGCAGCCCGCGCGCGCCGGGCACCACACGGTCGAGGTCGCGCACGCTCACCTTGAGACTCCACTCGGGGTCCCCGGAGACGAGCACCGGCCGGGCGCGCGCGAGATGCACGATCTGCGGGTAGGACACCCACGCCGGCGCCGGGATCGCGACCACGTCCCCCGGACCGAACAGGGCAAAGCATACGTTGAACAGCGACTGCTTCGAGCCGTTGGAGACGACGAGGTTGTCGGCATTGACCGGGCGCCCGCCCGAGAGGAGCGAGAGATGCTTCGCCGCCGCGGCGCGCAGCTCCAGAATGCCTTCGTTCGCCGGGTAATGCGTCTTCCCCTCACGGATCGCGCGAATTCCGGCCTCCGCGGCGAGCGACGGCGTTGGGAAGTCGGGCTCCCCCGCGCCGAGGTCGATCACATCCTCGCCCGCCGCCTTGCGGCGCTTCGCCTCCTGCGAGATGGCGATCGTCGCGGACGTTTCGAGGTGCTGGAGGTTCGGTGACAGGCCGGGCGCGGGCGTCATGGGCGACAGCATAGCCAGAGGCGGCGGGCGGGCGCAACCAGCGGCGCGCGCCTGGGGGCTCGGCAGGCGAGCAGCTGGTGCCAGCGTCGCCCCGCGGTGCCGTTGCCTTTCCAACTCCCCGACGCTAGCATCCCTCGCGACACCCCGCCCTTTGACAACCGAGGACCGTGTGACGGTGGCAGATGCGCAAGCCGCGCTGGAGCGCGGCCGATCCGTGGTGCTGGTGCGACCGCCCGCCGCGGAACAGACGTCCGAGCTGTGGGACCTCATCGCCCTGGCGCCGGCGCCGAGACCCGAGGCCGGCTGCCGCGCGGTGATCCTGTGCGATGCCGCCGCCGCACCGGAGTGGGCCGCGGCGGCGCCCGCGGGCCTGCGCTTCCACGCCGTCAGCGGCCTCGCCCGCAGCGCTCGCCTGTTGAAAGAGAGCGCCATCGATG
>DATBCS010000191.1:0-8607 GCA_036270315.1 Gemmatimonadales bacterium
CCCACGCCCCCCACGCCCCCCACGCCCCCCACGCCCCCCACCCCAGGGCCCCTGACGCTCGAGCGGCTGCAGGCACTGTGGCCGCGCATCGTCGCCGACGCGCGCGTTAAGAGCCCGTTGCTGGGCGCGCTGCTCGAGCAGACCACAGTGGCTAGTGTCGACGGGGCGACGCTCACGCTCCGCCTGCTGGACGGCACGGCCGTGCCCGCCGAGGGGATCGAGCGGCAGCGCGAAGCCGTCGCCCAGCTCGTGGGACGCTACGCCCTCGAGGCGGTGCGCGTGCGGCTCGAGGGCGCCGGCAGCGGCGAGCCGGCGCGGCGGCGCCCGGCGCGGCTCACCGAGGACACAGCGCGCGACGCGCGGCTCAAGACATTGCGCGCCCAGGATCCGAGCCTCAACGCGGCCGTGGACGCGCTAGATTTGGAGTTATTGGAATAGCTTGCCACCCGTTTGGGCGAGGGGTAACTTTCGACGTATGGCGGATTTATCCAGTCTGCTCCAGTTGGGGCAGCAGATGCAGTTCCGGTGGTCGGAGATCCAGTCTCAGCTGGCGCAGCAGACGGTGACCTGCTCGGCGGGTGGGGGGATGGTGCAGGCCACCGCTGACGGGCGCGGGCAGATCCGCGCCATCAAGCTCGACCCCCAGGCCGTCGCCCAGGGCGACGTGGAGATGCTCGAGGACCTCGTGCTCGCCGCGGTGTCGCAGGCGCAGCAGCGCGCCGCCGAGCTGTACCAGGCGGAGGTGAAAAAGCTCGCCTCGGGCCTGCCGTTCCCGTTTCAGCCGCCGCTGTAGTCCGTCGTGTCGGCCATCGATGATCTCGTGACGGAGCTGGCCCAGCTCCCCGGGATCGGGCGGAAGACGGCACAGCGGCTCACGTTTTATCTTCTGAAGCAGCCGGTGCAGACTGCCGTGCGGTTGGCGGATGCGATCCGCACCGTCCGCGAGCGAGTGCGAGCCTGCGCCACCTGCGGCACGCTGACCGACGACGACCCGTGCGCCATCTGCAGTGATCCGCGTCGCGACGCGAGCGTCGTCTGCGTGGTCGAAGAAGCCTCCGATGTGACCGCGATCGAACGCGCGGGGCGGTTTCGGGGACGCTATCATGTGCTGGGCGGGCGGCTCTCCCCGCTCGAGGGAGTCGGGCCCGAGGCGTTGCGGTTCGACCGGCTCGTGGAGCGGGTCGCGAACGGGTCGGGCGTGCGCGAGGTGATCATCGCGACCAACCCCTCGATGGAGGGCGAGGTCACGGCGACCTATCTCCAGCAGCTCCTCAAGCCGACGGGGATCCGGGTGACCCGCATCGCGCGGGGGCTCCCGGTGGGCGGCGATCTCGAATACGCCGACGGCGTGACGATCGCGCAGGCACTGCTCGCGCGGCGGGACATGGCCGAGTCCGACTGACCCGGGGGCACGTGATGGCGGGTGCGGCGAGTTGGTCGTTCTCGGAGAACGACTTCAAGCAGATCCAGCAGCACTTGCAGGCGTTCCTGCGCGAGTCGAACGCCCGCTGCGCCCTGCTGGTGGACCGCACCGGTCAGCTTGTCGCCACCGTGGGCGACCCGCCGCAGTTCGACTCCACCGCCTTCGCCTCGCTCACCGCCGCCGACTTTAGCGCCAACGACCAGCTCGCGAAGATGATCGGCGAGCACGAGTTTGCCTCCCTCGTCCACCAAGGCGAAAAGGAATCGATGTTCCTCGCCGACGTCGCGAAACGGGTCATCCTGGTGGTGCTGTTCGACCAGCGCACCACCCTGGGCCTCGTGAAGCTCAAGGGCAAGGGCGCCGTTGAGCATCTCTCGAAGGTGTTCGAGGCGATGTTCAACCGCGTCGGCGCGGGCCCGACCAAGGCCGAGAAGGGGCTGCTTGAAGGGGCGGAAGACGAAATTGACAAACTCTTCGGTTGAGGGGACGCGCCCATGTCGATGATCAACTACGCGTCCCGCGAGATCAACTGCAAGGTGGTGTATTACGGGCCGGGCTTGTGAGGCAAGACGACCAACCTGGAGCACATCTACGGCAAGGTCTCCCCCAACACGCGCGGCAAGATGATCTCGCTCGCCACCGAGACCGAGCGCACGCTATTCTTCGACTTTCTCCCCGTGGACCTCGGCACCATCCGCGGCTTCAAGACCCGGTTCCACCTCTACACCGTGCCGGGCCAAGTGTACTACAACGCGAGCCGCAAGTTGATCCTGAAGGGGGTCGATGGGATCGTGTTCGTCGCCGACAGCCAAATTGAGCGGATGGAGGCGAACGTGGAGTCGATGCAGAATCTGTACGACAACATGGCGGAGTACGGCTACGACCTGACGAAGATCCCGTTCGTCGTGCAGTACAACAAGCGCGACCTGCCCAACGCGGCACCGATCCGCGACCTGCAGGCCTCTCTCAACCCCGGCTGGCCGATCGAAGAGCCCGCTCTCCAACGCGTCGTCCCCGATCCCATACACGCGGGCGAAAGCCTCGTCGAGCGGGCGGGGCACGAGTGGATCGGTCACGCCCCCTACCTCGAGGCGGTGGCGACCCGCGGCGACGGAGTGTTTGACACCCTCAAGACGTGCAGCAAGATGGTGCTGAAAACGCTGAGCTAGGCGGACGGTCTCATGCGGTGGACCTTGCCCAACATCCTCACCCTCGCGCGTATCTGCCTCACGCCAGTGATCGCGCTCTTGCCCTTCATCCAGGGCTACTGGCCCAAGGTCATCGCGTTCCTGATCTTTCTCATGGCCTCGGCCTCCGACGTGATCGACGGCTGGTTGGCGCGCCGGTCCAACACCGTGAGCGAGTTGGGTCAGCTACTCGACCCCATCGCCGACAAGCTGCTCCTCTTCGCCACCCTGATCCCGATCTTCTGGCTCACCCGTCATCCCACGATCCTCGTGGATTACCGCATCCCGTGGTGGGGGAGCCTGCCGGTATGGGTGGCGCTGCTGTTGGTCGGCCGCGAGCTGCTGATGACCGCGTTTCGGTTCTTCGCCAAGCGGCGCGGGGTCGTGATTCCGGCGATGGGTCCGGGGAAGCTCAAGGCCGTCGTGCAGAACGTCTTCATCGGCGCGACGCTGTTCTGGTTCGCGTGGAGGGACGCCCTCGCGACGCATCGCTGGGCCGGCTGGTTCCGTACGTTCTGGAACGAGTTTCACGGAGCGGTCGTCGCGGTGACGCTCGCCGGCGCGATCCTCCTGACAGTGTACTCGCTCGTCGTGTACCTGTACCGCTACCGCGCGCTCCTCCGGGTCATGAAGGACAGCGGGTGAAGCTCGAGGTCCTCACGATCGGCACGGAGTTGTTACTCGGCTACACCGTGGACACGAACGCTGCCGAGCTGGGACGCGCGTTGGCCGCCGCCGGGGTGGAGATTACCCGCCACACCACCGTCGCCGACCGGCCCGAGGCGGTGCGCGGCGCGGTCGCGGACGCGCTCGAACGCACGGGCTTCGTCGTCACGACGGGCGGCCTCGGCCCCACGGCCGACGACCTCACCAAGACCGTGGTGGCGGAGCTCCTCGGCAAGCGGCTGGTGCTCGATCCGGCGCTCTTGGCGGGGCTGGAGGCGCGGTTCCAGCGCCTGGGGCGGCCGATGCCGGCGATCAATCGCACGCAGGCCGAGGTGCCGGAGGGGGCGACGATCCTGCCCAATCCGCGCGGCACGGCCGCCGGGCTGTGGATCGAGGACGCGCACGGCCGCACCGTGGTGCTGCTTCCGGGTGTGCCGCGCGAGATGCGCGGCCTGCTTGCCGAGGAGGTGCTGCCGCGCCTCGTGCAGCGCCACGGGGGCGAGCGCGCCGTCGTGCTGTCCCGCAGCGTGCGGACTACGGGCGCCCCCGAGTCGGCCCTCGCCGAACGGATCGGGCCGATCGAAGCGGAGCTCGCGCCACTCACGCTCGCCTATCTCCCCTCGGTGGACGGCGTGGATCTGCGCGTCACGGCCTGGGGGCTCGCCGGCCCCGAGGCGGAGACGCGCCTCGCGGCCGCGGTGGCCCGCTTGCGGACCGCGGTCGGCGACGGCGCCTACGGCGAGGACACGGCCGATCTCGCGGCCGTGGTGCTCGAGCGGCTGCGCCAGGGCCGGCATCGGCTGGGGATCGCCGAGTCGTGCACCGGTGGCCTCGTGGCCGAGCGGATCACCAATATTCCGGGCGCGTCGGACACGTTCATCGGCGGCGTCGTCGCGTACGCGGACGTGATCAAGACGGCTGCCCTCAAGGTGCCGCTCGATGTCCTGGAGGCACACGGGGCGGTTTCGGAGGCGACGGTCCGCGCCATGGCGGAGGGGGCGCAGCGGTTATTCGCCGTGGACGCCACGATCGCCGTGACGGGGATCGCGGGGCCGGGCGGCGGCCTGCCCGATAAGCCCGTCGGAACGGTGTGGCTCGCCACGCGCGTCCACACCGCCGAGCGCACCGTGCGGCGCGTCTTCCCGGGCGACCGCGACGAGATCCGCCGGCGCGCGGCGCAGGCCGCGCTCGACCTGTTACGCCGCCAACTCGCGGAGTCCTGAATGCCGGCGCTCACCGCTCCCGACGGCACGAAGCTCGAGTACGACATGTACGAGGCCGCGGCGCCGCGTGCCGCGGTGCTGATGTTGCACGGCTGGTTCGATCACGCGGGCCGGTGGCGCGAGCTCGGGGAGCGGTTGCGCGCGGCCGGGTTCTCGGCGTACCTGCTCGACCTGCGGGGACACGGCCGCTCGGGCGGCCGCCACGGCCACCTGTCGCGCTTCAGTCAGCTGCTGGGCGACCTGCAGGCGTTCCGACGGGTCGTGCGGCTCAAGAGCGACCGCCCGCAGGTGCTCATGGGACTGTCGTTCGGGGGCCTGGTCGCGCTGCGCTACCTCGAGACCCAGCCGAGCGATCCGCTCGCCGCCGCCGTGATCGGCTCGCCGTGGCTTGGGCTCGCCTTCGTGCCGCCCGTGTGGAAGCGCCTCCTCGCCCGTTTGCTCGCCGATCTGTGGCCCACGGTCGCCCTGCCGGCCGACGTCGACCCGGAGACGTTGAGCCGAGACGCCGCCGTCAACCGCGCCTACACGGAGGACGCGGACGTTCATCACGTGATGACGCCGAGCGCGTGGCGCGAGATCCAGTGGGCGCAGCAGGCCGTCGCCGCCGACCGCGACCGCATCGAGTCGCCGCTCCTGTTCCTGCTTGCGGGTGAGGACCGAGTGGTTGACGCCCACTTGGGTCGCGCCTTCGCCGACGGCTTGAAAGGCGCGGTCCAGGTCCGCTGGTATCCCGAGATGTATCACGAGCTCTTGCACGACCCCCAGCGGGCTGCCGTGCTCGGCGACATTCTCACCTTCCTCGAGGCGCGCCTCTCGGGGCGCTGACGCGTGGTCTCCCCGGCCACGGCGCGTCGTCCGCCGTCACGGCGCACGCACCCGCAAGCTCGACAGCATTCGTTGGTCGGGCTATCTTCTTGTCGCGTAGTCATTTCCGGTTGCCCGCGCAACCGACGACCGTCAAAACGGCGGATACCCAGCGGCATACCGATTGCTTGATGAAGCGCAACGCGATGAATGACAACAAGGAGCAAGGCCCGCCGGCCGCGTCGTCCCAGCCGCGGGATCCGGCCGCCGCCGAGCCCACGGGGTCGGGCGCGCTGGTCGAGCCGCCCGAAGAGGCGGTGGCGCGGCTCGAAGCCGAACTCGCCGACCTCAAGGACAAGTACCTGCGGCTCGCCGCTGAGTACGACAACTTCCGCAAGCGCGCCGTCAAGGAGCGCACCGAGCTGTGGGGGCGGGCGCAGGCCGACCTGCTGGGGCGTCTGGTGGACGCACTCGACGACCTGGCGCGCTTTGCCCACGTCGATCCCGCCCAAACCGACGCCCGGACGATCCACGACGGGGTCGATATGGTCGAGCGCAAGGTGTGGAAGCAGCTCGAGCAACTGGGCGTCACCCGGATCGATCAGGCCGGGGTACCATTCGATCCCAACCTGCACGAGGCCGTGACCACCCAACCGGCTGGGCACCGCGCGCAGGATCACACGGTCGGAGCGGTGCTGCAACCCGGGTATCAACTCGGCAGCGCGCTGATCCGGGCGGCGCGCGTCGTGGTGCTCACGTGGCAGGGTGAGACCGGCTGATGGCGTCGGCGAGGGACTACTACCAGGTTCTGGGCGTGTCCGAGACGGCGACGACTGACGAGATCAAGAAGGCGTTTCGCCGTCTCGCGAAGCAGTACCATCCCGACCGCAACCCCAACAATCCGTCCGCCGCCGACCGCTTTAAGGAGATCAACGAGGCGCACGACGTCCTCAGCGACCCCGCGAAGCGCAAGAGATATGACCAACTGCGCCGCTACGGCGCGTACGCCGGTGCGGGGCGGCCGTTCGACTCGGGTGCATCGACGTCCGGCGGCCCGGGCGTCGAGTTCGATCTCTCGGATCTCGGCTCGTTCGGGGGGCTGGGCGATCTTTTCTCGTCGATCTTCGGTCGGCGCGCCGGGAGCGGTGAGGGGCCCGGCCAGGAAGAGGAGGAAATCGAGACCACCATCTCGATCCCGTTCCGGGTCGCCGCGCTGGGTGGCAAGGTGCCGGTCACGTTGCGCCTGCCCGAGGTGTGTCCCACGTGCAGCGGCAGCGGGGCCGCCCCGGGGGCGACGCTCTCGACCTGCCCGGAGTGCCACGGGCGTGGCACGATTTCGTTCGGCCAAGGCGGGTTCGCGGTGACGCGACCGTGCCCCGTGTGCCGCGGGCGGGGCAAGGTGCCTTCGGAGCGGTGCCCTACCTGCCAGGGAGCCGGTGAGGTGCAGATCGACAAGCGCCTCGTGATCACGATCCCGCCCGGCACCGAGGACGGCGCGCGGCTGCGGTTGAAGGGGCAGGGCGCCAAGGGGCGCGGTGACATCGTCGTCGTGATCGCGGTTGAGCCGGACCACTTTTTCCGGCGCGACGGACTCGACGTGATTGGCGTCGTGCCCATCAACCTCGCCCAGGCGATGCTCGGCACGAAGATCAAGGTGCGGACGCTCGACGGAAAGCGCATCGTGCTCAAGGTGCCGTCCGGGACGCAGCACGGCCAGAAGTTCCGGATCGCGGGGCAGGGGATCGAGAAGAACAGCCGCCGGGGCGACCAATACGTTGAGGTTCGGGTCGACGTGCCCGAGCACTTGACGCCCGAACAGGAGGCGGCGGCGAAGGCGTTCGCGGATAAGTCGGGCATGAAGTACTAGGAGCGGCGCGCAGTCTGTCGGCTCGTAGTGCAACGGTCCCGTAGATCGCGTGAGTCCGTGCGGGGCCGCCCGTCAGGCGAGCGAGCGCGCCATCACGTCCGCACTCGCCGGACAGGCCCCGCTAAACTCCGTCGAAGCAAGCACGGCCTGTTCCACATCGGAGCGGGCGATCGGTCGGAACCCCAACTTGGCAAAAAAGTCGGCGGCGGTTTCGGTCAGCAGGTACACTATGCGCACCCCGCGACGGCGGGCCAGGTCGAGCGCGGCCGCGGTGAGCACCTGACCGAGGCCCTGGCCCCGGAACTCGTCCGCGACCGCCACGGAGCGGAGCAGGGCGGCGTTGCCATACACCTCCAACGCGGCCGACCCGAGGATGCGCTTACCGGCGCGCGCCACGAGCGTCGATCCCACGTGGTCTTCGAGTCCCGCGCGGGGCAGCTTGCTCCGGTCGAGCAAGTCGAAGATGGCCGGGAGGTCCGTTCGGACGGCGGGGGTGACGGTGGGCGGCATGGCGAGAACCCTTGCTGACTCTTGAGAGTGGTGGTAGCGTTGCAACATGGTGACGTTGGTGGCTTGGGTCTTGAATCGCAACGGCAATCCGACTCTGGGAGGCCCGGCGGCGTAGCGTCCCGGTCGGTGTCGAGTCGGCGCGCCCCCGGGTCCCAACGGATTCGGGGGCGCAACGTCGGCGGGCGATACGGGTGTTGCAGGCCGATGGGGTGTAGGTCAACTGGCAGACCGCCCGGCTGTTAACCGGGAAGTTGGAGGTTCGACTCCTCCCGCCCCAGTTAGAGTTACGCGTTCGTGGTGTCGATTCGCCTCTAGGCGGATCGGGTGGCGTCGACCCGTCGGCGCGTGGCGAGCGCCCGTCGCATGGTAGCATGGTCGGCCAGCTCGTACGACTTCAACATGGTCTGTGGGTCCTTCCAGCCCCCGAGCTCGCACAGGTCCTTCAGCGGAGCGTGCTTTAACGCCGTGGCGAAGGCCCGGCGTAGGCTGCGCCATCGCAGACCACGTTCGTGCTGGATACCGGCTCGCCGCTCCACCTGCTGCCACAACCGCCGAAAGAGATGCCGTGAGCAACGGCCGCGTAACATCCGTCGCCGCGGGAAAGAGCCACGCGTCACTGATCGATGGTCGCGCGGCGCGAGCGCGTTGGAGCGTAACGACCGCGGCTGATCGCGGCCCTGCGGCAGCGCAGCGAGGGAGTTCGAGGGCGGTGCCAATGGTGACAATTTGAGCGCTGCGCCAAGCCGCAGGCTTGCCCGCCCGGGACTACCGCGGTATCCCTAAGTCATGGCAGGATCGAGTCTGCGGTGGGCGGCCCTCGTCCTTCTTGCCGTCGTCGCCTGCGACTATGGCGAACTGACGTTGGTCCCGCCTCCTCCGCCGCCCGTGGGCCCGCTCACGCTGCTCGTTCAAGTGGACGCCGAGGAT
>DATBCS010000192.1:0-2057 GCA_036270315.1 Gemmatimonadales bacterium
CTGGACGTCCCCACGACATTGCTCATCGATGCGACGTACACGGTGGCCCTCGCCGCGAGCGGCTCCCCGCTCGCGGCGAGGGCCACCGTGTACGTCGCATCGATGAGCAATGTCGTGGGGACGTCCAGCGCGACGCTGCCCGTGACGAGGGAGCGGGCCTCCTCGGGCACGTCGCCCGCGACCCGTAACTCGAGCTCGGCGCGCGCCGCGGCGCGGCGCCACGCGGGGAGGGTGGGCCGCACCAGGTCCGCGGCGATCACCCCCTCGACCCGGCGTTCCGCCCGCGCCACGAGCTGGAGGATCAGATTCGCGATGGGGCGCGCTCCCTCGAGGCTCCGCGTCTCGGGCTCGGTCGCCTCGCCGACGTCTTCGAGCGCGCGGCTCAGGCGCTCGAGCGCCTCTCCCTGCTGGGCCGCGAGCTGGGCGATCAAGGCCTGCGGATCGGCCGCGCGGTAGCGCGCCGGCCGCCCGGGCAGTCGGACGGCGGCGGCGCGCGCCACGAGACCCGCGAGCGCGCCGTAGGTGTTGGCGCGGGCCAGCCGCGCGGCGTGAGCCGCGGCGTACCCGGTCGAGGGCCCGAGCCGCAGCAGCACAGCATACACCCGCGACTCGGTGGGGGTGAAGCCGAACGGCGTGAGATCGAGCGACTTGGCGCGCATAGCGTAGTAGTCATGACTACTACGCACACGCGCTCCGCGCAAGCGTACGGCGGCTAGACGACCTCCACCGGGAGGCCGAGGAGTTTCGCGAGCAGCGCGAGCCGGACGGTGATGTCCGTCTGGCGCTGCGCGGGGCTTCGGCCCGGCCCTTCGAGCGGGAAGTAATGCGCCGTCAATGGGCTCGCCGCCTTGGGCATGGCCCGCAGGCTCTTGGGGCTCCAGATGCCCTGGTCGTCGCACTCGCTGAACAGGCGGGCCAACACGCGACTGGCGCTCGGGATCTGCCGGACGAGGTTCAAGCGGGCCAGGAGCTCCAGCCAATACACGGCGAACGGGATGTCGCGCACGTGGCCCTGGGCGTCCGAGTGGAGCGGATCGCCCAGGAGCTCGAACACCGGCTTCAAGAACTTTTTGCCCGCCAGGATGAAGAAGGCGCGGCGCGGGGCCGGAACGGAGAAGTACGCCCCCAGCCGGTCGATGAACCCCGCACGCTCGCGTTGCACGGGCGGCAGGAACGCGAGCATCTCGATGGCGAAGATCGTGGGCGGGCTCGCCGCCGGGTCGAGCACGGTCTTCCCGTGGGCCTTCCGGAACGGCTTCGCGGCGACCTCGCTCCGCAGGTACAGGGAGATGGTGCTCGCGACGGCATGGGCCGTGCCCCGCACGCGCGGATCGTCCACGTGGCCCCCGCGGGCCAGCGTGCACGCGGCCGCCTCACGGCCCAGCTGGCGCGCCCAGCGGCCCAGCCCCGGATCGGTCTTGGCGGGCTTTTGGAACTCGACCAATAGTTCCAGGGCCCGCTGGGCGGTCCTCTTGTCGGGGTCGTCCGATTCGATCCGCGACAGCAGCTGGAAGAGAAACCGATCGGCGTCGCGGAACGGCCGCTCGAACGGCGGCCAGCCGAACTCGAGCAGCCGGCGGTATTGATATACGGTGCCGATTTCCGCCCAGCCGTGGGCCTTGGACGGAACGGGTGCGAGCAGGTTGCCGCCCCACAGGCCCGTGGCCTTTTGCTTGCGCGCGATCGCTTGCGCCGGCTTGTAGGCGAGCGCCGCCCCGCGCAACGCTGCCAGCCGCTCGGGATCACGCTCGGCCTCGGGCACGACGTCGGCGTAGGCCCGGTATTGCAACGGCGGACTCGCGGCCTCGAGCAGCCAGGACAGCGGCAACCGATGGGAGCTCGGGAGTTCCAGGTGCTCGCTCCGCGGTGGTGAGGGCGGGAGAGACGCGGCTGTCAAAAAGCGGCGCAAACGTATGCGCCGGCTTGATAATCGGCCAGAGGCGCCTTGACGCGCGGCCGTATCGCGTTTAACAGCAGTCTATTAGCATTTGTGCAACAGCTTGCACTTAGGCCTGAACTGGGACGTTCGAGCGCTCCAACCCACGGAACCGGGCCAC
>DATBCS010000193.1:0-3248 GCA_036270315.1 Gemmatimonadales bacterium
CACAGGGATCGTGCGGGCCCCGCCCGCATGCACCGCGAGCACGGCGGGCAGGTTCAGCGTGATCGCCATGTCGTCACCTCCGGGCGGGACACCGCTCGACGAGCGCCGCGACCTCGGCGACGCGCGGCGCGACGAGGGGCGGCTCGGGGAGCACGCCGCTCACCGCCTCGACGGTCTTGAGCCCGTGCCCCGTGATGCACAGGACCACCTCGTCGGCCGGCCCGAGCCGCCCCGCGCGGCTCAACGCAAGCGCCGCGGCCGCCGTGACGCCGCCCGCCGTCTCGGCGAACACCCCCACGTCCTCGGCGAGCCAGCGGATGCCCGCCACCAGGTCCGCGTCGCTCACCGCCGCGGCCCAGCCGCCCGAGTCCCGCAGCGCCCGCGCGGCGAACGCGCCGTCCGCGGGGGTGCCGATCGCGAGCGACCGGCAGATCGTGTCGGGCCGCACGGGCTCGATGGGGCCGGCGCCGCGCTCGACGAGCCGCACGATCGGCGCGCACCCGGCCGCCTGCGCCCCGTACAGCCGGGGGGGCACGCCGCGCACCAGGCCGGCGTCGAGAAACTCCCCGAACCCCTTGGCGAGCTTCGTCACGAGTGAGCCGCCCGCCATGGGGGCGACCACGGCGCTCGGGAGCCGCCAGCCCAACTGCTCCGCGATCTCGTAGGCCACGGTCTTCGAGCCTTCGCCGTAGTAGGCCCGCAGGTTGACGTTCACAATGCCCCAGGCGAAGCGGTCCGCGAGCTGGGCGCACAGGCGGTTCACCTCGTCGTACGTCCCGCGCACCCGCACGAGAGAGGGGCCGTAGACGCTCGTGCCCACCACCTTGCCCACTTCGAGGTCGGCCGGGATGAAGATCCACGCCTTGAGGCCGGCGCGGGCCGCGTGGGCCGCGACGGCATTGGCCAGGTTGCCGGTCGACGCGCAGCCGATCGTGTCGAGCCCGAACGCGCGGGCCGCGTTGATCGCG
The DNA here is from genome assembly GCA_036270315.1 of Gemmatimonadales bacterium. Classification (GTDB taxonomy): domain Bacteria; phylum Gemmatimonadota; class Gemmatimonadetes; order Gemmatimonadales; family GWC2-71-9; genus AG41. Next base: position 969 of record DATBCS010000193.1, read on the forward strand.
GCGGCGACGACCCGGTCCTTGAACGACAGCGAAGGGTGGCACACCGTGTCGTTCTTCACCCAGGCGCGCGCCACCCCGAGCCGTCGCGCCAGGGCCGGAGCGTCGACGAGCGGCGTGAACCCGGTGTCGAGCGAGAGCACCGGGGCGCCCTCGAACGGCAGCCACTCGCGATAACGCCACAGGGACGGCGCCCGGGCGGCGATCGCGTCGCGGCCGGGGAGGACGCGAGCCCGATCGTAGACGGGGTCGAGTGGCCCGAGGCACTGCTCACAGATGGCGAGCGGCGCCGCGGTGCGTTCGGCGCCGCAGTTGCGGCAGCAGAGCGGCCGCGCGGTGAGCGCGGTGGGGGCCAGGCTGGGTTCAGTGGCCGTCATGGGACCTCACCGCAGCGGCCGCAGGCGCGCGGCCGCAGACGCGCGGCCGGGGGCGGTCGTCCGCTAGTCGAACGCCGGGGCCACGCGGGGCATGCTACTTCACGCGCTCGAGGTAGGTGCCGAGGCGCGGATCGACTCGGACCTTCACGCCCTCATTGATGAACTCAGGCACCTGGATCATGACGCCGTTGGAGAGCTTCGCGGGTTTGGTGCTCGAGGTCTTCGTGGCGCCCCGCATGACCGGGGACGTCTCCACCACGGTCAGCTCGACGACGGACGGCAGCTCGATGCCCACGGGCCGGCCGTTCAGCCACTCCACCTGGATCTGCATCTCGGGCTGCAGCCAGTCCGCGTGATCCCCGACCGCCTCGGCATCGAGCGTGTGCTGCTCGTAGGTCGTCGTGTCCATCACGTGTACGCTGCCCTGATCGCGGTACAGCACCTGGAACTCTTTGGTTTCGAGCGGGGCCTCGTCCACGAAGTCGGTGGCCGCGAGCCGCGTGTCGAACGTATTGCCGGTGACCAGGTTGCGCAGCCGCACTTGGACGAACGCGCGCAGGTTGCCCGGCGTGCGGTGGGTGAATTCCAGGACACGGGACGGCTGACCGTCAATGAGGATGACGTGGCCGCGCCGGATATCGGTCGCCTTCATAGGTGAGACTCCTACGGAAGCAAATGGCGCGGACCGACCCCGCCTGGCCCGCGCGTCAGGGTGGGGAAGATAAGCCGGATGGGGGTGGGGTCAACGGGGCGCGGGCGGCGCGGGCGGCGCGGGCGGCGCGGGCCGACCGGGGAGCGAAAGCGCGGGCGTCAGGTACCCCGCGAAGTCGCGCTGCCACCACGCGCCGGTGCGGGCCCGCTCGGCGGGGGTCGCGAAGCGGTAGCGATAGTACACGAGCCGCACGTAGCGCGGCGGCCCCGCCGGAAAGGGATTCTCCCCCAACAGCGCCAGCACCTGCGGGGTGCCACGCAGCAGGTGCTCCACGAGCGAGCCGAGCCACTCGCGCGCGCTTTCGGGATCGAGCGCGGCAAACCACATCTGCCAGTCGAGGCGCGGTTGGTGTGGCGCCACGAAGCGCGGCCGCCGGGTCAGGTCGCCCGGCTTCCAGCGGAATTCGTACGCCCGCCAGACTAGGGTGTCGGGGCTCCCCTCGATCACGATCTCGGGGCGCTCGGTCGTCATCACGCGGAACAGCCCATAGCCGTTGATCGACCGGAACGGCGCCACGACTTGGAGCAGCGGGTTGTCGAGCGCGCCCCGGCTGCCGGGCACCGTCTGCACGATCTCGCGGGCGAAGGCGAGCGTCGAGAGCAGGGCGATCACCGGCACGAAGACCTGGATGGTCCGCCGCTTCCACAACGGCTCCCGCTCGCCGGCCGCGAGCCGGAGCGGCAGCACCCGCGCGAGCGCGCGGTCGTCCAGCAGCGGCACGCACAGCACAAGCGTAAGAACGTTGAAGAACCCGTAGTTGCCCGTGGCCGCGATGCCCAGCTGGCCGAGGGCGAGGAGCGCTGCGGCCGCGCGTCGCACCCGCACGAAGCGCTCGGGGACGAGGATGAGCCAGGGCACGAGGAGCTCAATCCCGAAGATGAGGAGCAGCATGCCGCGGTGGGTCCAACTCGGCATCCAGTGTGCGTACCAGGCCGTCCACGTGGGCAGCGGCTGGGTCCCGAAGTGGTAATCGAGCGCCGTGAGCGTGCGCCACGAGGGGTCGCCGCTCGCGAACTTCGTGATCCCGGAGAGGAACATCAGGCGGAACAGGAGCCACCAGACGAGCCAGCGCATCGCGGTCGACGGCGCGCGCTCCCGCGTCAGGCTGGGCCCGAGACCCGTCGGCGCGTACAGCACGGCGAGCAGTCCCGCCTCGAGCAGCAGCGCGTCCCATTGGAACCACAGGAACGTCTG
>DATBCS010000194.1:0-13223 GCA_036270315.1 Gemmatimonadales bacterium
TGGGCGCCGGCTACATCATCGCCGGCAAGCTCGGGCTCACGCTGGGCTTCGTGCATCCTAGCGCCACGGCTGTGTGGCCGCCCACGGGGATCACGCTCGCTGCCTTTCTCATCCTCGGCTACGACATCTGGCCGGTCATCCTCGTAAGCGCATTTATCGTCAATCTGACGACTGCCGGGTCCGTGGCCACATCTATCGGCATCGGCGCCGGCAACATGTTAGAAGGTGTGGTCGGGGCCTATCTCGTGAACCGCTTCGCCAACGGCCGCGACGCCTGCGACCGGGCTCGCGACATCTTCACGTTCGTCGTCCTGGCCGCACTGTTGAGCACGACCGTCAGCGCCACAATCGGCGTCACGACCCTCTCGGTCGGCGGGTTCGCTGGCTGGGACGACTACGCCTCCATCTGGGGGACTTGGTGGTTGGGCGATGCCGTGGGAGCGCTCGTCGTGGCCCCACCGATCCTCTTGTGGAGCGCGAACCTGGGGGTGCTCCGGAGCGGCCAGCAGCGCGCCGAAGCGGCGGCGCTCTTCGGGTCGCTCGTCGTTGTCGCGCTGGTCGTGTTCGGCGTCGTGGTGCCGCCGTGGGGTACCCGGAGCTATCCGCTGGAGTTCCTCTGCGTCCCGTTCCTCTTATGGGCCACCTTCCGCTTCGGGCGGCGCGAGGCGGCGACGGCGCTCCTCGTGGTGGCCGGGATCGCGATCTGGGGGGCGCTCACGGGCTTCGGTCCGTTCGTGCGGGCGAGCGCTAACGAATCCCTGCTGTTGTTGCAGGCGTTCACGGGCGTCACCGCCGTGATGACGTTGATGCTCGCTGCCGTGGTGGCCGAGCGGCGCGCGGCGGAGGAACGGCTGCGCCAGCTCGCGGTCAGCGACCCCCTCACGGGACTCGCCAACTACCGCCAGTTGATGACGGTCCTCGACGCGGAGATCAAGCGGTCGGACCGCACCGGGCGCCCGTTTGCGGTGCTGCTGCTCGATCTCGACGGGTTGAAGCGCATCAACGATCGGCACGGTCACCTGGTCGGGAGCCAGGCGCTGTGCCGTCTGGCAGTCGCACTGCGGGTCTCGTCCCGTGCCATCGACACCGCCGCGCGCTTCGGCGGCGACGAATTCGTGCTGATCCTGCCCGAGACCGACCGGGCGGCGGCCCAGCAGGTGAGCCAGCGGATCGTCCAGCGCCTCACGACCGATGGGGAGAGACCGCCGGCGTCCGTGAGTGTGGGTGTCGCCGTGTATCCCGAGGACGGAGCCCAGCTGGCGCCGCTCCTCAGCGCGGCGGACGCGGCGCTCTACGCGGTGAAGCTGAGCACCCGCGGCAAGTCAGTGCGTCGCCCGTAGGGCCGGCGCGGGCGCCTCGGACTCGAGATACGCGGTGTGGTCGTGATACAGGGCGCCCGGCGGCAGCCACGGCCAGAGAGGTCCTAAGTCGCGCCGCACCTGGTCCGCATAGAACGCCGGCAGTTCGGCGGTCGATTGCTCGAAGTAGCGGCCGACCTGAACGTCACCCTCGAGTCGTTGGCGCACCTCGGTGTGGTACTTGATACGGCCGAACCCCTCCGACGACACGGCGCGCACCACGTTCATCCAGCGCGGGATCATCGCGGGCGTCGCCCGGCAGCGGTTGGCGATGGCGCGCCAGGAGAAGCTGTACTTGGTCAAGTCGATCACGTGATCATAGAACTCGGCCCACGTATAGTGCTTCGGCTTGACGTTCATCGCGTGGTTGTTGTCGAGGAAGTGGAACGGAAACGGGAGCACGCGGTTCTCGCGCTGGTACTCGAGGTTGAGGGGGGCCGCCCGGCCGAACGCCGAGAGCAGCGAGTAGCCCGGGAACGCCCCCGGCGTGAGGTCGACGAACCGCTTCGTGAGCTCGAACGGTTCGGGCCCGTGGTCGGCGTCGAGCCCGAGCACGAAATTCGTCTGGACGTAGGGGATGTAGCGCAAGATCGTGTTGACGTGCTCGGAGACCTGCCGGACCTTGTCCATGCCGGTCGCCCGACCGGTCTTGGACTTGTTCCCGAGGTCGTACCACGACTCGATGCCGGGGAGCATGGCTTTGAAGCCGTTGCGCTTGAGGCGCGCGAGGTGCGGCTCGGCTAAGAGCGACAGGCTGCTTTCCGCCACGAAGTCGATGCTGCCGGGGGGCGCCGCCGCTTCGATCGCCTCCATATAGTCGTCGAAGCGGACGCCGAAATTGGGGTCGTGCCAGGCGACTCGCGGCCGGCGCACGCGCTGCAGCAGGAATCGCAGGTCGTCCTTCAGGACCTCGAAGTCGAGCGGCTGGTACGGTACGACCGAATCGATGCAAAAGCTGCAGGTGTAGGGGCAGCCGAGGCTCCCGAGCATCGGCACGATCTTGATGACCGGTGCCTTCGCGAGCGTCGGCTCGATGAACTTCCAGCGCTCCCGCACGCCTGGGAGGGCGACGGGCTGCCGGCTCGCGGCGAGGTGGACCCCGCTCGGGCGGTGCGGGCTGCAGTCGCCGAGCACTTCCCGGATCACCGTCTGATCAGTGAATCCCAGGACGTAGTCGAAGTAGCGGCGGGCGTCCTCGGGGTAGCAGCGCGCGTGCGGGCCCCCGAGCGCGGTCACCGCCCCACGCGCGCGGAACAGGTGGCTCAGCGCGTACGCGAGCAGCGCGGCCTCGGTAAACGCACCGATGAAGACGAGGTCGACCTCTTTCGGCAGCTCCTCGACCAGGTCCTCGAACCCGGTGTAGCAGACCTGCGTGACCTGGTGCCCTTCCGCCTCGCACCACACGCCGACCACTTGCGGCATGATGCTCGCCAGGTTGGCGTGCATGACCCGCGCGTACAGCGCGCGCGTCGGGCCCTTCGTGACGAGGTCAATGACGCCGATGCGGAGTTTGCGCACACACCCTCCCCGGCGAGGAGCTAGAGCATCGCCCCCCACGTGAGAGGGCGCAGACGTGGAGGGAGCGGCAGGTAACGGCTGGGGGACAACATACGCGTGCCGTAGCCCGGGGCGCAACGACCGGCGCGTCTCGTGCCAAGACCCTGGTGCGCGCCGTCACAAACGCGAGGGCTACCGGTCCGCCCGCGCGCGCCAGCCGGACCCCCCAAGACGAACGGACCGGGGGGCTGTTAGTCTGCGCTGAGCCGATACCCGACTCCGGGTTCGGTCAACAGGTAGCGCGGCTGGGCGGAGTCGCGCTCCAGCTTGTGGCGCAGCTGGGCCATGTGCACGCGGAGCGAGGGGGTCTGGCTCGTGGCATGAGCCCCCCACACTTCCCGCAGCAAGTGGCGGTGGGTCAGGACCTTACCCGCGTGGCGTACGAGCGCCACGAGCAGCCGGTACTCGGTGGGGGTGAGGTGCACTTCGTCCGCAGCGACGAACACGCGACGATGTTCCAGATCCACCCGCAGCTCCCCGGTCGTGAACACCGGTTCCTCATGCCCGCCGGCCGCGCGCGCGGCGTGGCGTAGGGCCACGCGCATTCGGGCGAGGAGCTCCCCCACCCCGAACGGCTTCGTGAGATAATCGTCGGCACCCGCGTCCAGCGCGGCGACCTTGTCCCGTTCCTGGCCCCGCGCGGAGATGACGATGATCGGGGTGCCCGACCACTCGCGCAGGCGCCGCGTGAGATCGATGCCATCGCCATCGGGGAGGCCGAGATCGAGGAGGATGATGTCCGGGTTCCGCCCGGCGGCCTGTGCCAGGCCGTCCCGGGCCGTCGCCGCCTCGACCAAGCGATACGACTCGTTCCCCAGCGCGGCGCGCAGGAATCGCCGCATCTGGGGTTCGTCTTCGATCAGCAGCACCACCGGGCCGGGGTCGGCCATGCGTTCCGCACCGCGCGGGAGCAGACGGTGGAGAAACTACTCGGCGGGCGCCGGGGCGGGTACGCCCGGCGGGGGCGCGCCGCCGAGGGGCAGGGTGAAGTGAAACGCGGCCCCACCGCCCGGGCGGTTCTCGGCCCAGACGCGACCGCCATGCGCCGTGATGATCCCCCGAACGATCGTCAAGCCCAGCCCCACCCCGCTCGTCGCCGTGGCGCCCGGGACGCGGTAGAACTTCTCGAACACTTTCGTTTCCTCCCCAGGCGGCAGCCCTGGCCCCCGGTCCGCCACATCGACGCGGACCACACCATCCGTCGTGGTGGCGGAGATCTCGATCGGCGTTCCTGGGGGCGTGTACTTCACCGCATTCTCCAACAGGTTGATGAGCACCTGCTCGATCAGGACCCCGTCGAGCGGGACGAGGGGCAGGTCCGGAGGCAGGTGCACGCGCACGGGGTGATCGGCCAGCCGGTCCTCGAGTCGGATGAGGGCCACCCCGACCGGTTCTTCGAGCGGCTGCCACTCCTTCTGGACCTGCAGCGCTCCACTCTCCACCCGGATCATATCGAGCAGGTTGCCGATCAGGCGGTTCATCCGTCGGGACTCGTCCAGAATTGACCCGAGGAGCTCCCGGTGCGTCGCCTCCGACAGCGTGCCTTTGTCTTCGAGCAGGCTGCTCGCGGCGCCGGTAATCGCGCCGAGCGGCGTGCGCAGATCGTGCGACAGCGAGCTCAGGAGCGAGGTGCGCAGGCGCTCGGCTTGGATCTCCACCTGCTCCGCCTGGGTCCGCTCCGCCAACACCGCGCGCTCGAGCGCCAGCGCCGCCTGTCCCGCGAATCGTTCCAGGAGATGCTGGACCGCCGGGTCCTGGAACCGCTTCGGGTCAAGGGGGCGGAGCCCGAGCACGCCGACGATCCCGCTCGACGCGGCGAGCGGCACGTAGAGCCCTTGCGCGCCAGGCAGGGTATCAGTGCCGGCACCGGCGACGCGCCCCTGCGCGAGCGCCCACGCCGCGACGCTCTGCTCCTTTTCGTCCATCGGGTATGCGGGCGAGGTGCCGACGGGGAGCTCGGGTCGGCCGGACGACCCGCGCAACAGCACGAGCGCCGGGGCGCCGAACGTGTCCCGTACGTGCCGCGCGACGACAGCGACCAACTCGCTCTGGCCCCGGGCGGCCGCCAGCTCGCGGGTCATGCCATACAGGGCGGCCGTACTGCGCTCGCGCTCGCGTGCCGTCTCCGCCTGCGCGCGAATCCGCAGCGTGAGACCGCTGATGAGCAACGCGATCGCCAGCATGACCCCGAAGGTGAGGAAATACCCGACGTCCGAGACGGCGAAGGTGAAGCGCGGCGGCACGAAGAAGAAGTCGAACAGGGCGATCGAGAGAAACGCGGCGAAGATCGTGGGTCCGCGGCCGTAGCGCGACGCCACAAGCGCGACGCCGAGCAGAAACACCATCGCCACGTCGGTCAGCGACCGGAAACTGAACACCGGGAAGCTCACGGCGGCCGACAACAGCACGACCGCCGCGGCGCGTCCGTATTCCGCGAGCGGGGCCGGTCGGCCCGGGAGCGGCCCGCGCGGCGGCTGTTCCCCTTCCACGTCGCCGCTCATCACGTAGACATCGACGTCGCCACTGCCCCGCACCAGCTGATCGAGCATCGAGCCGAATAGCTTGTCGCGCCACCGCGGGTGGGTCGGCTTGCCGACCACGATCTTGGTCACGTTGTGGGTGCGCGCGTAGGCGAGCACCTCTTCCGCTGCGTTGAGGCCGCTCACGGTCACCGTCTGCGCGCCGAGCTCCTGCGCGAGCTGCAGGTTCTGGACCAGCGCGTCCCGATCACTGGCCGAGATGCGCTGCCCCGGCGCCTCGACGTAGAGCACGACCCAATCGGCCTTCAAGCTCGTCGCCATCCGCTTGCCGGCGCGGACCAGCCGTGCGCCCGCCGGGTTCGGGCCAATGCACACGAGCAGCCGCTCGCCCGCCGGCCAGGTCTCGCGGATCCCATGCTCCTGCATGTAGCCGCGCATCTGGGCGTCGACGCGCTCCGCCGTGCGGCGCAGCGCAAGTTCGCGCAGCGCGATCAGATTGCCTTTGCGGAAGAATTGCTCGATGGCCCGGGCCGCCTGGTCGGGGACGTAGACCTTTCCCTCCCGGAGGCGCGTGAGCAGGTCGTCGGCGGACAGGTCGGCGAGCTCGAGCTCGTCCGCCTGGTCCAGAATGGAATCGGGCACCGTCTCGCGCACGCGAACCCCCGTGATCTGCGCGACGACGTCGTTCAGGCTCTCGAGGTGCTGGACGTTGAGGGTGGTGGAGACGTTGATCCCCGCCGCCAGCAGCTCTTCGACGTCCTGCGAGCGTCGCGTGTGGCGCGACCCGGGAGCGTTAGTGTGGGCCAGTTCGTCGACCAGGATCAACGTCGGCCGGCGGGCCAGTGCGGCGTCGAGGTCGAATTCGTGCAGGGTGATGCCGCGATACTCCACCGCGCGTCGGGGCAGCACCTCGAGCCCCTCGAGCAGTGTCGCCGTCTCTGCGCGCCCGTGCGTCTCGACGACCCCGACCACCACATCCACGCCCTCGCGCCGCTTCGCGCGGGCCTCCTCGAGCATGGCGTAGGTCTTGCCGACACCGGGCGAGGCGCCGAAGAAGATCTTCAGGCGGCCGCGCGTGGCGCGCTGCTCCTCTGCGCGCGCCTGCGCGAGCAGGGCTTCGGGATCCGGGCGGCGCTCGGTCATACGGTGGCTAACGTAGCGCTCTGTCGTCCCGGGTGTGAAGGTATCCCAGGCACCGCCAGTCGCATCATCACTTCCTCACGTGAGGGCCTCCGATCGCTCATGCCAGGCTTCGGTCGCGGACCGGGGCGCACGGTCCCCGGCACCGCCATCACAGGGTGAGCGCTAAGGACGTCAGGACGAACCCATCAGCGCGGGCATAGACCCCCACCCGGTGAGTCGGCCACACGGGGTCGTCCGAGCGGAAGGCGCGGACCTCCGTCCGCCAGAGGACACGCGCCACTGGCGCGACGTCTACCCCAAGCGACACACCGCTCGTCCGGAAGGGATCGGACAGTCCGGTGCGCACGATGACCTGGTGTGGGTCGGCGTAGCGCTCCAGCCGCGCGACGACGCCGATCTTCTGCGTCGCGTGGTACTTGGCAAACACCGACGTTCCCCACCAGGTGGCCGCGCTCCCGTTCGGCGTACTTGGACCCTCGAGGCCGACGTCAAAGGCCGCCGCGAATTGCCAGCGGTCGGAGGGGCTGTAGAGCGCAATGAAATCATTGTAGAAGCGCAGTTTGGCGGCGACGCTATCGGGCGCCACGTTGCCGAAGAAGTTGTCGTAGGAAAGCGTCACCGCAGGCGAGGTCACGTAATCGACGCGCACGCCGACGGCGGGAGGCGTGTTGTAGTGCGAGATGTCCTGCCATCCGTTGACCAGGTCCAGCTGGGCCGTGACGGCGGAGGACGGTGTCCACGTGAGCTTCACGCCCGCCTCGTAATACGGCGAGAAGTCTGCGATGAGGGAGCGCGAGTAAGCCAGGTTGTCGCGCGTGACCCAGCCCTCGTAGCCGGTGTGGGCGAAGAAGATGCCGCCGTCGATCCACAGCGCGGGGGTGAGTTGGTACCCGATGCTCGCCTCTTGGAGGAACTGGCTGACCGAGGGACCGCTCACCCCACCGATGTGGGGCTCGCCCGCGTAGTTGGCCTGGACCGAGGTCCCGAACTGGATCGCGAGTCGCCCGCGGTACCGTGGGCCCGCCAGCCGCGCCCCGACGAACGCGAGGTTGATGTTGAACTCGGCATGCCGCGCGGGCTGCGTGGTGTAGGCGCGGTCGAAGTTGTACGGCCGGTTGACGTCCCAGGCATAGTAGGCGTCGATGAAGCCGTCAAACGAGACCTTGGGCGTGGTATCGGGCCGCGGCACCATCGTGCCTGCCAGCACCGGCGTCCGGTGGTGGGACGCGGCCTCGGGCCTCTGCGCAGCGAGACGCGCCAGCGGCACGAGCAGCGCGGGCGTGCTCCGCCACAGCGATCGCCAGATGGATCGTCGACACGAAGGGTGTACCACCGGACGCTCCACCGCGCAATCACTCGCGCGGTGCGGCGCGGACAGCGGTGGTGCTGTCCAGCGCGAGGTTCAGCCGCAGCACGTTCACGCGCGGTTCCCCGAAGACGCCGAACTGGCGACCCTCGGTCGCCCGCGCCACCAGCGCGCGTACCACGTCGGCGCTCAGGCCGCGGGCGCGCGCCACGCGGCTAATTTGGTACGCGGCGGCGGCCGGCGTGATGTCGGGATCCAAACCACTCGCCGACGAGGTGACGAGATCCACCGGGATCGGCGTGGTGTCCAGCGTTCCGGCAGCGCGGAGCTGCGCGATGCGCGGTCGTACTTCCGAGTCGACGAGCGCCGGATTGGAGGGGCCGAAGTTGGAGCTCCCCGACGCGGCGGCGTTGTACGGCACGGGCGTGGTCGCGGAGGGCCGGCCCCAGAAGTATTTGGGGTCGCTGAAGGGCTGACCGATCAGCGCCGACCCGACCGGCCGGTCTCGCGGCCCGATCACGGTCCCGTTCGCCTGGGTCGGAAACAGGAGCTGGGCGACGCCGGTAACGGCTGCCGGATAGATGAGCCCGGTGGCCGCAGTGAACAGGAGCAGCGAGACGACGGCCGGACGAATCAGCGCGCGCATCGATGACCTTTCACACGAGCCCCACGGCCTGGAGCAACAGGTCAATGAGCTTGATTCCGACGAAGGGGACGATCACGCCGCCGATCCCGTACAGGAGCAAATAGTTGCGCAGCAGGGCGGCCGCGCCGATCGGGCGATACCGGATGCCGCGCAGCGCGAGCGGGATCAGCGCGACGATGATGAGGGCGTTGAAGATGACGGCCGAGGCGATGGCGCTCTCGGGTGTCGCCAGGCGCATGATATTGAGCGCGCCGAGCGCCGGATACGTGGTGGCGAACGCCGCCGGAATGATCGCGAAGTACTTGGCCACGTCGTTTGCCAGGCTGAACGTCGTGAGCGCGCCGCGGGTGATGAGCATCTGCTTCCCCGTCTCGACGATTTGAATGAGCTTCGTGGGATTGGAGTCGAGGTCCACCATGTTGCCCGCTTCGCGCGCCGCCTGGGTCCCCGTGTTCATCGCCACGGCCACGTCGGCTTGGGCGAGTGCCGGGGCGTCGTTGGTGCCGTCCCCCGTCATCGCCACGAGCCGCCCGCCGGCTTGGTGCTGGCGGATGAGCGCGAGCTTCGCTTCCGGGGTTGCTTGCGCCAGGAAGTCGTCCACCCCCGCCTCGGCGGCCACGGCGGCGGCGGTCAGCGGATTGTCGCCCGTGATCATCACCGTCTTGATCCCCATCCGGCGCAGCTCGGCAAAGCGCTCCTTGATCCCGCCCTTGACGATGTCCTTCAGGTGGATCACGCCGAGCACGCGCGGCCCGTCGGCCACGACGAGCGGCGTGCCGCCTTGGCGGGCGATCGTGTCCGCCATGGTGCGCACCGCCGCGGGGGCCTCGCCGCCTCGTTGCCGCACGTACGCCTCCACCGCGTCGGCCGCGCCTTTGCGGATCTCGCGGCCGTCGAGGTTCACGCCGCTCATGCGGGTCTGCGCGGTGAACGGCACGAACGTCGCGTGCAGCCCTTCGATGTCGCGCTCCCGGAGGCCGTAGCGCTCCTTGGCGAGCACGACGATGCTCCGCCCCTCGGGCGTTTCATCCGCCAGGGACGCGAGCTGGGCTGCATCCGCGAGCTGTTGCTCGCTGGTGCCACCCGCCGGGAGGAACGCCACGGCCTGGCGATTGCCCAGCGTGATCGTGCCGGTCTTGTCGAGCAACAGCACGTCCACGTCGCCTGCCGCCTCGACGGCGCGACCCGACATCGCAATGACGTTCTTCTGGATCATCCGATCCATGCCTGCGATCCCGATCGCGGACAAGAGCCCCCCGATCGTCGTGGGGATGAGGCAGACCAACAGCGCGACCAACACCGTCACCGTCACGGGCGTGCCGTGGCCCGCGACCGATACGCTGAACAGCGAGAACGGCAGCAGAGTGGCACAGGTGAGCAGGAAGATGATCGTGAGTGCCGCGAGCAGAATGTCGAGCGCGATCTCGTTCGGCGTCTTCTGCCGCTTGGCGGCTTCGATCAGTCCGATCATGCGGTCCAGGAACGACTCCCCGGGATTGGCGGTGACCCGGACCACCAACCAATCCGACAAGACCCGCGTGCCCCCGGTGACCGCGCAGCGGTCGCCGCCGCTTTCCCGGATCACCGGGGCACTCTCCCCGGTGACCGCGCTCTCGTCGACCGAGGCGACCCCAGCGACGACGTCGCCGTCGCCCGGGATGTAGTCCCCGGCGGTGGCGAGGACCAGGTCGCCCATCCGCAGGGTTGCCGCCGGTACGGTGGTGAAGCGGGTGCGGTCGTCCGGCCGCTCGAGACGTTTCGCCATGACCTCCTTGCGGCTGCGGCGCAGCGCGTCGGCTTGGGCCTTGCCGCGACCTTCCGCCATAGCCTCGGCGAAGTTTGCGAACAGCACCGTGAACCACAGCCAGGCCGCGATGGCGAGGACGAAGACGGGACGGCCCTCCCCCTGCCCCGTCAGCGCCACGACGAACAGGACGCTCGTCAGCGCGCTGCCCACCTCGACCACGAACATCACCGGGTTGCGGACCATGTGGCGCGGGTCGAGCTTGCGGACGGCATCGGCCATGGCCCGCCGCACGATGGGCCAGTCGAACAAGGAGCGGTGGGGCGACGGGCGGCTCATGGGGTCGCGGTGCCGAGCATGAGGTGCTCGACGATCGGCCCGAGCGCGAGGCCCGGCAGGTGGGTCAGCGCGCCCACCAATATCACGGTGCCGACGAGCAGGCCCACGAACAGTGGAGTATGCGTCGGCAGCGTGCCCACGCTCGCGGGGACGATTTTCTTGCGTGCCAGGGCGCCCGCCAGGGCCAGGACGGGCACGATGACCCAGTAGCGTCCCACGAGCATCACGAGCCCGAGCGCGACGTTATAGAACGGCGTATTGGCGTTCAGCCCCCCGAACGCGCTCCCGTTGTTGTTGGACGCGGAGGAGAAGGCGTACAGCACTTCGGTGAAGCCATGGGGGCCGGGGTTGAAGACGCCGGCGCGCCCCGCGCTCGTGACCACGGCGAGGGCCGTCCCGAGCAGCACGGCAGCGTTGGGCGCGAGGATCGTGAGCGAGGCCATCTTCATCTCGTACGCCTCGATCTTCTTGCCCAGGTATTCGGGCGTCCTTCCCACCATCAAGCCCGCGACGAACACGGCGACGATGGCCATCATCAGCATGCCGTAGAGCCCCGAACCGACGCCGCCGTAGATCACCTCCCCCAGCTGAATCAGCCACAGCGGCACGAGCCCGCCGAGCGGCATGAACGAATCGTGCGCCGCGTTCACCGAGCCATTCGACGCCGCGGTGGTCGCCACCGCCCACAGCACCGAATTGCCGATCCCGACCCGCACCTCCTTGCCTTCCATGTTGCCCCCGGCCTGCAGCGCTGTCGCGTGCTGGTCGACGTGGAGCGCGGCGAAGCGCGCGTTCCCGTGCGCTTCCGCTACGAGCGCGGGCCCGAGCAGGGCAACGAAGATGAGCGTCATCGCCGCGAGAATCGCCCAGCCTTGGCGGGTGTCTTTCACCATCCGGCCGAAGGTGTAACACAGCGCCGCGGGGATCAGGAGAATCGCGAGGAGCTCCAAGAAGTCGGTCAGCGGGGTGGGGTTTTCGAAAGGGTGGGCGGAGTTGACGCCGAAGAAGCCGCCGCCGTTGGTGCCGAGTTGCTTGATGGCGACCTGCGAAGCGGCCGGCCCGAGGGCCAGCGTCTGGTCGAGGATCGCCTTGCCCCCCGGGCCGACGACCGGCTGGACCAACGCGACATGCGCGTACGGTCGGAACGTCTGCACCACCCCTTGCGAGATGAGCACGACGGCAAAGACGAGCGACAGGGGCACCAGGATGTAGAGCGTGGAGCGCGTCACGTCCACCCAGAAGTTGCCGATCGTGGCGGTGGAGCGGCGAGCGATGCCGCGGATCAGCGCGACGAGCACCGCCATGCCGGTGGCGGCGGAGAGGAAGTTCTGGACAGTCAAGGCCGCCATCTGCGTGAGGTAGCTCAGCGTCGCCTCGCCGCTATAAGCCTGCCAGTTCGTGTTGGTCACGAAACTGACGGCCGTGTTGAAGGCGAGGTCCGGGGCGACAGCGCCAAGATGCTCGGGGTTCAGGGGAAGCACGCCTTGCAGTCGCTGCAAGGCGTACACGACCAGGAAGCCGAGGCCATTGAAGACCAAGAGGGCCACGGCGTAGGTCGTCCACTCCATCTCCTCGGTCGGCCGAATGCCCGCCAGGCGATAGACCAAGCGCTCGACCGGCCCGACCACGCGATCGAGCCACGTCGGCGCGCCCTCGTACACTCGGGCCATGTAAGCCCCGAGCGGTTTCACGAGGGCGAGGAGCACGGCAAGGTAGAGGGCGACCTGCGCCCAGTCGTTAACACTCATGACCGCTGCTCCACAGTGGCCAACGGAACGGCGCGGGGCGCGGGCACGGCGCGCCGCGCCAGCCACGCCCGCGCGAGCGCTCGGAAGGCCGCCTCATGCCGATCCCACGCGTTGGCGACGTCCTGGATGACCGTCGGGGTGGTCCCGAGGGGCGCGCTGAACACCCGGGGGCCGCGGATCCACCGGCGGTTTCCGAGCGCGCCGTCGAGCGCTGCGGGCTCGTCGAAGGCCGCGCGTGCCACGAAGCAGTCCCGCCAGCTATGGCCCCGTGCGGTCAGGCCGCGCGCCACCCGCTCCGGCCCGAACGACTCGAAGGCCCTCGTCAGTCGTGCGCCGTGGGCCACGTCGAGTACCCCGCGCGTGCGGGCCACGCGACCCCAGTGCACGCCCAGGGGGCGCATCACAAACCACATGATCAGGACGTACGCCGCGGCCTCGGGCCACGCCACCAGGCTCATGAGACCCGCTCGGGCTTGAGCAGGGCCACGAGGAGGTAGGCGAGGAGGAACAGCGCGACGAGCCCGCCGATCCAGTACAGCAGCGTCATGGGGTCCTCACACCTTCTCGCACAACCACACGAGACCGCGCGTAAGGAGCAAGAACCCCAAGGCAACCGCGACCATCACCACATCCCTGAGCATCGATCCCGCCTCGGGAATCGGGTCAACTGGGGATAATAGCGGGCGGGCTGTTAACGCGGGCTCAAGACTTGACGGCGGACCTAAGGATTCCATAAAGCCGGGCGGGGGGCTCATCCACGCCCGGGTGCCCGTCAAGGCGGCACAGCGTCCGCGCCGCCTTGAAAAAGCGTCCTCGGCGCCCTACACTAGCGCGTGCCTCTCCTCGACACCAACCACCAGCGCGCCGCCGTGCTCGTCCTGATGCTTGGCGTGGCCCTGGTG
>DATBCS010000195.1:0-3062 GCA_036270315.1 Gemmatimonadales bacterium
TAGCCGAGCGACGGCGTGGACGTGCCCGCGCCGAGAATCTGCTGCACCACGAGCGCATCGACCCGCGCGACGTCGAGGGCGCGGACCGCCGCGGTCCGCCCGAGGCCGGGAATCGTGTCGAGCGGCGCGTCCCGCTTGAGCACCAGGGTCACGTCGTAGGCCCCCGGGAATGCCACGAGGCACGCCGTCCGGTCGCGCCCCAGCTCGGCCAGCCGGTCGATGCGGTCCATGCATGGCGCCATGCGGCCGACCTCGAACCAGCGACGCCACGAGTCGACGAGCTGCGCCGCGTCGCGCCCGGGGCCGAAGATGATGCGATGCGTCGGGAGGATCGTGAGCCCGGGGTCGCCGGCCGCGACCACGAACGCGAGCACCCGGTCGGCCGCCCTGTCCTCCCGGCCATAGGCGACCGCCGTTTCGCAGCGGTGGTGCCCGTCGGCGATGTACAGCGACCCCCGGCTCGCGAGGGTGGCGAGCCGCTGGGCCGGCTCCCCCGACACGACCCACAGGCGGAGGCCGACGCCCTCGAGCTCGGCCCTCGCCGTCGGCACACCGGTCGCGCCCGCGGCGAGCGCCTGGGCCAGTGCGCGGTCCGGGTCGGGGGCGAAGAGGAAGATCGCCTCAAGATTGGTGCGCGTCGCCCGCAGCAGCGCCAAGCGGTCGGCCTTGGGCGCGGTGTGCGTATGCTCGTGCGGTCGCACCCACCCCGTCTCGAACGGCTCGGCCCGGACTGCCGCCAAGAGCCCCCGTCGGGTGCGGCGCTCGCCCGACGGGAGGGCGTAGTCCTGGGCGACCAAGTAGACCGAGTCCGCGCCGTCCGCGGCGAGCACGCCGGCGCGGCGCCACGTCGCCAGCAGGGCCGCGGCATACGCGTAGCGATCCCCGCCGGCCGGCGCTTCCGGGAGGATGAGATGCACGATATTGTGGGGATCTTGGGCCGCGAAGCGCGCCCGGTCCTCCCGCAAGATCACGTCGTAGGGCGGGGCGATCAGGGCGCTGAGGCGCTGGGTCGCGGCAAAGCGTTCGCCGCGGAACGCCGTGACGAGCGGCGGCAGATCGGCGTTCACGAATGCCTGGAGCCTCCCGTGTCCCTGCGCGACGCGCAACAGACGGTCGATCGCTGGATCGGCCAATATAAGGAAGGATACTTCCCCCCGCTCACGAACCTCGCCCGGCTGACGGAGGAAGTGGGCGAGCTAGCGCGCGAGCTCAACCACCGTTTCGGCGCCAAGCTGAAGAAGCCCGACGAGGCGGAGGGCTCGGTGGCAATGGAGCTCGCCGACATTCTTTTCGTCGTGATCTGTCTGGCCAACTCGCAGGGGATCGACCTGGACGAGGCCTTCCCCGCGATGATGCGGAAGATCACCGCGCGCGACGCCGCGCGGTGGACCAGGAAGGAACGCTGACCTCCGCGTAGAGGTGCTGGTAGGAGATCAGCCGATCGGGATCGAACGCCCCCCCGTCGGCCGCCTGCCGCACCGCGCATCCCGGCTCCGCCAGATGCCGGCACGTCGGGAAGCGGCACTCGTCGAGCAACGAGCGGAATTCCGGGAAGCACCCCCCGAGCATCTCGGGATCGATCCCCCAGGTGGCGAGCTCGCGGAGCCCCGGGGTGTCGACGACGTAGCCGCCCGCGCCGCCGGGGCCGGCCGCGAGCGGTACGAGCAACGCGGCGCGGGTCGTGTGCTTCCCGGTGCCCCACTTCTCGCTGATCGCGCCGATCCGGAGGTTGAGGCCGGGATGGAGGGCGTTCAAGAGGCTCGACTTCCCGACGCCCGACTGCCCCGCCAGCACCGATTCCCGCCCGCCGAGCAACTCGGCCAGTGCCGTGAGCCCCTCGGGCTCTTTCACCGAGGTCGCGAGGACCTGGTAGCCGGCGGGGGCGAAGCGGCGGCGCAGGCGCTCGAGGGCGCTGCGGTCCAGTTCGATCTTGTTGACGATCACCACGCTGGGCAGACTGTTCGCCTCGGCGAGCACGAGAAAGCGGTCCAGCAGGCGCGGGTTCGGCTCCGGGTCGCGGGCCGCGGCCACCGCGAGCACCAGGTCGACGTTGGCGGCGATGGGCTGGGCCCGCGAGCCGCGCCCGCCCGCGGCGCGCCGCGCGAGCACGCTGCGCCGCGGCCGGATCCCCGAGATCGTGGCCGCCCCGTCCTCACCCAGCTCGAGTTCCACGACGTCGCCTGCTACGACCCGATCGTCGTCGCGGTGCTTGAGCCGGCCCCGCAGGGCCGCCCGGACTTCGCCGTGGTCAGTGTGCACGCGGAAGGTCGAGCCCGTGCGGGCCAACACCACGCCCGTCGTCACGCTCCGCCCTGGAGGGCGATACAGCGATCCAGGTGCTCTTTCACCTCGCGGAGCGTGAGGGCGAGGACGGGCGCGAGCGCGGCGGCGGGCGTCGCGCCCCAGGCGAGGTAGGCCGTCTCGAGATGGCCCACGGGGCGGTCGCCCGCCTCCGCCCAGCGCACGAACAAGAGCGCGGCGCCGTAGCGACCGCTCGCGTCCGGCGCGTCGTCCACGAAGGTGGCCACGGAGTAGGCCTGGCCGTCCGCGCCGCCGAACGCGGGCGCCCGCTCGTGCGCGCGCTGATAGCCCCCCAGGGTCTCGTCCGTCAACTCCGGCGTAACGACTCCCGCACCACGTTGCCGAGCAAGAACGCCACGTTCGCCGGCCGCTCGGCGAGCCGGCGCATCAGGTAAGGATACCACTGGGTGCCGAACGGCACATACACGCGGACGTTGTACCCCTGGCGCCGCAGCGCGAGCTGCAGGTCGCGCCGTACGCCGTACAGCATCTGGAATTCGAACCGGGCGGGCGCGATGCCGCGGTCGCGCGCGAACGCCTTGGCGTGCTCGAGGATGCGCGGGTCGTGGGTGGCGATGGCGGGATAGGTGCCCTGCAAGAGCAGTCGCTCCATGCCGCGCACGTAGTTCGCGTCCACGTCCCGCTTGTCCGGGAACGCGACCGTGGCGGGCTCGTTGTAGGCGCCCTTGCACAAGCGCACGCGCGCGCCCAACGCCACCATCTGCTCCACGTCCTGCTCGGTGCGGCGCAGATACGACTGG
>DATBCS010000196.1:0-2678 GCA_036270315.1 Gemmatimonadales bacterium
CGCGCGCAAGGCGTCCTCCGCGATATCACGCAACGCAAGCTGGCGGACGACCGGCTTCGCTGGTTGACCCTGGCGATCGCGCAGAGCCCGGCTGCCGTCATCATCACCGATCCGCACGGCAACATCGAATACGTCAATGAGAAATTCCTCAGGGCCACGGGCTACGCCGCGGAGGACGTGATGGGGCGGAATCCTCGGCTCCTCCAGTCCGGGCTGACGCCGCGCGACGTGTATGGAAGCATGTGGGCCAGCTTGTCCCAGGGGGGCGAGTGGCGCGGGGAGCTGTGCAATCGCCGCAAAGACGGCGCGCTCCTGTGGGTGGCCGCCTCGATCTCGCCGATCCGGGATGCCGCCGGCACCGTGACGCACTTCCTGGCGGTGCAGGAAGACATCACCGAGCGCCGACGGGCCGACACGGCGCTGCGCGCCAACGAGGCCCGGCTGCGTCGTGTCATGGAATCGAACATCCTGGGCATCGCGTTCTGGGACGCGAGCGGTACCATCAGCGAGGCCAATGACGAATACCTGCGGATCGTGGGCTATACGCGCGACGACCTCGCCCGCGGCGGAGTGAACTACAAGACGATGACCCCGCCGGAGTTCGCCCCAGGCGATGCCAAAGTACACGAGCAAATGGCGCGGGGCGAAGCCTGCGCGCCCTGGGAGAAGGAGCTGATCCGGAAAGACGGCCAGCGCGTGCCGATTCTCGTCGGCGTGGCCGCCCTGGACGACAGCCACGAGCACGGCGTGGCGTTCGTCCTCGATCGCACCGCGCGCCGCACCCTGGAGCAGCAGCTGCGCCAGGCGCAGAAGATGGAAGCAGTCGGGCGGCTGGCCGGCGGCGTGGCGCACGACTTCAACAACATCCTCACGGCAATCACCGGATATGGCGATCTGCTGCGCGAGGATCTCAGCCCCGGCCACCCGGGCCTGGCCGACGTGGCCGAGATTCGCAAGGCGGCCGACCGCGCCGCCGGCCTCACGCGCCAGCTCCTGGCGTTCAGCCGACAGCAGGTCCTCGAGCCGCGGGTGCTCGACTTGAATGAGCTGGTGCACAACATGGAGAAGATGCTGCGCCGGCTGCTGGGCGAAGACATCGAGCTCGCGACGGCACTCGCGCCGGCGCTCGGCGCGGTGAAGGCGGATCCGGGACAGCTGGAGCAGGTGATCATGAACCTCGGCGTGAACAGCCGGGACGCGATGCCAGGGGGCGGCAAGTTGACGATCGAGACCGCCGACGTGGAGCTCGATCGCACCTATGCGACGAACCACGACCCGATCGAGCCCGGCCGCTACATCATGCTGGCGGTGACTGACACCGGGACCGGGATGACGGAAGCGACGAAGGCCCGCCTGTTCGAGCCGTTCTTCACGACCAAGGAAAAGGGCAAGGGCACCGGGCTCGGCTTGTCGACGGTGTACGGGATCGTGAAGCAAAGCGGCGGGTTCATCTGGGTGTACAGCGAACTCGGGCTGGGCTCCACCTTTAAGATCTATCTCCCGCGCGTGGACGAGGCCGCCGAGGCGACGAGCGCTCCGGCGACCGAACCCCGACCGGTCGAGGGGACGGAAACCGTCTTCGTGGCCGAGGACGAGGAAGGCGTGCGGCGGATCGTGCGGGAGGCCCTGGAGCGTCGCGGCTACACGGTGATCCACGCGGCCAGTGGTCCGGAAGCCGTGGCGCGCGCCGAGGCCCATGCCGGTCCAATCCATCTGCTCGTGACCGACGTGGTGATGCCCGGAATGGGGGGGCGCGACCTGGCGACGCATCTCGCCGCCGCACGCCCCGGATTGCGGGTGCTCTACATGTCCGGTTACACCGACGACTCAGCGTTGCGCCGCAGGATCGTCGAAGGCGGCAGCCCGTATCTCCAAAAGCCGTTCAGTCCCGACGTCCTACTCCGTAAGGTCCGGGCGGTGCTGGACGCTGCCCCCTGATCCCTGCGCGACGCGGTTCGCGACCGCGGGCGCGACTCACCCAAGCGCGGCGGCCAGCACGTGCGCCAGGCGTCCCGCCGCGGTCGGCTCCCATCCGAGAAACAGGTGCGGCTCGATCAGCTCGAGCTCGGTGACGATGAGCCGGCCACCACGCTCCACGCCGTCGACCCGCGCATAGACGGTCCTCCCGTCCACGGCCGCGAGCGCCCGTTGCGCGTCGCCCAGGAGATGGGGCGGCGGGCTCATCGCGACCGCCGAGCCGCCGTACTCCCACTGCACGCGAAAGTCTCCCGCCGCCGGTCGCTTGAGCGTGGCGTGGCTGAACCGATCGCCGAAGAACACGAGCGACCACTCGCCCGGCGCCGCGACTTCGCTGAAGTACACCTGGACCATCACGTCGCCCTGTCCGAGCAACGCGTCGAGGCGGGCTTGATCCTGGGTCGCGCTTCGGGGTGAGGTGCGCCACGTCTCGTGCGCACTGGCCGAGACCGCGGGTTTCACGACCGCGTCGTCCCACCCCACACGGCGCAGCAGCGCGGCGAGGGAGGCGGGCTTGCCGCGCGTGAGCCACCGGGTCGGCACCGTGGGAATCCCGGCGGCGGCGAGATCCCGCAAGTAGGCCTTGTGGCTATTCCAGCGGAGGAGCCCGGGAGGATTCCATACGGGCACGCCTCCGCGCTCGAGGCGGCCGAGCCACGCCAGGAACTCGTTCAGCCGTTGGTGATAATCCCAGCACGAAC
>DATBCS010000197.1:0-4332 GCA_036270315.1 Gemmatimonadales bacterium
CGCGCGTCGGGGAGATCGTGGTCGCTCACGATCACGATCTCCACGTCCGCGGGGAGAATGCGGCGCAGGAAGCCTTGCAGGTCGGCCACCAGGGCGCCCAGGTGCACGGGCTGCAACTCGAGGCGCGAGCGCCGCGCGAAGCCCAGCAGCTCCTTCACCATCACGCGGCCGCGCAGCGCGGCCGACATCACATCCCGGAGGTCGGCGTGGGCGTCGGCCTGGTCGGGCGGGAGCGCCTTGCCCACGAGCTGCGCGTTCGCGAGGATGATCGTCAGCAGGTTGTTGAAGTCGTGGGCGATACCCCCGGTGAGCTGCCCGAGCGCCTCCATCTTCTGGGACTGGCGCAGCTGCTCGTCCAGCGCCCGCCGCTCGGTCACGTCCTCGGCGAGCGTCTCGAAGCACGCGATGGTGCCGTCGGGGCGGCGCACGGCGTGCCCGGACAGCCGCACCAGGAAGGGCTGCCCATCGCGCCGTTTCCACGTCACCTCCACACCGTCCATGGCATCGAGCTCGTTGAACCGCGCGATAACCCGCTCCCGCTCGGCCGCATCGGCGTACACGTCGTGCGGGACATTCACGCCGAGGAGCTGCTCTTCCGACTCGTACCCCAGCATTCGCACGAGGGCGGGGTTCACGGCGAGGAAGCGTCCTTCAGGCGTGGAGCGGTAGATGCCGTGCGTGGCGCGCTGCACCAGAGCGCGGTTGCTCTCTTCCGAGCGGCGCAGCGCTTCCTCGGCCCGGCGCCGCTCAGTGATGTCGTTGGCCACGCCGATGACGCCGGACACGGCGCCGTCCGCCTCCCGGATCGGCGTGTACCAGAGGTCGAACACCACGCCGTAGATCTCCACGGTGGAGGAGAACGTCTCGCCGGCCAGCGCGCGGCGGATGTCCGCCAGCGCCTGGGGGATATCGACGTACAGCTGGGCGACCGACTGGCCGACCAGTTGGGCGGGGCGCACGCCGAGGGCATCGAGCCCCTTGCCCTCGACGAGGGTGAACACGGCGTCGCGGTCCAACGCGAACAACACGAGCGGCGCTCCGGCGATCACCGTGCGCAGCCGCTCTTTGTTGGCGCGCAGCGCCTGCTCCTGGCGCCGCCGCTCGGTGACGTCGCGGGCATTCACGATCACGTGGGCGCTGCCGGAGGCTGTGACGCGGGCCTGCCCCACCGCCTCGAGCACGCGCCAGGCGCCGTCGCGCGCGCGAAACCGGAACAGCGCCGAGTGGGGCGTGGCGGGCCGCTGGATGGCACGGGACAGCGCCTCGGCCACGCCGGCGATGTCGTCGGGGTGCACGAACTCGAAGGCGTTGCGCTCGAGCAGCTCTCCCGGCTTGTAGCCGAGCACCCGTTCAACCGACGGACTGGTGTAGCGGAACACGCCCGCGTCACCCACAATCGTGACGATGTCCGAGGCGTTCTCGATGAGCGAGCGGAAGTGCTCCTCGCTCCGCCGCAGGGCCTCCTCGGTGCGGTCGCGATCGATGGCGGTCGCGAGCACGTTGGCCACCGCCTGCAGGAAGTGCGCGTCGTGGATCGTAAAGTCGCGGGGCTCGGTCGTGTGCACGCCCAGGACGCCGAAGGGACGCTCCTTGCCGGCCACGACGACGCTCAGGCTCGAGACCACCCCACACGTCGCGAGGAGCGGTGCGCTGCCAAACCGGGGATCGCTCGCCAGGTCCTCGACGACCACGGCGCCCGCTGAGCGCAGCACATAGCCGGTGTGCGAGTCCGGATCCGCCGGCAGCACCGTTCGGCCCACCGTGCCGTCGGGCCATCCGACTCCCGCGCGCACCAGCGCCGTCCGGCTCTCCGCCCGGAACTCGAGCACGCTCGCGCATGGGACGTCGAGCACCCGCGCGGCCGCTGCCACGGCCGCCTGCTCGAGCTCCTGCACGGGCGCCCCCCCGAGCGCCTGCTGCCCCAGGTGCGCCACGGCCTCCTGCTGCCGCGCTGTGGCGCGGAGCTGCTGCTCCGACGGCGACCGAGGGACGTCGCCGGCGGCCGGAACGGGTCGCAACAGTCGGAACCGGTTGGTGCTCACCTGGCTGTGGTGCCTGAAGAGGGGCATACAACCTGGCACTCCGCGCCCCGGCGTGCCGTTGGGGGGCCCACGCGATCGGGGTGCGCAAGGTCACGGACGTCGCCCATACCACGCACGCGAGGAGTCCGTCCCGCCGGGGGGCTCGGGGGACGAACCCAGGGACGGGCCGCGGCGCGCTACCCCATTCCCGGGCCCCTGGTGCCCGCAGCCGGGACCCCTGAACCGGGGGGGGGAAGGCGGGAGCTCGCGGCAGCAGGAGGCCTCGAGGCCGCTGACACACGCGACATCGACACCGAATAGATGCCGAAAAACTAGGGAAATTGGGCATTATCTCGCGAGTGTGCTCTCACTTTTCGATGTAAGCTGATGCATGATATTGCTTTATGTAGGCACAAGCCCCCGTCAATGGTGCTAAGTTGCGGCGACGCAACATGTTTCAAATGACGACACAGGCCCAAAACGGACTGCGGGTAGATTTGCGCCATGCCCATCCCCCCCCTGTCTGGCCATGAGGGGATCCGACACCGGCTGGTAGGCGCCATCGCCTCCGGCCGGTTACCGCAAGCGCTGCTGTTTGAGGGCCCCAGGGGGGTCGGCAAGCAACGGCTGGCGCTCTGGCTGGCCCAGGCGCTCGTGTGTGAGGCGCCGGCGAGCGAGCGGGAGAACGGTGAAGGGTGCGGCCGTTGCCGGCACTGCACCATGGTGCTCGGCCTGTCCCACCCGGACGTGCACTGGTTCGTGCCGGTCGAGCTGGCAACGAGGGGGGCGGACGCCGATAAGCAGGTGGAGCTCGTCCGCGAGGCCCTCGCCGAGGAAATGGCGGCGCGGCGCGGGCAGCCGTTGTATGAACCGGCGGCAGGGTTGGCGAGCCACGGCATCGCTTCGGTGCGGCTCTTGCTCGGTCGCCTGGCCCTCACGCCAGCGCTCGCGCGGCGCAAGGTCTTCATCCTGGGCGATGCGGAGCGCCTGGTGCCGCAGCCGGGTGCGGACGCCGCAGCGAACGCGCTGCTCAAGGCGCTCGAGGAGCCGCCGGCCGACACGGTGTTCGTGCTCACGGCCGTCGAGCCCGACGCGCTGCCCGCCACGATCCTGTCTCGCGTAGTGCGTGTCCGAGTAGCACGCCTCGCCGACAGTATCGTGGCAGCGTTCGCACAGCGTCAGCTTGGCCTGACGGCGCAACGCGAGCTGGCTGAACGAGTTGGGGCGGCAGAGGGGTGCATCGGCAAGCTCCTTGCATCAGGGACCCCTGGGGAGCTCGGGGCCGGTGCAGCAGAGCGCTTCCTCACCGCCGTAGCTGCGGGGCCGGTCGAGCGCTACGCCTTCGCCCTCGCGCAGCAACCGTTTCAGGCGCGCGGAGCGTTTACCGAGATGCTGGACGGACTCCTGCGGCGGCTGCGCGAGCACGCCCGCACCGGCCGGGAAACGGGGAAAGTCGTGACGGCGATCAGCCGCGTGCTCGAGGCCCGCGGGTTGGCGCAGGGCAATGTGAACCCGCAGCTCGTGGCGGCCGTATTGGGACAAGCCGTTGCGGAGGGGGGGCCGGCGTGAAGCTGCTGACGCATCTCGACGAGGCCGGTCGCGCCCGCATGGTGGACGTGAGCGACAAGCCGGTCACCGTGCGGAGCGCCGTGGCGGAAGGGGCGATCCGGATGTCACCCGCCGCCTTCCAGCTGATAGCGGAGGGGGGGGCGAAGAAAGGTGACGTGGTGGCGGTGAGCGAAGTGGCCGGCACGCTCGCGGCGAAGCGCACGGCGGAGCTGATTCCGCTGTGTCATCCGCTCGGGCTCGACCAAGTAGAGGTGCACGCCACGCTCGACGAGGCGTTGCCGGGAGTGCGGGTCCGCGCCGCCGCCAAGGCGGTGGGCCGGACTGGGGTGGAGATGGAGGCCCTGACGGCCGTCGCGGTCGCGCTGCTCACGGTCTATGACATGGTGAAGTCGGCGGACCGGGGCATGGAGATCCAAGCGGTGCGGCTGGTCGAGAAGACCGGCGGTACGCGCGGGAATTGGCGGCGCGACACCGCGGATTGACGGTCGCTGATGGTGGTTTGACGCGGGACTGATAGGGCGGCGCCCGGTGGGGCCGCACGGACATACAAGAGAGGCCTATGCATACGAAGACCCAGAAACTGATGCTGCAGGGGGGGTTAATCCTCCTCGGTGCCTTGATGGTCAGCAGCATCGGCGGTTGGGCACGACGCGCCACAGCTGACGATCAGCCGACGGCCCTCACGGCGCCCGCGCTGATCGGCGAGCTGCGGTCCATCGAGCAATCGCTCGAGGCGACCCGG
>DATBCS010000198.1:0-3991 GCA_036270315.1 Gemmatimonadales bacterium
CGGTGGTACTGGTGGCGCATCAACGCCTGGAGCGAGGTGTCGGCGATGATCAGTGCCTTCGTGGTGTCGATCCTGATGCAGACCGTGGGGGGGCTCGACAGCGACCGGCCGCTCGACTTCGCCTGGATCATGATCATCACCGTCGCGATCGCGACGGTGGTGTGGCTCGCCGTCACCTTCCTGACGCGCCCCGAACCGGAGCCCACCCTGGTCGCGTTCTACCGCCGCACGCGGCCGTCCCGTGTGGGGTGGGGACCGGTGGCGGCGCTGGCCCCGGACGTCCGGCCTTCGACGGACGGGCTCGCGAATGCGCTCGACTGGGTCGCGGGGTGCGCGCTCATCTACGGCGTGCTGTTCGGGGTTGGCAAGCTGCTGTTGCAGGACGTCCTGCCCGGCGTGCTCTTGCTCGGCCTCGGGCTCGCGGGCGGCGCGGTCATCTACCGCGATCTCTCGCGGCGTGGCTGGCAGACGGTCGTCGAGTGAGCGTGCTATAGCTCGGGGTGCGTGAGGGCGGCAAACACGAGGTCGGCCACGCGCGGCCGGACCGCGAGAATCGCCGTGTTGGCGCGGGTGGGGTGCACGCGGTTCGTCAGCAGAATGATGAAGAGATCCCGCTCGGGGTCCATCCACATCGACGTGCCCGTGTACCCGGTGTGCCCGAACCCGCGGCGGCGTGAGAGCGTGGCGCCGGCGCTCGAGTAGCCCGAGTCGGAGGGCGTGTCCCACCCCAGCGCCCGCGTCGACCCCGGCGGCATCTCCTGGCGCGCCGTGAACGCGGCGACGGTCTCCGAGCGCACCAGCTGCAGCGTGTCCCACGCCCCGCCGTTCAGCAGCATCGCCGCGAAACGCGCGAGGTCGGGCGCCGGGGCGAAGAGCCCGGCGTTGCCGGACACGCCGCCCAGACGCGCCGCGCTCTCATCGTGCACCTCGCCCCGCAACCAGCGGTGGCGGAACAGCGTATCGTGCTCGGTAGGCGCGATCCGGTCCCGCCACGCCGCGGGCGGCAGGAACCGCGTGGCGGGCATGCCGAGCGGGCCGAACACGCGCTCCGCCAGAAAACGGTCGAACGGCTCCCCGGTCACCCGCTCGACCACCTGCATCAGGACGATCGCGCTCAGGTCGGAATAGAGGTAGGTCGTCCCGGGCGCCGATAGGAGCGTGGCCGTGTCGACCGCCGCGAGCGCCGCCGCGCGCGTCTTGGTCGAGTCGTACAGCGGCAGGTCGGCGGGCAGCCCGGCGGAATGGGTCAGGAGATGACGGATCGTCACGGCCGCCTTCCCGGGCCCTCGGAACGCCGGGACGTAGCGCTCGACCGGCGCGTCCAGGGCCAAGCGGCCCTGGTCCACGAGCACCATGCACGCCGTCGTGAGGCCGACGACCTTGGTGAGCGACGCGAGGTCGTACACGGTCCCGGCCTCGACCGGCCGCGGATCCTCCACCCCATAGTGCCCGACCGCAGCCAGCAGGGCGAGCCGCCCGTGCCGCCCCACGGCGACCACGGCGCCGGGGAACGCGCTGTCTACCTGGGTCCTCAAGTAGTGCACGACGTCCGCCAACCGGGTGGAGTCGAAGCCCAGCGCGGCAGCCGCCGCAGCGGGAATGCCGACCGCCGCCGGGGCGGGGGCGGGCGGCCCCCCCCGGTGGCACGCCGCCCCGAGGCCCGCGAGGACGAGGACGGCGCGCGCAGCGCGCCGGCTCACGGGCGCGTCGCCCGCACCATGATGCCCCAGCCGGCGGCGTAATCGGGCGGGAGGCGGATCGGCAGGTGCCCGGTGATCGGCACGCGGCCGAGCAGCGCCAGGGCGACGGCCCGCTCGCTCACCCGCACGCCGCTCCACGCGATGAGATACGACTTGACGCTCGGCGTCTGGCTCAAGAGGTAGGGGCTCCCGAGCGACACGAGCACGGTCGGCCGGGCCAGATCGGTCGCCGTGATGAGCTGCGCGAGCGAGTCGGGGAGCGCGATCGTCCCGCGCCCGGTGAGCGGGCGCACGTTCGCGACGAACACCGTCGTCGGTGCTCGCGCAATGACCGCCCGCGCCGAATCATAAGACGCGGGCCCCGACATCGGCCACAGGCGGAAATAGTCGACCGAGTCGCCCCCCTCATGCAGCTGCTCGGTGAGGAACTGGCCCACCCCGCCGTTGAACTCGTCGGCATACGCGACCAGGGCGAAGCGCGACGGCTTGGCGCGCAAGGCGTGCAACCGACCGCCCATGTCGCGGACCAGGGTGAGCGCGCGCACGGCCACGTCGTTCGCCGCGTCCTGGAGCCGCTTGCTGCCGACCACCGTCATGATCGAGTCGAGCGGCACGGTACGGCGTTCGAACAGCCCGAGGCGCCGCTTGAGCTCGAGCACCCGGCGCACCGATTGCTCCAGTCGCGCCCGGGGAATCCGTCCGCTCGCGACCGCTGCGATCATCGCCGACAGCGCCGAGTCGGGGTCGGCGGGCATCAGCAGCAGGTCCGATCCCGCGAGGAACGCCCGCACCGTGGCCTCCCCCGCGCCGTACTTGGTGACAATCGCGCCCATCATGAGCGCGTCCGTCACCACCAGACCCTGGAACCGGAGCGAGTCGCGCAGTAGCCCGGTGAGCACGGCGGGCGCGAGCGTCCCCGGCTCGCTCGACCCCGTGAGGCCGGGGAAGGCGATGTGCGCGCTCATCACGACGTCGGCCCCGGCCGCGATCCCCGCCCGAAACGGCACCAGCTCGAGCGAGTCGAGCCGGCCGTACCCGGCCGCGATCACCGTGAGGCCGATGTGCGAATCGGTCTGCGTATCGCCATGGCCGGGGAAGTGCTTCAGCGTCGCGAGCATCCCGTGCGCGTGGAGGCCGCGCACGTACTCTTCGACCAGCCGCGACACCGCCCGCGGATCCTCCCCGAAGGAGCGGGTATTGATGATCGGGTTCGCCGGGTTGTTGTTGAGGTCGGCGTCGGGGGCGAAGTTGACGTGGATGCCCACCGCCCGCCCCTCGAGCGCCGCGGCTTCGCCAATCGTGCGCGCGTCGCGCGGCTCCCCGGTCGCCCCGACGGCCATGATGTGAGGGAACGCCGTCGCGCCGATGACACGCATGCCCGCGCCCCATTCGAGGTCCGCCGACACGAGGAGCGGAAGACGGGAGCGCCGCTGCAGCGCGTTCAGTTTCGCGGCGATATCGAAAGGCGAGCCGACGGAGATGATCAGCCCTCCCAGCTCGAGGGTGTCGACCCAGCGCGCCGCCACCTGAAACAGCGAATCGTCGAACGCGGTGTAGCTTCCCGAGAGCCACGGCATCACGAGCTGGGCGACCCGCTGACGCGTGTCGAGCGTGGCGACGAGTGAGTCGACGGTGCCGGACCCGGCGCCCGCGGGGCGGGGTGGGGCGGGCGTCGGGGTGGAGACGGGGACCGGGGGGGCGGCCGGGGCCGCGGGCCGCGCCCGCGTGCCGCCCGAGGCGCAGCCCACTAGGAATCCGAGAACGAGGCCTCGATGCGCGCGCATCATCTCTCAGTGTTGGGGTTGCTGGTATGCGCGGCGTCGCCCGCGCCGGCCCGAGCCCAGGTGCGGCCCGGCATCGACGTGCTGCTGACCGACTCCGCCCACCTCATCGCGGGTCAGCGTCTCGGGCTGCTCACGAACCAGACCGGCGTGGATCTGCAGGGGCGCCGGGATATCGACCGGCTCCTCGCCCACGGCGACCGCCTGGTGGTGCTGTTCAGCCCGGAACACGGGCTGCGTGGGCTCGAGGACCGACCCGGCTTGCCCGACGCGACCGACTCGGCGAGCGGCCTTCCAATCTATAGCCTGTACGGGGGAACGCCCCTCTCCCATATCGCCGCGCTGGACAGCCTCGACGCCCTCCTGATCGACCTGCAGGACATCGGGGCCCGCTACTACACCTATCCCGCCAGCGCCGCCCAACTGGTGCGCGAGGCCGCCCGCCGCCACACCCGGGTCATCGTGCTCGACCGCCCCGACCCGATCGGCGGGGAACTGGTCCAGGGAAAC
>DATBCS010000199.1:0-3451 GCA_036270315.1 Gemmatimonadales bacterium
CACGATCCCCGGGCCGCCCAGGAGCCACTTGAGGCCGCCGGCGGTGCAGCAGTCGACGCCCGCCGCCCGGACGTCGAGCGGCACCTGGCCCACCGACTGGTAGGCGTCGACGAGGCAGAGCGCGCCCTTGGCGTGCGCCGCGCCCGCCACGGCGCGGATGTCCTGGATCGCGCCGCTCGTGAAGTAGACGTGCGAGGTGGCGACCAGGGCGGTGCGGTCGTCGACGGCGCGAGCGATCAGCTCGACGGGGACGGAGACCTGGTCGGGACTCTCGACCACGACGACCTCGACGCCTCGCGGCCGCTTAGCGAGCCACTGATAGGCGAGGGTGGGGAAATCGAGCGCCGTCACGACCACCTTGGGGCGGCGCGTGTAGTCGAGCGCCTCGGCCACGGCCGCGAACGCCACCGAGCTGCTCGGGGCGAGCGCGATCTCCCCCGGCGCAGCCTCCACCAGCCGGGCGTAGCGGCGCCGCAGCTCGTCCAGGGCCGCCCACCACACGTCGTACCACGCCGCCGCGCCGCGCGCCTGCCACAGCTCGAGGAAGGCCGTGACGCGCCGGCGGGTGCGCTCGCCGAGCGCGCCGAGCGAGCAGGTGTTCAGGTACACCGTGTCCCGGAAGATGGGGAACTCGCTCCGATAGCGCGCGAGCGGGTGCCTCCCGGTCTCGGGGCCGGTGGTGAGGCCGCCGGCGAGCGTCATAGGCGGTCAATATACAGGCGCCGGCGCGCACTCGACACGGCCCGCGCTACATTCCTCCGCATGCCGGCGTCCGGCAGTTGGCCCGTGCTCGCCGCGCGGCTGGTACTGCGCGCGAGCGCGAATCCGCGCCTCGCGCTCGACCTTATGCGCCTCGCGTGGAGCTTCCGCGCGCGCGACTGGTACCGGCGGCCCCCGTTCCTGCCGCTCCCCCCGCGCGAGTACGTGCGCTGGCGCATGGTGACCGCGTACGGCGACCCGGACGCCGTGCCGCCGCTCGAGGACGTCGTGCGGTTCGCGCGCTGGCGCCGCGAGACGATGCGGCTATGAGGGCCGGCCCGGCCCCCGGCGCCCCCCGGACGGCGCCGCTGCGCAGCAGCGCCGTGAAGCGGCGCGCGCTCGCGCTGGGATTCGAGGCCGTCGGGATCGCCTCGCTCGAGGCGAATGCCCACGCCGACGAGCTGGCGCGCTGGCTCGCCGCCGGCTACGGGGGCACGATGACCTACCTCCACCGCCAGGCGGCCGCGCGCCAGGCGCCGCAGCGCATCATGCCCGCGGCGCGCGTCGCCGTGGTCACGCTGGCGAACCATTTCCACGGCCCGAGCGAGCCCGCGGCCCGGGGGACGGGCAAGGTGGCGCAGTACGCGCGCTCGCGCGATTACCACCAGGTGCTCGGGGCGCGGCTCGCGCGGCTGGGACGCGCGATTCGCGCCCTCGTTCCCGGCGCGCGCACCCGGGCGTACGTCGACGCGGGGCCGGTCCCCGAGCGAGAGCTCGCCCAGCGCGCCGGGCTCGGGTGGATCGGCAAGAACATGATGTTGATCCATCCCGCGCTCGGCTCGTTCACCTTCATCGGCGTGGTGCTCACCGACGCCGACCTCGCGCCCGATCTCCCGTTCGCGGCCGACCGCTGCGGTACGTGCCGCCGCTGCCTCGACGCCTGTCCCACCGCCGCCTTCGTCGCGCCCCACGTGTTGGACGCGCGGCGCTGCATCTCCTACCTGACGATCGAGCGCCGCGGCCCCTTCGCCGACGCCGAGCGGCCGCTCGTGGGCGAATGGGTGTTCGGGTGCGACGTGTGTCAGGACGTGTGCCCCTGGAACGTGAAGTTCGCGCACCCCACTACCGACCCGGCGTGGGCGCCCCGGCCCGAGCTCGGGGCGCTTGACCTCGCGGCCCTGGTCGCGGCGGACCCGGAGGCCTTCGCGCGGCGCTTCGGCGACACGCCCCTCACGCGGCCCGGGCTCGCGGGGATGCGCCGCAACGCCGCGGCGGCCCTGGCCAACGGTCGCGCGCCCGACCGCTGAGCGAGCACTCGGCATCGCGCATCACGGTACGGTTCGTCGTCTCTTCGAAATAACGTCCCGGCCGTGCGCTCTCCGGGCTAGGCTAGGCCGCCTCGAGCCGCAGGACGGGCAGCTCCGGCGGATTCCCCCAGCGGATCGGGACGGCGGCCGTACCCACGCCTGCCGCCACGTACAGCCACGTATCGCCCACCCGCTTCAGGCCGTGCAGATACTTGCCCCCGAACTGCGACGGCACGGTGAGCGGGCCGACGAGCGGCAGGTGCCACTGCCCGTTGTGCGTATGCCCGCTGAGCATCAGGTCCACCCGCAGCCCCGCCGGCAGGTACTCGATCAGATCGGGGTTGTGGGAGGCCAGGATGCGCGGGACCTCGGCCGGGACGCCGGCCAGGGCGTCGTCGGGGCGCACCGCCCCGTGCGTGAAATCGTCGACGCCGGCGATCGCGAGGGCGCTCCGGCCCCGCCTGATGAGGCGATGGTGGTTGACGAGCACCGTCACCCCCGCGCGGGCGAGCGCGCTCCCCACGACATCGGCGCCGACCCAGTGATCGTGGTTGCCGAGCACCGCCACGACGCCGTCCGGCGCGGCGAAGCGCGCCAGCACCGCCTCGAGCCCGTCGAGGTCGCGGCGGCTATGACTCACGAAGTCGCCCCCCAGCACCACGAGGTCGGGCGCCAGCGCGGTGCTGCGGTCCGCGACGCGCTCGAGCCACGAGGTCGGGACCACCGGGCCGTGATGCAGATCGGTGACGAGCGCGATGCGATACCCCGCGAACTCCCGCCCCAGGCCGCGCACGGGGACGGCCACCTCGGGGGTCACGAGCGCCAGGCGATCCCAGCGCGCGAGCCGCGCGGTGAGCCGCTCGATCACCCAGCCGAACGGGACCTTGACCAGCCGCGCGAAGACCGGCGGCCGCGCCGCCCGGGCCGGCGGGTAGCGGCGGGGATACCAGAGCGGTCCGATCACCGCGCCACGACGCGTGCCACCACGTCGTACATGAAGTGCACGCCGAAGGTGAGGCCGTCGAGGCTCAGCCGTTCGTTGTTCCCGTGCACGCCGCGCGATTCCACCGCGTCGAGCGGAAACGGCGACAGGCCGTAGGCCACGATGCCGAGGCGGCGGAAGTAGTGGCTGTCGGTGAACCCGGTGAGCGGCGGCGTCGTGACCAGCACCTTGGGATCCCGGGCTCGCGCGGCCGCCACGATCGCGCGGAACAAGTCGGTGTCGGTCGAGCTCTCCGTGGCGGGCCAGTTCGGCCCCTGGGGCGCGAGCACGACGCCCGTGTCGTCCACCACGCGTTCCAGATCGGCGAGAAACGCCCGCGGATCCTGGCCGGGCAGGAGCCGCACATCGAGCGCCGCGGTGGCGACGGCCGGGATGACGTTGGTCTTATCGCTCCCCTTCACCCCCGTGATGGAGATCGTGTTGCGCAGCAGCGCGTTGTAGG
>DATBCS010000200.1:0-3381 GCA_036270315.1 Gemmatimonadales bacterium
GCTCCTTCATGTTCCTTGGCCCCACGGGCGTTGGCAAGACAGAGCTGGCGCGCGCGCTCTCCGCCTTCCTGTTCGACAACGAGGACGCCATCATCCGGCTCGACATGAGCGAGTTCATGGAGCGTCACTCCACCGCCCGGCTGGTCGGCTCGCCTCCCGGTTACGTCGGCTACGACGAGGGCGGTCAGCTCACCGAGGCGGTGCGACGCCGCCCCTACTCGGTGGTGCTGTTCGACGAGATCGAGAAGGCGCACCCCGACGTGTTCAACGTGCTGCTCCAAATCCTGGACGATGGACGACTGACCGACTCCCAGGGGCGCACCGTCGACTTCCGCAACACCGTGCTCATCATGACGTCGAATATCGGGTCGCAGTACATCATCGAGATGGGCACGGCGAACTGGGAGCAGGTCGAGACCAAGGTGCTGGAGCTCTTGCGCCAGACGTTCCGACCGGAGTTCCTGAACCGGGTGGACGACATCATCATTTTCCGGCCGCTCTCGAGCCAGGACATCGGCAAGATCGTCGACTTGCAGATCCAGCGCTTCGCGCGGCTCATGGCCGAGCGCAAGCTGGGGCTCGACGTCACGCCGACCGCGAAGCAGGTGCTCGTGGCGGAGGGTTACGACCCCGTGTACGGGGCCCGCCCGCTGAAGCGCGCGATCCAGCGGCTCTTGCAAAACCCGCTCGCGCTGGCCGTACTCGAGGGGCAGTACACCGAAGGCGACACGGTGCGCGTGGATCGGGCGAAGGACGGGAGCCGCCTCGTGTTCGAGCGCAAACGGGCGGCCGCGCCTGAACCGGCCCGTGCCTAGGACGGCGGGCCCACCACCCACCGCCCAGGATCTCGCAGGGATGGCGGCGGCGCTCGACGAGGCACGGGCCGCCGCGCAGGCCGGCGAGGTGCCGGTCGGCGCGGCGGTCGTGCGTGCGGGGACGGTGATCGCTCGCGCCCACAACGAGACCGTCACGCGGCGTGATCCCACGGCGCACGCCGAGCTGCTCGCGCTGCAAGCCGCGCTCCGCGCCCTCGCGACCGACCGCCTCCCCGACTGCACGCTCTACGTCACGCTCGAGCCCTGCGCGCAATGCGGCGGGGCCACGGTGCTCGCCAAGGTCGGGCGCCTCGTGTTCGGCGCCTACGACCCTAAGGCGGGCATGTGCGGCAGCGTGGGGGACCTGGTGCGGCATCCCCGGCTCAATCACCATCCCGAGGTCGTCGGCGGCCTCGAAGCTGAGGCGTGCGGGGCGCTGCTCGCCTCGTTCTTCGCGAGCCGCCGCGCGGTGCGCTAAGCGCTCGCGCGCAGGCCGAGTAGGTTTACCGGAATCGACGCCGCGCGGTCATGTGGCGTCCCCCGTTCTGGCGTCAACCGCGAGCGCCCCATGCCCTTTCGTACGATCATCGAGCCGTTTCGCATTCACGCGACGCAGGCGATCCGGTTTACGACGCCCGAGGAACGGGAAGCCGCGCTCCTGCGCGCCCACTACAACCTGTTCGGCTTGCGCGGCGACGATGTCCTTGTCGACCTGCTCACCGACTCGGGGACTGGGGCGATGTCCTCGCACCAATGGGCGGCGATGATGGACGGGGATGAGTCCTATGCCGGCAGCCGCTCGTTTTACCGCTTTCAAGACGTCGTCCACGCCCTCACCGGCCTTGCCGAGGTGATCCCCACGCATCAAGGCCGGGCGGCCGAGCGGATTCTCTTCTCCGCGCTCGTGAAGCCCGGTCATGTCGTACCCAATAACACGCATTTCGATACCACGCGCGCGAACATCGAGTACTGCGGGGCCGAGGCGCGCGATCTCGTCATCCCGGAAGGGCGGATTCCGTCCGCCAAGCATCCGTTCAAGGGGAACATGGACGTCGCGGCGCTCGAGGCGACGATCGCCGAGGTGGGGCGCGAGCGGGTGCCGCTCGTGATGGTGACGGTGACCAACAACTCGGGCGGGGGACAGCCGGTGAGCCTCGCGAACCTGCGAGCGGTGCGCGCCGTGTGCGACCGGCACCACATCCCGCTGTACCTGGACGCTTGCCGGTTCGCGGAGAACGCCTACTTCATCAAGCTCCGCGAGGACGGGTATCAGGATCAGACGCCGCGCGCGATCGCGCGCGCCGTGTTCGCGCTCGCCGACGGGTGCACGATGTCCGCCAAAAAGGACGGCCTGGCGAATATCGGCGGCTTTCTCGCGATGAACGACCCGGATGTGGCGCGCGAGTGCCGCAACCTCCTCATCCTGACCGAAGGTTTCCCCACCTATGGCGGCCTCGCGGGCTACGACCTCGAGGCCGTGGCGACCGGTCTCGACGAAGTGCTAGACGAGGACTACCTGCGCTACCGGCTCCGCTCGACGGCCTACCTCGCCGAGAAGGCGGAGCAGGCGGGCGTCCCGGTCGTCCAGCCGCCCGGCGGACACGCCGTGTACCTGGACGCGAAGGCCTTGCTCCCCCACGTTGCGCCGGCCGCGTATCCTGCCCAGGCGCTCGCCGTGGAGCTGTACCGCACCGGCGGCGTGCGAGGCGTCGAGATCGGGTCGGTCATGTTCGGCAAGCGGCAGCCCGACGGCAGCGAGGCGCCGGCACCGATGGAGCTCGTACGGCTCGCCGTGCCCCGCCGGACCTACACCCAGAGCCACGTCGACTATGTGGCCGAGGTGATCGCGCACGTCGCCGCGCGCAAAGCGGCGATCCGAGGCTACCGCATTGTGGACCAGGCGCCGTGGCTGCGCCACTTCACCGCCCACTTCGAGCCGCTCTAGCCTAGCGCGGCTTCTGCGCTCCGCCGGCGCGCTCTTCGAGCTTCGCGATCAGCTTCTCGATCTCGGTCTTAAGCCGCTTCAGGGCCGGCACTAGCCGGGGCTCGAGATCGCGCTCGAGTTCCTTGCCTTCCTTGAGGAAGTCCCTCATGAGTTCGCGAATCCGCCCGCCCAGGTCGCGCCAGGTGGGGTTGGGGTCCGGATCGACGGGCTCCGTCGGTTCGCGTCTCGTCGGCAGCGTGTTCATGGGTGTACCTCCTGCATCCCAGGGTAGGGGAGTCCTCCAATCATACGCAGCACACCGGGTCCGGGGTTCACGGGGCGGGGCGCCCGTAGCGAAACCATGAAGCCGTGCTTATGTACTACGCGTCGCGACGCGTGACATAGTAAGGACAGGTGGCCGAGCGGCTGAAGGCACACGCCTGGAGAGCATAGCCCACCCGTGCGTAAGCACAAAACACAGTTCCGCACCATTCCGTTTTGAGCACCACCACACCCATGGTCCGGCACACCTGCGGCACACTGCGCTACTACCCGAGCAAGCGCATTACTCACATAACGGGTGACGCGACCCTTCACGGGCGGGGTGGATCATGAGTGGTTCCGGTGTAGCGCGATTGGCCC
>DATBCS010000201.1:0-2099 GCA_036270315.1 Gemmatimonadales bacterium
CGCCGCGTGCGTCCCATCGAGCGGGGCGAGGGGCGCCTGGGCGAGATAGTCGCCGATCGTGTAGGGGAGGATGAAGTAGCCATCGGCCAGCCCCTGCATCAGGGCGCTCGCGCCGAGCCGGTTGGCGCCGTGGTCGGAGAAGTTCGCCTCGCCGATCGCGTACAGCCCCTCGACGGTGGTCATGAGGTTGTAGTCCACCCACAGCCCGCCCATGGTATAGTGGGGGGCAGGATAGATCCGCATCGGCCGCTCGAACGGGTTCTCCGCGGTGATGCGCTCGTACATCTCGAACAGGTTGCCATAGCGCTCGGCGATCACCGGGCGCCCCAGCAGGGCGATCGCGTCCCGCAAGTCCAGGTACACGCCGTGGCCGCCCGGCCCGACGCCGCGGCCGGCGTCGCATACCTCCTTGGCGCGGCGCGAGGCGATGTCGCGCGGGGCGAGGTTGCCGTAGCTCGGGTACAACCGCTCGAGGTAGTAATCCCGCTCGGCCTCGGGGATCTCGTGTGGGGGCCGCGTGTCCCCCGGCCGCGCCGGCACCCAGATGCGGCCGTCGTTGCGGAGCGACTCGCTCATCAACGTGAGCTTCGACTGGTGGTGGCCGGTGGCCGGAATGCAGGTGGGGTGAATCTGGGTGAAGCACGGGTTCGCGAGCGCCGCGCCGCGCTTGTGGGCGCGCCAAATCGCCGTGACGTTACATCCCTTCGCATTGGTCGAGAGGTAATACGCGTTGGCGTAACCGCCGGTCGCGAGCACCACCGCGTCCGCGACGTGCGCGCTCATGGTGCCGTCGACTAGGTCCCGCACGATGATCCCGCGGGCCCGGCCATCCACCACCACGACGTCGAGCATCTCGGTCCGCGGGTACATCGTCACGCTCCCCAGGCCGATCTGGCGCGCCAGCGCCTGGTAGGCGCCGAGCAGGAGCTGTTGGCCGGTCTGGCCGCGCGCATAGAAGGTGCGCGACACCTGGACCCCGCCGAACGAGCGGTTCGCCAAGAGCCCGCCGTACTCGCGCGCGAACGGCACCCCCTGCGCCGCGCACTGGTCGATGATGTTCACGCTGATCTCGGCGAGCCGATACACATTCGCCTCGCGCGAGCGGAAGTCGCCGCCCTTCACGGTGTCGACGAACAGCCGGGCGACGGAGTCGCCGTCGTTCTGATAGTTCTTCGCGGCGTTGATGCCGCCTTGGGCGGCGATCGAGTGGGCGCGTCGCGGGGAGTCCTGGAAGCAGAAGCAGGACACTCGGTAGCCCAGCTCGGCGAGCGAGGCGGCCGCGGACGCCCCGGCGAGCCCGGACCCGACCACGATGATGGTGTGCTTGAGCTTGTTCGCCGGGTTCACGAGCTTGACCTCGGCGCGGTGCCGGGCCCACTTCTCCGGGAGCGGGCCCGCCGGGACCTTGGCGCGGAGCTCCACGCTCAGCGCACCAGGCCGGCGAGCACGGCGGCCGGAATGACGAGATAGCCGGCGGAGATCAACGCTGCGACGAGGGCGGCGGCCCCGCCGCGCCACCGCTCGGTGGGGGGTCGGTTAAGTCCGAGCGTCTGGAACGCGCTCCACAGCCCGTGATAGACGTGCAGCCCGACGGCGACCACTGCCACGGCGTAGCCCGCAGCGACCGGCCAGCGCGCGAGGCTCCCGACCAGGTTGTGATAGGCGTCGCCCGCCACGAAGTGCGGGTTGACGCGGCCGAAGGTGAGGTCCAGGAGGTGATAGATCACGTACACGAGGATGATCACGCCCCCCCAGCGCATGGTACGCGCCGCGTAGGTGGTCTCGACCGGCGCGAAGTGGCGATACGCGACGGGGCGCGCCCGCCAGCTCGCGCGGGTTACGGCGAGCGCCGCCCAGAGGTGAGCGAACACGGCCACGAGGAGGACGAGGCGGATGAGCCAGAGGAGCTGACCCCGGGCGAAGAAGGGAGCGCCCACCGTGCGCAGCCCGTCCGCGTACGCGTTGAAGTGCTCCGGGCCCTGGAACACCTTGAGGTTGCCGAGCAGGTGGCCGATGACGAACAAGAGGAGGATCACGCCCGTGACGGCCATCATCACCTTTTTGCCGATCAAGGAGCGGGCGAGACCGGCCAGGGGCGC
>DATBCS010000202.1:0-3583 GCA_036270315.1 Gemmatimonadales bacterium
CGACGCGGATGATCGGGGGGCTGGTGATGACCCATTCCGATGACCATGGGCTCGTGGCGCCGCCGCGCCTGGCTCCGGTCCAGGTCGTCATCGTCCCGATCTGGAAATCGGACGAAGAAAAGGCGCAGGTGCTGGGGGTCGGGGCCCAGGTCAAGGCCGAGCTCGACCAGGCCGGGGTCCGGGTCGAGCTCGACTCACGCGACAGCCTGAAGCCCGGCGCCAAGTACTTCGCGTGGGAGGCGAAGGGGGTGCCGCTGCGCCTCGAAATCGGACCGCGCGACGTGGCGGCGGGCCAGGTGATGACAGCCCGCCGCACCGGCGGCAAGGCGCCGGCGCCGCTCGCGGGCATCGGCGCTACGGTGGTGGCGGCGCTCGCGGAAATCCAGGCCGCGCTCTTCGAGGCGGCGAAAGCCCGCCGCGAGGCGCACACGATCCGGGGGGTCACGAAGCCCCAATTCCTCGAGTTCATGAAGGGCGGCGGGGGGTTTGCCTATGGCGGCTTCTGCGGCGCCGCGACCTGCGAGGCCGAGATCAAGACGGAGACCGGCGCTACGGTGCGGGTGCTCCCCGATCCCGAGTTCCGCTCGCCCGAGGCCCCGAAGCGCTGCATGTGGTGCGGGCAGCCGAGCGTCGCGGAGGCGGTGTGGGCCCAGGCGTACTAGGGTTCGACCCCGCGCTGCTCCGTGCCATCGCGGAGCGCGTGGGGACGCCGGTCTACGTCTACGGCGCGAACCTGATCCGGGCGCAGTACCACGCGCTGCACGACGCCCTGAGCGCGGTGCCCCACCGCATCTGTTATTCCGTCAAGGCCAACGGCAACATCGGCGTCCTCAAGGTCCTGAAAGCGCTGGGCGCCGGGGCCGACATCGTGTCGGTGGGCGAGCTGCGGCGGGCCTTGGCGGCTGGGTTCGCCCCGGGCGTCATCGTGTTCTCGGGGGTCGGCAAGACCGCCGGCGAGCTCGAGGAGGCGGTCCGCGCCGGGGTGGGGTTCCTGAACATCGAGTCGGCCGCGGAGCTGGAGGTCGCCACGGCCGTCACGCGCAAGCTGAGGAAGCGCGCCAGCCTCGGCATCCGCGTGAATCCCGACGTCGCCACCGAGACGCATCCCTACACCAAGACGGGAGAGAAGACCGCGAAGTTCGGCGTCCCCTACGACGAGGTCGTGCGCGTCGCCCAGCAGATCGCGGCGGAGCCGCTGTTCACGTTGCGCGCGCTCGCCATGCACCTGGGCTCACAAATCACCGACGTCGAGCCCTACCATCGCGGCACGGTGAAGCTGCTCGAGCTCGTGACGGCGCTCCGGGCGTCGGGGATTGCGACGGTCGAGGCGCTCGACGTCGGCGGGGGACTGGGTGTCCGCTACCACAACGAGAAGGCCCCGAGCCCCAAGGCGTTCGCGGACGCCGTCGCGCCGCCACTGTTGCAGGCGGGCCTGACGCTCATGTGCGAGCCGGGTCGCTATCTCGTGGCGAACGCCGGCGTGCTCCTCACCCGGGTGCTGTACCGCAAGCACGCCGGCGGCAAGGAGTTCGTAGTGGTGGACGCCGGGATGACGGACTTCGTGCGTCCCAGCCACTACAACGCCCACCATGAGATTGTGCCGCTGCAAGATGGCGGTCGACCCGATGAGCTTGTAAACGTCGTGGGCCCGATCTGCGAGTCCGGGGACTTCCTCGCGCTCGACCGCCGCTTGCCCACCGTCGCGGCGGGGGAGTTTCTCGCGGTGCTCGGCACGGGGGCCTACGGTTTTGTCATGAGTTCCACCTACAACCAGCGGCCCCGGGCCCCCGAGGTGCTGGTCGAGGGCGACCGCTACTATGTGGCGCGCCAGCGCGAAACGCTCGACGACCTGATGCGCGGCGAGGTGGTGGAGCCGACGACCTGGTATCGGGCGGGCGGCGCGGGCGGCGGGGGCGGCAGCGCACCGGGCGGGGGGGGCCGGTGAACCGCATCCTGATCCTCGATTACGGGTCGCAGTTCACCCAACTCATCGCGCGGCGAGTGCGCGAGGCGCACGTCTACTGCGAGATCCACCCAGCCACTACGGACCTCGCTGTCGTGCGGCAGTTCGACGCGAAGGGGATCATCCTCTCCGGCGGGCCGAACTCGGTGTTCGATCGCGGTGCGCCCACGGCCGATCCGGGGATCCTCGAGCTGGGTGTCCCGCTGCTCGGCATCTGTTACGGGATGCAGCTCGTGGCGCACCTCGCGGGTGGGAAGGTGACGCCCTCGGGAGAGCGCGAGTATGGGCGCGCCGAGGTGACGGTGCGCGATGCCACGGGGTTGTTTGCAGGGTTCGAGCCGGAGACGTGCATCACGGTGTGGGCGAGCCACGGCGACCGGATCGACCGGCCGCCGCCGCATTACACCGTTACGGCCTCGAGTCCCAACGCCCCGGTGGCGGGGTTCCGCCACGAGTCCCGCCCGATCTTCGGCGTGCTGTTTCACCCGGAGGTCGCGCACACGCCGCGGGGCGCGGAAATCCTCCACAACTTCCTGTTTGGCATCTGCGGCTGCACGCCCGACTGGACACCGGGGCACTTCATCGAGCACGCGGTGCAGCGGATCCAGGCAGCGGTGGGCCCGGGGCGGCGCGCGATCTGCGGACTGTCGGGCGGGGTCGACTCGGCCGTCGCCGCCGCGCTCGTCCACCGGGCGATCGGCGAACGGCTGACGTGCATCTTCGTCGATCATGGGCTGCTGCGCGACAACGAGCGGGAGCAGGTGGAGCGCACGTTTCACACCCACCTCGGGATGGACCTGCGCGTGGTGGATGCGGGGTCCCGCTTCCTCGCCGCGCTCGAGGGCGTCGCCGATCCGGAAGAGAAACGCCGCCGCATCGGTCACGCCTTCATCGACGTGTTCGAGGAGACGGCGGACGACGTGCCGGGGGATGTCGGGTTTCTGGTGCAGGGCACGCTCTACCCCGATGTGATCGAGTCCACTTCGCCCCGAGGGGGGCCTTCGGTCACCATCAAGACCCATCACAACGTCGGCGGGCTCCGGCCCAATCTCCCCTGGGCGCTGGTCGAGCCGCTGCGCGAGCTGTTCAAGGATGAGGTGCGCCAGGTGGGGCGCGAGCTCGCGCTCCCCGAAGAGATCGTGGGGCGGCATCCCTTCCCAGGGCCGGGGCTCGCGATCCGGGTGCTTGGCCCGGTGACGCGGGAGCGGTTGGACCTGTTGCGCCGCGTCGATGCGATCTACATCGAAGAGATCCGGGCCGCCGGCCTATATGACCAGATTTGGCAGGCGTTCGCGGTGCTCTTGCCCATCAAGTCCGTGGGCGTGATGGGCGACGGGCGGACCTACGATCACGTCGTGGCACTGCGGGCGGTCACGAGCAAGGACGGGATGACGGCGGACTGGTTCCCGTTCCCGCATGACGTCCTGGCGGGGATTTCGAGCCGCATCATCAACGAGGTGCAGGGCGTGAACCGGGTGACCTACGACGTGAGCTCCAAGCCGCCCGCGACCATCGAGTGGGAGTGATGAGACGGTTCTCGCCCGTGGTGGGGGCGGGACGATGTGACCCGGGCCCGCACAGCCGGGGTATAGGGGGCATGGGGAGAGAGTCCGCCCTGGG
>DATBCS010000203.1:0-2173 GCA_036270315.1 Gemmatimonadales bacterium
GGACCACGAAGACGGGCGCGGCGGCCGTGGCGGAGCTCCATTTCCCGGGGATCGACACGAGCACGGCCCACTGGCTGGTTGCGCGCCACGTGCGCGCCGTCGGGATCGACACGCCGAGCATCGACTACGGGCAGTCGCGCACGTTCACCACGCACCAGATCCTGCTCGGCGCCGATATCCCGGCGTTCGAGAATGTGGCGCACGTGTCCGCCCTGCCGGCGACAGGCGCGTTCGTGATCGCCCTCCCGATGAAGATCCGCGGCGGGAGCGGCGGGCCCTTGCGGATCGTGGCGGTCGTGCCCGAGGGGGCTACGCTGGGGGCCCCTTCCTGAGCACATCCTCCATCACGTCGCCGAACCGGTCGATCTCCGCGACCGTCGTATACACGTTGGGGGTCACGCGCACGCAGTTGAACTCGGGGTGCGTGATCGCCGTGACGAGAATGCGGTGCTTATCCCATAGGGCGGCGGCGAGCTTGTTAACGTCGAGCCCGGGGACTGCGAAGCTCGCGAGACCGCAGGACTGTATCGCGTCGTAGGGGGTGAGGATCTTCACGCCTGGCAGCCGTTCGAGGCGCTTGGCCCAACGCTGGAACAGGTAGCGCAGCCGCGCGGCCTTGCGCTCCGCCCCCAACCCTTCGTGGAACGTGAGCGCTTCGGCGATCGCGTTGTGGTTCGCGGCGGGATGGGTGCCGATCTCCTCGAATTTCCGGATGTCGCGGGTCATCTCGGGCGGAGCCGCGAAGAGGGGCCAGATCGTCTCGATCTTCGGCTTGCGGACGTAGAGGAAACCGGTGCCGTGGGGCGCGAGCAACCATTTGTGGAGGCTCGTGCCGTAGTAGTCGCAGTCAAGCTCGTCGCGCGTGAACGGGAAGTGGGCGTACGCGTGGGCGCCGTCCACGATCACCTCGATGCCGCGGCCGCGCGCGAGCCGCACGATCTTCCGGATCGGGAAGATCTGCCCGGTGAGGTTCGTGATGTGACAAACGTGGATGACCTTGGTCTTGGGGGTGATTCCCCGCTCGACGCGGTCGGCGAGGTCGTCCTGGGACGGGGGTGGTACGGGAAAGGTGATCGTCTTCACCACGATGCCTTCGCGCCGGGCCCGCTGGTGCCAGGTCGTGAGCATGCGTGGG
This sequence comes from Gemmatimonadales bacterium, assembly GCA_036270315.1. Classification (GTDB taxonomy): domain Bacteria; phylum Gemmatimonadota; class Gemmatimonadetes; order Gemmatimonadales; family GWC2-71-9; genus AG41. Next base: position 1,136 of record DATBCS010000203.1, read on the forward strand.
TAGTCTTGCGTGGTCGTCAGGACCTCGTCGCCCCGCTCGAGCGGGATGCCGAGTTGCACGATCTCGAGCGCCTCGCTCGCGTTCCGCGTGATGGCCATCTCTTCGGGGTCGCACCCGAAGCTCGCCGCGAGGCGCCGGCGCACGACTTCGATCTCGGGTTCGAGCACCTGCCACATGGTGTACGCAGGCGCCGTGTTGGAATATTCGAGGTAGCGGCGCATCGCCTCCTGCACGATACGCGGACTCGGGCTCACACCGCCATTGTTCAAATTGATGATCGCCCGATCCAGCGTGAACGCCTGCTGGACCTCGCGCCAGAAGTCCTCGTCCTCCGCCACGTCACACGGCGCCCGGCCGGCGGCCCCCGCCGCGGTTCGGAGCAGCCGGGTGAGCCCGTCGTCTCGCAGCCTGGGCAGGGTCGCGCCGGCCGCCACCAACGATTCCACGAAGTGTCGCCGCGTGATCATCGCGAATTCGCTCCTCTCAGGGACGCACCAGGCGGCGCACCAACACGCCGTACGCCACGAGGTTGACCACGACGACCAGCGTCCCCAGCACGGTTTGCGTCGGCCTGCTGAGGCCCGCCGGGTAGAGCAGTGGGATGACGTAGTGCTCGATGAACCCCCCGTCGTACCCGGCCAGGCCGGCGCGGGCGCGGAACGCGTTCTCGAGCGGCGTGAGCGGGCAGTTCCATCCGCCGTACTCGATCGCGGCGCCCCACAGCGCGCAGGGAAGGTGCGCCAACGCGATCCCGCGCCACCGCCACGCGAGGAACCCGCCGAGCACCACGAAGGCGACGAAACCGGTGTGCAGCAGCACGACGCCGTCGGCCAGCACGCGATAGAACATCCTCAAGGCCCTGTTATACGGCGAAATCCCCCGCCGGGCCAGCGCCCCGCAGGGGATCGTCGCCTGCCCGTCGCGCTGCTAAGGCGCTGTCCCCCAATACATCTTCGGGGGAGTATTGTTCGTTGCCTAACCTTAAGGATCGCAGGCCGCCGAAGTATGGAATGCTGCGGGCGGTACTGCCTGACCGGG
>DATBCS010000204.1:0-10105 GCA_036270315.1 Gemmatimonadales bacterium
GTCCTGCTCCCAGGCGCTGCCCCGCACGGTGTCGTCGACCAACACGATGAACCCCACGTTGAGCGGTTTCCCCCAGCCCACGACCACCTGGCCGTGGATCAGCCGGTCATCGATGCGATACAGCGCGATACTCATTCCGCCGGGGTGCGGATCGCCTTCGCCCCCGCCTCGGCGGCGCGCCGTGCGGCGACGGCAGGCGCGACATCGCGATGGAAGACGAAGTCGAGCAACATCGCGAGATTGACGCCCGTCACCACGGCGAGCTCGGCGGAGCGCTTGGCGAGCCGCACCGAGGTGGTGAGGCACGAGCCGCCGGGGAGATCGACGAACAGCACGGCGGGCCGTCCGTCGAGCGCCCGGGTCAAGCGCTCAATCAAGGCACCCGAGTCGCAGCCGTCGTTCGACACCGGGATGAGCGCGTCCTGCACCCCGGTGATCACCGTCACGGCCGCGACGAGGGCCTGGGCCACCGCGGCGTGCGACACGATCACGCCGCGCAACGGCTCACTCATTGTCTTCCTCGAGGTACTCCTGCACCTGCCGCCGCGCCGCCAGGCGCCGGAGCAGGCGGTCATTGAACTGCTGCGCCGAGTCCACGCCGCTGTAGCGCTGCAGGTGGTTCATGGCCACGACTTCGCAGACGACCGTGAGGTTCTTGCCCGGATTGAGCGGCACCGTGACGAGCGGCAGCGGGACGTCGAGCAGCGACATCGTCTGGCCCTGGAGCCCCGTGCGATCGTACTCGCGCGACGCGTCCCAGTCCTCCAGCTGCACGACCACCTCGATGCGCTTCTGCTGGCGCACCGCGCGCACGCCGAACAGCGCCCGGATGTCGATCAACCCCACGCCGCGGATCTCCATGTAGTGCTGCGCCAGCTCGTGCCCCCGGCCGATCAGGACGTCAAAGCCGCGGCGGGTGATGTGGACCACGTCGTCCGCCACGAGCCGATGGCCGCGCTCGACCAGGTCGAGCACACACTCACTCTTGCCGATCCCCGAGCGGCCCAGGAACAGGAGGCCCACGCCGAACACGTCGGCCAGCGAGGCGTGCACGGTCGTCGTGGGGGCGAACGCGTCGTCCAGGAACGGCTTCACGCGACGATAGAACTCCGCCGTCTTCAGCTTGGTGCGGATCACCGCCACGCCCTTGGCGCGGGCCAGCCCCTTCGCCACCACGACCGCGGGCAGATCGAATTGGAACAGGGTCTCGAGCGAGCGGCGGCGGGCCGCCGGGTCGAGCGAGGCGAGGTAGGTGATCTCCGTCTCGCCCAGGATGTGCAGGCGGTGGGCCGCAAACCGCTTGGTGTATCCGGCGAGCGCGAGCCCGGGGCCCGACGCCTCTGGCGTCGGAATAACGCGGTCGAGGCCGACCTCCCCGGTCAGCGCCTCGAGCTGCAGCGGGTCGCCCTTCCGTTCCAGCAGATCCCGCACCTTGGGGCCCGTCACCGGGGCTCGCGCTCCCGGGCTCGGCGCGGGTGTGCCGCGCGGCGCCGCCCCGGGGCCTTATCGAGCTGGCGGCGCACCTTGGCCGCCGCACGGTCCAGGGCCGTGCGCAGGTCCGCAGCGTCCGCCGTGCCCACGTGCAGGGTGCCGCGCCCCGCGTGCAGCCGTACCTCGACCGCGGGTCGACCGTGATCCTCGACGAAGATGACCTGTGCATCAGGGGAGCGGGACGCAAGCTTCGTCAGCCGCTCGAGCAGCGCCCGCGCCCGACGGCGGAGCTCATCGGGGACCGCCGTGTGGCGCGCGGTGATGGTGATGCGCATGGTCAGCCTCCCTGAGCGATGACCCGGCGGAGATGGGCCTCCGTCGCGCTCGCCGCCTGGTCCCAGGACAACTGCTCGGCGAAGGCGCGCGCGCCGCGCCCCAACCGCTCCACGAGCCCGGGGTCGGCGGCGAGCGCGAGCATGCGGTCGGCGAGCCCGCGCACGTCGCCGTGCCGCACGAGGAAACCGGTCTCGCCGGGCCGCACCGACTCGCGCAACCCAGGACTATCGGAGGCGAGCGCCGGCGTGCCGCACGCCGCCGCCTCGACGTTGGAGATGCCCCACCCCTCCTTGGGGCTGGGATAAACCACCGCCCAGGCTTGGCAGAGCAGGCGCCGCTTCTCGTCCTCCGACACGAAGCCGACGAAGCGCACGGCCTCGCCGAGCTGCAGCGCGCGCACCAAGCGCTCAAGTCGCGGCCGGTCATCGCCCTGCCCCGCGATCGTGAGCGTCACGTCGGGCCGCGCCTGTCGGGCCACGGCCAGGGCCCGCAAGGCGATCTCCAGACCTTTATAACGCTTGAGACGGCCCACGTACAAGAAGGTGGGCCAGGCCGCTCGGGGGGCGGCGCCGGGGCGAAACACCGTGGTGTCAATGCCCTCGGGGATGACGTCGATCCGGTCGCGTGGCACACCGCGGGCCACGAGATCGGCGCGCGTGCTCGCGCTCACGGCTTGGAAGGCGGCGCGGTGGTACGCCCAGGGGAGCGGCCGCTCCCACAACCACACGATCGTCGCCACGGGCCACGCCACCTCGGTGAAGATCGTGCTGCCGAACAGGTGGTGCACCAGCACGGAGAGCGGCAGCGGGGTCATGCCTGCAAGATACAGGGGGATCTTGTTGAGATCTTCGATGAGGACGTCATAGGAGCGCTGGCCCAAGCGGTGGCGCACCGCCGCTCGGCCGCGCAGCGCGAAGCTGTAACGGCGCGCGCTTCGATACACCTGAATGCCGTCGAGTTCCGCGCGGGGGGCGGCACCCGGCCAGCCGCTCGCGACCAGGTCGACCTCGTGGCCGCGGCGCACCAGACGCCCGAAGATCTCGTGCAGGTGGACCTCGGCGCCGCCCGCGTGCGGGTTTTCGCGGTCGTTCCAGTTGACGAGCAGAATCCTCACAGGGCGCCCGCGTCACGCGCCACGGCGTCGAGCACGCCGTTCACGAACGCGGGGGCTTTGGCCCCCGCGAACCAGTGGGCGAGCTTCACCGCCTCGTCGATCACCACGCGCGGCGGGGTCTCGGCTTCGTCCAGCTCGGCGAGCGCGAGCCGGAGGATATTGCGCTCCACAGCGCCCACGCGTTCCAGCCGCCAGTGCTCCGCGGCCGCCGCGACCCGGCGGTCGAACTCGGGGAGTCCGGCGATGGCCTTCGCCGCCAGGTCGGCGCCGCGGTCGAAGCCCACGGGCGCGCCGCCGCACGCGGCCGCGAGCCGCGCCACCACCGTCTCGATCGAGGGGCGGCCGGACAGGTCCCAAGCGTAGAGCAATTGGAGCGCGCGGGCGCGAGCCTTAGTCTCGGGGCGCTGCACGGAGGAGCTGCGTCAGGACGTCGGCGGTGGTGAGGGCTGCGTCCGCCGCCTCGTAGCCCTTGTTGCCCGCCGCCCCGCCGGCGCGTGCCATGGCCTGCTCCTGGGTCTCGGTGGTGAGAACGCCGAAGCCGACTGGGACCCGGTGCGCCAGGGCCACGTTACCGAGCCCGCGCGCCGCCTCGCCGGCCACGTACTCGAAGTGCGGGGTCTCGCCGCGGATGACGCAGCCGAGCGCGACAAGGGCGGCGTAGCGCCCGCTTGCGGCCGCCGCCTCCGCCGCCACGCCGAGCTCGAAGGCCCCCGGCACCCAGATGACATCCACCCGCGCGTCGGGCACGCCCTGGTCGCGCAGGCACTGGCGCGCCCCGTCGAGCAGCCGGGTCGTGACGAGCTCGTTGTAGCGGCTGACGAGCACGGCGACGCGACCTTCCCGCGGCGCGCGCGGCGTCCCCTGGATTTCGGCCACGGTCAGTGGGTGAGGAGGTGGCCGAGCTTGTCCCGCTTGACGTCGAGGTAGGAGCGGTTCTCGTCGGAAGGCGCCATCACAATCGGGACGCGCTCGACGATCTCCAGGCCGTACCCCTCGAGCCCCACCAGCTTCATCGGGTTGTTGGTCAGCACGCGGATCGCGGACAGCCCCAGGTCGAGCAGGATCTGGGCGCCGATGCCGTAGTTGCGGAGGTCCGGCTTGAAGCCGAGCTCCTGGTTCGCCTCGACCGTGTCGTGGCCCGCGTCCTGGAGCTCGTACGCCTTGAGTTTGTTCAACAACCCGATGCCGCGGCCCTCCTGGTCGAGATAGACGACGACGCCGCGGCCCTCGGCGGCGATCATGCGCATCGCCGAATGCAGCTGCCAGCCGCAGTCGCACCGGCCCGAGTGGAACACGTCGCCCGTGAGACACTTGGAGTGCATCCGGACGAGCACGGGCGGCGGCTCGCGCACCGCGCCGTACACGAGGGCCACGTGCTCGGCGGGGTCTACATCGTTGCGATAGCCGATGATGCGGAACTCGCCGTACGGCGTGGGCAGCCGAGCCTCGGCCACCCGGTGCACCAACCGCTCGTGCGCCAAGCGGTAGGCCACGAGCTGGGCCACGGTGATGAGGGTGAGGCCGTGCCGCGCGGCGAACGTCTCGAGGTCGCCCCGCCGCGCCATGGTGCCGTCGGGGTTGAGGATCTCGCAGATGATGCCGGCGGGATAGCGCCCCGCGAGGCGCGCCAGGTCGATGCTCGCCTCGGTCTGGCCCACGCGCTGCAGCACGCCGCCCGGGCGGGCCCGCAGCGGGAAGACATGCCCCGGCCGGCGCAGGTCGTGCGGCACCGTGGCGGGGTCGATCGCCACGCGGACGGTGGCAGCGCGATCGGCCGCCGAGATCCCCGTGGTGACGCCGAAGCGCGTCGCCGCGTCGATCGACACGGTGAACGCGGTCTCGTGCGCCTCGGTGTTGTGCTCGACCATCTGGGTGAGCCCGAGGGCCTGGCAGCGCTCGGGCAGGAGAGTCAGGCAGATGAGCCCGCGCCCGTGGGTCGCCATGAAATTGATCATCGCGGGGGTGACCTTATCGGCGGCGCCGACCAAATCCCCCTCGTTCTCGCGGCCCTCGTCGTCGGCCACGACGACGAGCTTGCCCGCGCGGATGTCCTCGATCGCCTGCTCTATGGTGTGGTCCGGCATAGTTGCCTCACGTACTTTCCGAGCACATCCCCTTCCACGTGGACACGGTCGCCCGCAGCCAGCGTGCCGAGCGTCGTGTGGTCGCGCGTGAACGGGATCAGCGCGATCTGCACCACCTCCGGTCCGGGCAGCGCGTTGATGGTCAGGCTCACGCCGTCCACTGTGATCGCGCCGTGCGGGATCGCAAGCTCGCGCACCGCCGGCGGCAGGCGGAGGTCGTACAGCCAGGCGTCCCCCTGCCGCGCCCCTCGCGTCACCTCCGCGACCCCGTCCACGTGCCCCTGGACGAAGTGGCCGCCCAACCGGTCGGACGGCCGCAGGCTGCGCTCCAGGTTCACCCGCCGCCCAGCCTGGTACTCGCCCAACAGGGTTCGGCCGGCGGTCGTGTCCACCACGTGGACGCTAAACGCGCCCTTCCTCACCCGCTCGACGGTCAGGCAGGCACCGTTCACGGCGATGCTCTCGCCCGGCTTCACGCCCCGGTACGGGGCGCGGATGGTCAGGGTCAGCCCCGGCTGCCGGTGCCCGTTCCCGGCGGCGCGACTCGCCTGGGCGACTGTGCCCACCGCCGTCACGATGCCGGTAAACATAGCCGTCTATCCACCACCAATAATGTATCAGAGCCCAGGGCACGCCGCTCCACCGGGACCCAGCGCGGCGCCATCGCGAGCGGCGTCGCCGGGACCCCGGGGAACGCCGACACGGCGCCTTCGCCGAGCCAGACCGGCGCCTGCACCCAGTACAGCCGGTCGATCAGGCCATCGGCGAGCAGCTTGGCGCCGAGCGCGCCGCCGCCCTCGCACAGGACCGTTTCGATCCCCGCCTCCCGCAGCATCTGCAATCCCGCGGCGAGGGTGCGCGGGCGGAACACGCGGACGCCGCTGCGTTCGAGCGTGGTGACGCTCGCGGCGGGCGCGTCGAGCGACGCGACGACCCAGGTGGGCACCTCGCGCGCCGTGCGCACCAACCCGACGGTCTCGTTGAGCATGGCGCGGCGGTCGAACACGACTCGCACCGGCGGCTTGCGCGGGGTCACGGTGCCCCGCGCGGTCAGCTGCGGGTCGTCGTGCAGCGCCGTCGTGCCGCCGAGCGCGATGGCGTCGAACCCGGCGCGCAACCAGTGCACGTAGGCGCGGGCGGCCTCGCCCGACACCCAGCGCGAGCGGCCGGCCGCGTCGGCGATGCGGCCATCGATCGAGGTCGCGAGCTTGAGCGCGACGAACGGCCGCTCCGCCTGCTCGCGCGCGAACAGGAACGGCGCGTTCGTCGCCGCGGCCTCCTCGGCGAGGAGGCCGATCGCCACGGTCACGCCGCGCGCCTGCAGCACCGCCGCTCCACCCCGCGCCTCGGGGTCCGGGTCGGCGATTGCGGCGACCACGCGGGCCACGCCTGCCCGGAGGATCGCCTCGGTGCACGGCGGGGTCTTCCCGTGGTGCGCGCACGGCTCAAGGTTCACGACGAGGGTCGCGCCGCGGGCCCGCTCCCCCGCGGCCTCGAGTGCCACCACCTCGGCGTGCGGTCCGCCGTACTCGGCGTGGTAGCCCTCGCCCACGACGGTGGCGGGGGCGCCCTGGAGCACGACGGCGCCCACCAGGGGATTGGGCGCGACACGGCCCCACCCCTGGCGCGCGAGTTCGAGCGCGCGGGCCATCGCCGCCCGTTCGGCGGCGGACTCAGCAGCCGGCGCGAGCGCCGACGCCCCCGCAGCCATGGCCCACCCTGGGATCGCCCGCCGCCCGGAGGCCGATCAGACCGATGAACACCTGCCGTCGCATCGCCTAGCGTTCGGCGAACCGCACGCCGGCCCGACCGGCGGCGATCTCACCCACGATCCAGGTGCCCACGCGCGCGCGCGTCGCGGCCGTGCTGAGCGCCTCGATCTCCTCGCGCGGCGCGATCGCGATCAAGCCGACGCCGAGGTTGAAGACGCGGCGCATCTCGCTCAGCGACACTTCTCCGGCGCGCATCAGAACCCGGAACAACGGGGGCCACGGCCACGCGCCCGCGTCCACGACCGCCTCGCACCCCGGCGGGAGGACGCGCGCCAGGTTGCCAGGGATCCCGCCGCCGGTGATGTGGGCGAGGGCGTGGACGCGCCCCAAGACCGGGGTCACCGCCGCCGCGTAGCTCCGGTGCACCTCGAGCAGCACCTGGGCGACCGTGCGGCCGGTCTCGGGGAACTCATCGTCCACCGCGAGCCCGAGGCGGTCAAACACGATGCGGCGCGCTAAGGTGTAGCCGTTGGTATGGAGCCCCGTCGACGCGTAGCCGAGCAGCAGGTCGCCGGGCTGCACGCGGTCGCCGTGGAGCGCGGCGCGCTCCTCCACCACGCCGACGATCGTGCCCGCGAGGTCGTAGTGGTCGGGCTCATACAAGTCGGGGAGTTCGGCCGTCTCCCCGCCGGCGAGGGTCATGTCGTGCGCGCGGCAGCCCCGCGCCACGCCCGCCACGAGCGCCGCCGCCGTCTCGGGGTCGAGCGCGCCGGTCGCGATGTAGTCGAGGAAGGCGCACGGTCGCGCGCCGTGCACCAGGATGTCATTCACGCAGTGGTTCACCAAGTCTTCGCCCACGGTGTCGTGGATGCCCGCCCGCGCGGCCACGAGCACCTTGGTACCCACGCCGTCGGTCGACAGCACCAGCACCGGCCGCTCGTACCCCGGCGGCACGCGGACCATGCCACCGAATGCCTCGAGGGCGCCGAGGGCGAGCGGGGTGCGCGTCTGCCGCACCAGCTCCGCGATGCGGCGCTTCGCCTCTGCCGCCGCGCCGAGCCGGACCCCCGCCGCCGCGTAGCGGTCGGTCACCCGGCCTCCTCACCCGCCACGTCGAAGTGGACCAAGTCCTTGAAGGCCTGCACCCGGCTGCGCACATCGGCGCGCGTCACCGCCGCGAGTCCCTGCACCCCGAACGCCTCGACGGCGAACGAGCCCATTGCGGCGCCGTATACCATGGCGCGGCGCAGGTTGGGGGGCGTAAGGTCATCGGTCGCCGCCAGGTACGCCATGAAGCCGCCGGCGAAGGCGTCGCCCGCGCCGGTCGGGTCGAACACGTCCTGGAGCGGGTAGGCGGGGACTTTGAAGGTGGTCTCCCGATTCACGAGCAGCGCGCCGTGCTCGCCCTGCTTGATCACCGTCATGCGCGGGCCGCGCTCGAGCACCCAGCGGGCGGCGCGATAAATGTTCCAGTCCCCGGAGAGCTCGCGCGCCTCGGAGTCGTTGACCATCAGAATGTCGATATGGCGCAGTAACTCGAGCAGCAAGTCGCGTTTCGAGTGAATCCAATAATTCATCGTGTCGCACGCGACGAGCGTGGGCTGCTTCACCTGATCGAGCACCCCCAGCTGCAGCTCGGGGTCGATGTTGCCGAGGAACACGTAGCGCGCGTCGCGGAACCGCGCCGGCAGTTTGGGGCGGAACGCGGCGAATACGCCGAGGCGGGTCTCGAGCGTCTCGCGGCTGGACAGGTCGTAGGAGTATTTCGCCTTCCAGCGGAACGACTCCCCAGCGGCCTGCTCGACGCCCGCCAGGTCCACGCCGCGCGCCTCGAGGGCCTTGAGGGCGGCAAGCGGATAGTCCGCTCCGATCACGCCCACGACTTGGACCGGATGGAGGATCACGCCCGCGGCGCTGAAGAACACGGCGGAGCCGCCGGGGGCGTCCGCCGTCTCGCCGAATGGCGTCGCGACAGAGTCGAGCGCGATCGAGCCGACTACGAGGAGACTCACGCTCACATCCGATCCGGGGCGCTGATCCCGAGCAGGTGGAGGCCGTTGGCGAGCACGCGTCGCACCGCGGCGGCGAGCACCAGGCGCGCCGCCTCCTCGGGCTCGCCCAGGACGCGGTACTTGTGATACCACGCGTGGGCGAGGCGGGCCAGCCCCTCGAGATAGCCCGTGATCCGATGCGGCTCGAGTGCGGCCGCGGCCCCGGCGACGAGCGCCGGGAAATCAGCGAGCTCCTTCATCAGCGCGAGCTCCTCGGGCTCGTCCAGCACGCCCACCTCCACCCCGTCCGGGGAGGTCGTGTCAGCGGCGCGCCCGGCTACGCGGAAGATGCCGCTCATCCGGGCGTGGGCCATCTGGACGTAGAAGACCGGGTTCTCCTCGGTCTGGCTCTTGGCGAGATCCACGTCGAAGACGAGGTGGGAGTCGCCGCGGCGCATGAGAAAGAAGTAGCGCACGGCGTCGCGGCCGACCTCATCCACGAGTTCGCGCACCGTCACGTAGCTGCCGGCGCGCTTGGAGATCTTCATCTCGGTGCCGCCCTGCATCACGGTCACCATCTGGTGCAGCACGTACTCGGGGTACCCGGCCGGAATCCCCATTTCCAGTGCCTGCAGGCCGATGCGCACGCGAGTCACGGTGCTGTGGTGGTCCGCGCCCTGCACGTTGATCGCGCGCCGGAAGCCCCGCTCCCATTTGTCGACGTGATAGGCGACGTCCGGGAGAAAGTATGTGTAGTCGCCCCCCTTCTCCGCCCGCTTGCGCATCACGCGGTCTTTGTCGTCGCCGAAGTCAGTGGTCTTGAGCCAGAGCGCGCCGTCCTGTTCATACGTGTGCCCGGCCGCCACGAGCCGGCGCAGCGTGCCCTCCACTTTGCTGCTCGCGTACAGCGACGATTCGAGGAAGTAGACGTCGAACGTCACGCCGAACGCCTGCAGGTCCCGATCCTGCTCTGCGCGGAGCTCGGCGACGGCGAAGCGGCGCACGGCGTCCAGGTCCGCGCCGTCGGGGTCGTTGGGGTGCGCGGCGACGTAGCGCTGAGCGATGTCCCGGACGTATTCGCCGTGGTAGCCGCCCTCCGGGAGCGCGGCCGGGCGACCGGAGAGCTCCTGAATCCGCGCTTGCACGCTGCGCGCAAGGTTCAGGATCTGGCCGCCGCCGTCGTTGTAGTAAAACTCGCGCGTCACCCGCCACCCGGCCCCTGCCAGCAGCGCGGCGATGGCATCGCCCAGGGCGGCCTGGCGCCCGTGCCCGACGTGCAGCGGGCCCGTGGGATTGGCGGAGACGAACTCGACGTTGACCGGCTGGCCGCGCCCCGCATCGCTGCGGCCGTAGTGCTCGCCAGCGGCCAGCACGGCCGGGAGCACCACCGCCAGCTGCGCCTCGGCGAGGAAGAAGTTGATGAACCCGGGACCGGCG
>DATBCS010000205.1:0-11150 GCA_036270315.1 Gemmatimonadales bacterium
GCGGCGCACTGCTTGCCCTCACCCCCACACTGGAGCCCCCATGCCGCTCAGCTTCCTCATCGTCGCCTGGATCGCGGCGCGGCTCGCCTCTGGGCTCGAGTCGCTCCCGCAGGCCGCGGTGCAGGTCGATCCCGCCGAGCACCGCATCGTGGTGGAGCTGCCGGCGGTGGATCTGCCGGCGGGAACGCCGGCGGGGGAAGTGATGGTCCACGTGCCGCTCTGTCAGGTGCTCGTCCCGGTGGGCGCGTCGCTCTACAGTTCGCGCGTCGAGGTGCTGGACAATGCGGGACGGCCGCTACCCCAGGACCTGCTCCACCACTTCAACCTGACCGACCCGTATCACCGCGAGCTCTTCCTCCCGATCAGCCTGCACCTCTTCGCCGCGAGCAAGGAGACGCCGCTGGTCGGCGTGCCGCGCCTTCTGTTCGGGCTTCCAGTCGAGCGCGGACAGCGGCTCATCGCGGGCGCCATGGTGGCGAACTCTTCGCCGATCCCGCACCACGGCGTACGGGTGCGCTTGGTGCTCGGTTATGTCCCCGCGGGGCGCCCCTGGCCGCTCTACCGCACCTTCCCGTGGGACATGGACGTAGAATACCCCCTCGGCCACACCGACATGGGCATCAAGGCGTTCGACGTTCAGCCTGGCCGAACGGTCCGGTCCTGGGAGGGGAGCCCGGCGATTGGCGGTACGATTCTCGGGCTGGGCGGGCACCTGCACGACTACGGCGTATCCCTCGAGCTCACGGACGTCACTACCGGCCAGGTGTTGTGGGGCGGCAAGCCGATCACCGCAGGGCCGCGCGTCCTGACGTTTCCGCTGGCGCGCTTCTACAATTGGCACCGCCTGGGTATCCACATCCTCCCCACCCACCGCTACCGGGTCACGACGGTGTACGAGAATCCCACCGGCCATGTGATTCCCAACGGGGGTATGGGAGCCGTGGCGGGGCTGTTCGTGCCCGACTACGGCGCGGTGTGGCCCGCCGTCGACACGGCCGACACGCTCTACCAGGCAGACCTGCGCGCCACAATCCGGTCCGGTGCTGGCGGCCCAATGATGATGATGATGGAGCACACGGCCCGCTGAGTCCACGCGTCCGCCGTGACGGCCCGCGGGTTGCAGGTTCACCGAGGGTCACACGACGTCGTAACCGCCCGCGGGACGATTGAGTTCGAAACGCTCGACCGCCACATTGCGCGCCCGCCAAGCGGCGACCATGGCCGCGCCCACACGGGCAGCGCACGCCGCGGGCGCGACGGCGACGACGGTCGGGCCCGAACCCGAGAGGGTGGCGCCGCAGGCTCCGGCGAGCCGCGCCGCGGCAGTGACCTCGTCGTATCCCGGCACGAGCCCCCGCCGATGCGGCACGTGCAACACATCGTCGAGCCCGGCGGCGAGCAGGCGGAGATCGCCATGGGCGAGCCCGTGCACCAGCGCGGCGCTCTTTGCGGCGGCCTCGACCGCCTGCGCGTGGGGCACGGTCTTGGGCAGCACCGCGCGGGCCCGCGCGGTTTCCAGCATGAACTCGGGCACCGCGAATACCAGAGCCAGGGATTCGTGCACCTCGAGGGGCGCGATTACGAGGCCAGCCGGCCCGCGGAGCACCAGCGTGGCGCCGCCGTAGATCGCCGGGGCCACGTTGTCGGGATGGCCCTCGAGCTCGCTGCATAAGGCGACCAGGGCGTCCCGCCCGAGGTCCAGCTCGAGGAGCGCGGCCGCCGCCGCAGCGCCAGCGACCGTTGCGGCGGCCGAGGACCCGAGCCCCCGCGCCACGGGGATCGCCGATTCGGCGGTCAGCGCCACGCCCGGCGCCACCTCCCAACCGGCGGCGCGGCAGGCAGCGACGAAGCCGCGATACAGGAGATCGCGCTCGGGGGGCGTGTCCAGCGCGCGCAGTGTGCCGTGACGCTCGATCGACACCGCCCCAGCGGGCGCGTCGGCGGCGCGGGCCGTCACGCGCAGCCAGCGCTCCACCGCGACGCCCACGCAGTCGAACCCAGCTCCCAGGTTCGAAGTCGAGCCCGCTACCCGAACGGTTACACTTGCGCGCATAAGGGGTCCCGCACCTCCTCAAACTACCTATCTTCTAGCACTCTGATCCACGCTCACGTCATCGTGAACCCCGCTGCGGGCGGCGGCCGGGCGGCGCGCGCGCTCGACCCGATCGCGCGCGAGTTCCAGCATCAGGGGTGGGCCGTGCACTGCGAGCGCACCACGGGCCCCGGCCACGCCACAGAACTCGCGGCCCGCGCGGCGCGCGAGGGGATCGCCCGCGTGGTCGCCGTCGGGGGCGACGGCACCGTACACGAGGTCGCGAATGGCCTGCTGCGACACCCGACCGCTGCCGCGCTGGGCGTGGTGCCGATCGGGAGCGGCAACGACTTCGCGAAACTGGTGGGAACGTACCGGCACAGCCCGGAGCGCGCCGTCCGTCGCCTCGTCACGGCGCACTCCGTGGCGTTTGACGTGGGCCGGGCTCTGGGAGAGTACTTCATCAACAGCATGGGCTTCGGTTTTGGGCCCGAGGTCGTGCGGGTCCGGAACCGGATGCCCGGGCTGAAGGGGTTCCTCTCGTACTTCGTGCCCGTGTGCCGCGCGTTCGCGGGCTTCCGGCCGCCCCGCCTCGAGGTGCGCGCACCCGGCTTCGCCGAAACGGGGTACATGATGATGGTCGAAGTGTGCAACGGCACCACCGCGGGCGGCAGTTACCGATTCGCGCCCAGCGCGGATCCAAGCGACGGTCGGCTGGACGTCTGCCTAGTCCGCCGCGTGTCGCTGCCCCGGTTCCTCCTGGCGGTCCCGCGCGTGATGCGCGGGACGCACACCGCGATGCGCGAGGTGGCCGTGTTTCAAACGCGGGAACTGACGATCCGGTCGCTCGAGGCGCCGCTGCTCTTGCACTTCGACGGCGAGCTGCGCGAGCCGGACGTGCGCGAATGCGCGGTGCACGTGGCGCCCCGGCTGCTCAACGTGCTGGTGGCCCGATGAGCCACGCGCGAGCCTCGCTCGCGCGCTGCGCGCTCGCGACGACGGTCCTGGCCCTCGCGCCCGCCGCGTCCGGGTCCCGGCTCCGCGCCCAGGTGCCCGACACCGCCAAAGCGCCGATCGTCACGACCGGGGCCACGGTCGTCGCGCCCGACACGACCCACCGCGTTCGCCCATTCGGTGCGTTTTGTCGCTCGCTGCTGCTTCCCGGCTGGGGCCAGGCCGAAACGGGGCGCCCGGTCGCCGCCGCCTTGTTCGTGACCTGGGAGGGCGTCGCCGCGATGATGACGCTCAAGGCCCAGTCGGAAACGCACTACCTGCGGGCGACGGGCTCGGACAACCTCGACGCCAAACGCCAGCAGGTCCAGGATTGGCTCGTTCTCTGGATCTTCAACCATTTCTTCTCGGGTGCCGAAGCGTTCGTCTCCGCGCACTTGCAGGACTTCCCCAAAGACTTGAAGGTCCGGGCGTTCCCGGGTGGGATCGGGATCAGCGTGCCGGTGCCCCACCGGTGAATCCCGCGCCACTGGGCGTCTTCGACTCCGGCATCGGGGGGCTCACCGTGGCGCGCGCCATGTTCGAGCGTCTGCCGCGGGAGTCGGTCATCTACTTCGGCGACACGGCCCGCGTTCCCTACGGTCCCAAGTCCCCTGAGACGGTACGCCGCTACAGTGACGAGATCCTCGCCTACCTCGTCGGTCGCGGTGTTAAGGCCGTGGTCGTCGCGTGTAATACCAGCACGGCGCAGGCCCTCGATCACCTCCGCGCCCACGCCGCGGTGCCGGTGATCGGCGTGATCGAACCGGGCGCGCGCGCGGCGGTGCGGGCCTCGCGATCGGGGAAGATCGGCGTCATCGGCACTGCCGGAACCATCGCGAGCGGCGCCTACGAGCGGGCCATCAAGGCGCTGCGCTCGGACGCGACCGTGTACGCGCGCGCCTGTCCGCTGTTCGTGCCCTTGGTCGAGGAAGGCTGGTTCGACCACCCGGCGACCGAACTCATTGCGCGCGAGTACCTCGAGCCCTTGAAGCGCGCCGGGGTCGACGTGCTTGTGCTCGGGTGTACCCATTACCCCCTCTTGAAGGCGCTACTCGCGCGCGTGATCGGCCCCGACGTGGCCTTGATCGATAGCGGGGAAGCGACCGCCGACGCGGTGCGCCAGGAGGTGGAGCAGCGCGGCCTCGCGGCGCCACCCTCCAGCGATCCGACCCACCGCTTCGTCGTGTCGGACGACGAACCGCATTTCCGCCGCGTGGGGGCGCGATTCCTGGGGGAGAAGCTCCAGCACGTCGAGGTCGCGCCGCTCGGCTAGCGCGAGCGCGCACGGGGGGGTTACGCGAACCGCTCGAGCGTGATGGCGTCCTTCGTCACGACCGCGAAGCGGAACCCGTCGAGCCAGGCCCCCGGATTGAGGTAGGCGCGTCCTTGCGGGAGCGCTTCCAGCGCCGGGCGGTGGGTGTGGGCGAGGATCACGAGGCCAAGGTCCGCGCGGCGCGCCAGCAGTTCCCGCGCGAAGCGCGCCTGCGCCAGTGCCGCGCGGTCGAGCACGGCCCGGTCGCGCGTCGCGTCGGCGAGCTTGCCCGAGAGCTTATCGGCGATCCAGAACCCCAGGTCGGGATGGAGTGCCCGGAACAGCCGGATCGTGAGGGCGTGGCGCGTGATTCGGTGCATCAGCTTCGCGCCCCAGTGCTGCTCCGACAGCCCGTCGCCGTGGGCGACGAAGGCGCGCCGCCAGGCCACGTCGAGCTCCGCCTGCCCCCCGTAGTAGGCGATCCCGAGATCCTGGATAAGGAAGTCGCCGCCCCAGCGGTCGTGATTGCCGCCGACGAAGGTGATCGGGATGCCCCGGCGCCGCAGCGCGGCCAACTTCGCGACGCTCGCGAAGTGTCGCCGCGGGATTACGGCGCCGTACTCGAACCAGAAATCGAACAGATCGCCGTTGATGAGCAGCGCGTCCCCGAGGTCGGGCACGGCGTCGAGGAAGCGGTGGAACGCGGTCTCGACGGCGGGCGCGACCTGCCCGAGGTGGGCGTCGGCGACGACGAGCACGCGTGCGGCGGGCACGGCCCCAAGCTAGAAACCTCGGGGGAGGGCCGCAAGCGCCTGTCGTATTTGACTTTTCGTGGGCCGCTGTGGATTTTGCCCGAGCGTGATCAGCTCGATAACGCTCCGCGTCAATTACTCCGAGACCGACCAGATGGGCGTGGTGTACCACGCCAACTACCTCATCTGGTTCGACCGCGCCCGCACCGAACTGATGCGCGAGACGGGCGTGACCTATAAGGAGCTCGAGTCCCAGGGCGTCTTCCTCGCCGTTTCGGAGGTGAACGTGCGCTATCGGGCCGCCGCCCGCTACGACGACCTGGTGCGCGTGCGGTGCTGGGTGCGGGACCTCGCGTCGCGACGCGTGACGTTCGGCTATGCCGTGAACGAGGTGGAGACGGGCACGCTGCTCGCCACCGGCGAAACGGCGCTGGTCTCGCTCACCCATCAGCACACCCTCACCCGAATCCCCGAACATGTGGTTGACCTGCTCCACCCGGTCCCCGATCCGGTGCGCGTTTAGCCGCGCCGCGCTGCTGCTCGCGGCGAGCCTCGTGTGTCGCGCGGCCGCCGCGCAGCAGCCGGACGAGGCGCTGGTCGGCGAGCTCGCGCGCCTCCTCGCCGCCGCCGACGCCCGCGTCTTCGACCCGGGTCTGTTCCGCGAGACGCTGCACCATCCCGACTCGCTCGTGCGGCGCGAGGCCGCGCTCGCCGCCGGACGGATCGGCGATGCGGCGGCGGTGGAGGTCCTGGTTGAGTCGCTCGCCGATTCGACCGCGAGCGTACGGGCCGCGGCGGCGTTCGCGTTGGGGTTGCTCAAGGAGCAGCGCGCCGTGGCGCCCCTCCTCGCGTTCGTGCGGTCCGTGCCGGCGGGGAGCCAAGGGCCGCCGGAGCTTGAGGCCACGACCGCGCTGGCCAAGATCGGTGGCGACGACGGTGCGAACGCCGTGCGCGACCTGCTGGGGCTCGGCAGCACGGCGGGCCGCATCACGTCGCCGGTGCAGAGCGCCGCGCTGCTCGAGGCGTGGCGGCTCGGCACCCGGGCCCCGCTGCCGGCGCTCATCGGATACGCCGAGGATCCCGATGGGACGGCCCGGTGGCACGCGCTGTACTCGCTCGCCCGGTTGCGCGTGGCCCGCGCCGTACCGGTGCTGCTGAACGCGTTGCACGATCTCCAACCCACAGTCCGCGCGGTTGCGGTGCGCGGGCTCACCCGCGCGCTCACCGACAGCGCCAAGCTGGACCCGCGCGATGTGGTGAACCGGATCCGGCCGCTGCTCGCGGATCGCGACCCCGGGATCCGCATCAACGCGCTCCGCGCCCTCGCGACGTTCCGCGATAGCACTTTCGCGGACCCGGCGATGCCGCTCGCGGCCGACGCCGACGGGAACGTCGCGGTCCAGGCGGAGACGACCCTCGGCGTGCTCGGTGGGGCGCGCGCCATCGCGGCGCTCGAGGCGGGACTCCGCAGCGCCAGCTTCGCGCTCCGGCGACAGGCCATCATCGCGCTCGCCCAGGCGGACAGCGCTCGGGGAGTGATCGCCGCGGGCGCGCTCACGCTAGACGCCGATTGGCGCTGGCGCAGTGTCGCCGCCGAAGCGTTCGGCGCCGCGCGCGACCGCCGGCGGCTCGAGGGGCAACTCGGCGATCCCGACGGCCGGGTGGTGGCCCAGGCGCTCCAGGCGCTCACGCGCGTCGTCCCCGCCGGCGATACGGCGCTCGCCCGCCGAGCCCGCGAGCTGCTCGCCCACGCGGACCCCGCCGTGCGCAGCGTCGCCGCCGACCGCCTCGCCCGCCACCCCGTGGTCGCCGATGTGGACCGTCTGGCCCAAGCGTACCTCCGCGCCGCGGGCGACCCGTTCGACGACGCCCGGCTCTCCGCCGTTGCCGCCCTGGGCGCCATCGCGCAGGCGAGCGCGGACGGCCGGCTCGCGGTCGCGAGCGGGTTTGTCGCCAAGGTGCCGCGGGCCGAGGACTACCTCGTGCGCCGCCTCGCCACCGAGCACCTGCCCGACGCCGCCGAGAGCTGGGGCCCCGCGGCGCCGATCGCCACCGGACGCACCGCCCAGGACTACCGCGAGGTCGCGCGGCGCTACATGGTGCTGCAGCCCGCTCCCCAGGTGACCATCGAGACCGATCGCGGCACCCTCGTCGTGCAGTTGCTGCCGCTCGAGGCGCCGCTCACCGTGGCCGCGTTCCTGGCGCTCGTCGACCGGCGGTACTTCGACGCTTCGCGCTGGCACCGCGTGGTCCCGAACTTCGTGGTCCAGGACGGCGACCCCCGGGGTGATGGGTGGGGTGGCCCGGGCTTCATGCTGCGCGACGAGCTGAATTCCACCCGCTATGAGACGGGGACCATGGGCATGGCACTCTCGGGGCCCGACACCGGCGGCAGCCAGTTCTTCTTTACCCTCTCCGCCCAGCCCCACCTGGACGGCACGTATGCGGTGTTCGGGCGGGTCATCTCGGGGTTCGACGCGCTCGGCGCGATCGCGCAGGGCGACCGGATCCGCAGCATCCATCGCTGATGCGGCGGGTGGCGTGGGGCGTGATCCTGCTGGCAGCGGCGCTCCCCGGCGCGGCGGCGGCCCAACTCGGCTACTTCGGTCAGAACAAGATCCAGTACCGCGCGTTCGACTGGCACGTGCTGCGCGGCACCCATGTCGACCTGTACCATTATCCCGAGGAACAAGAGCTCGCCCGCGTCGCGCTCGCCTGGGCCGAGGAGAGCTATGACGTGCTGGAGCGGCGCTTCAATCATCATCCAGCCCGCCGCATCCCGCTCATCATCTACGCCTCGCATTCGGACTTCGAGCAGACCAATGTCCTGCCGTTCGTGCCCCCCGAAGGGCTGCTCGGCGTCACCGAGTTCCTGAAACGACGCGTCGCGCTCCCGTTCACCGGCAGCTACGCCGAGTTCCGCCACACGCTGCGCCACGAGCTGGTCCACGTGTTCCAGCTGAGTCTCGGTGCCACGGTGGTCACCCAGTATCCCCGCATGCGCCACGTGGAGGAGCCGCTGTGGTGGACCGAAGGCCTCGCGGAGTACTTCTCGGTCGAGGCCGACACGCGCGATGAGATGATCCTGCGCGACCTCACCGTGTCGGGCCGGCTGCCGGCCCTCCGGGACCTCGCCTACGCCGGCGGCGGGATCATCTATCCGCTGGGCCGCGCGATCCACCACTATCTCGCGGCCACGTACGGCGAGTGGCGCATCGGCGAGCTGTACCGGGACGACTGGAAGTACGCCACGTTCGAGGACGCAGTGCACGGCGTCTACGGCAAACCGCTCGACCAGCTGTCCGACGCATGGCAGCACTGGATGCGGCAACGCTACTACCCGGCCGTGACCGCGGCCGAGCCTCTCGCGCTCAGCGCCCGGCTGCTCACGCGGCTCGCGATCAAGCCGAGCGTGTACGGCGCTCCAGGGGCTCCCGACAGCGCGCGCGGCGTGTTGTACTTCTCACCCTCCACCGGCTACACGAACATCTACGCCCAACCGCTCTCGCCGAGCGGGCCGCGCGCCGTGGTGAAGGGAGAGCGCAGCGCGGAGTTCGAATCGTTCCACCTGTTCGAGTCGCGGCTCGACGTATCGCCCGACGGCATCGTCGTGTTCTCGAGCCGGTACGAGGACCGCGATGCGCTGTTCCTCTGGAGTCTCACCAAACGCCGCGTGGTCGGTCGCTACCAATTCCCGGACCTCGTGTCGATTCTCTCTCCCGCCTGGGCGCCCGACGGGCAGAGCGTTGTGTTCTCGGGGCTCGCCGTCTCGGGCTACTCGGATCTATACCGCCTGTGGCTCCGGGATGCGCGGCTGGAGCGGCTCACGTCGGACCGCTACCAGGACCTCGATCCGACGGTGAGCCCCGACGGCCACACCGTCGTGTTCTCGTCGGACCGCACCCCGTTCGGCGCCCGGGGGGCGCGCAACCTCTTCAAGCTCGACCTCGCGACCGGCGCGATCCGCTACCTCACCTACGGCGACTGGCACGACGATCAGCCGCGCTGGGCCCCCGACGGCCGGGTCCTCTTCACGTCGGACCGGGACGGGACCTTCCAGGTCTACGCCGTCGACACCACCGGCGCCGGGCGCCGCGAGACGAACACGCTGAACGGAGCCTTCGACCCCGCCTGGGTCGACGCGGAGCGCGGGCTCGTATTCGGCGGCTTCGCCGACCTGAGCTTCAACATCTACCTGCAACAGCCGTTGCCCGATAGCGCAGCGCGGCCCGTCGCGCTGGCACCGGACCGCGCGCCACCCGAGTGGACCTGGCAAGAGCTCGGCAATCCCCAGTACGCCCGCGCCGAGGCCGCCCCCTACGAGCGGAAGTTCACGTTCGACTTTCTGGCCGGCGACGCCGTCTTCGCGCCGGGAATCGGCTCCGCTCAGGGCGCGATCTTCGTGTTCAGCGACCTGCTCGGCGACCACCAGCTGTTCGGTACGCTGTCGTCCTTCCAGGGGAACGGCCTCGGCAACCTCGTGGACAACATCAACGGCACCGCCTTCTACCTGAACCAGGCGCACCGCATCAATTGGGGGGTCGGCGCGTTTCGGCTGCGCGGCACGTTCTACGAAGGCGACTTCGCCACGATCTACGACGAAACATCGGCCGGGGCGTTTGCCCAGCTCCGGTACCCGCTGTCGCGCTTCCGGCGCGTCGAGGCGTCGTACAGCGTGGAGCACTCGGACCGCCTCGACCTGACGCAGCCGAACCTCCTGTTGAGCGGGGACCCCACCGACCTCCATCGTGTGGGCTGGCTCGCCTCGAGCTACTTGAGCTACGTCGAGGACAACACGCTCTGGCTCGCCACCGGACCGATCGACGGCGAGCGCATGAATCTCACCGGAGGGCTGGTGAACGACCTGAGCCACGGGCGCTTCGACTCCTGGCTCCTGACGGGCGACTACCGCCAGTACCTCCGGACGTCGCTCCGGAGTGCGGTCGCCGTGCGCCTGCTGGCCTACTACGCGGGCGGCGCCCGGGCGCGCCCCCTGAACATCGGCGGGTCGTGGGCGCTCCGCGGCTACCCGCGCTACGGCTTCGTCGCCGGCACGCGGGCCTGGCTGTGGAACTCTGAGTGGCGGTTTCCGATCACCGACTTCCTCTCGATCGGCTTCCCGTTCGGCGAAGCCCGGTTCCCCGGCGTCCAGGGGGCGCTGTTCCTCGACCTCGGCAAGGCGTGGACCCCGGCCGTCGAGGGTCGCGGCACGCTCGGCAGCGCCGGCCTCGGGCTGCGCATGCCGGTCGGCCCACCCCTCGTATTGCGCTTGGACTTTGGCTACCGGTTCCACTCGGGGGATCTCGCCGCGTACTCGCTGCCCGCCGAAGCGCAGGGCACCCGCTTCGTCGACTTCTTCTTCGGCTTCAACTATTGAAACGGCAACGCTTTGTGCTTGACCGAGGGAGAGCCCTCTTCTACATTGGCGCCGGTATCCTGCTGGCTGCGTGCCCGGGCCGGCCGGCGCCGCTGATCCCGATGCCGCTCGTGCCGGGGGACCGGGACAGCGCCGTGGCGTGGAGTGCGGCAAGCGTCCCCACCCACCGGAGTGCCATCCGGTTCCGGTGGAAGTACCAGGACGACCAACACCGCTGGGGCGGGCGCGGCCAGGCGCGCATCGCGCCTCCCGACTCGCTACGCTTCGATTACGTGGGACCCCTGGGACTGGGCGTGGGCGCGGCGGCCATCGTGGGGGACTCCACGATCTGGGCGGACCCCGAGAAGAATTTCCGCTCGCTCGTCCCGGCGGTGCGAATGCTCTGGGCGGGATTGGGGATCGTGCGACCGCCGGCGCCCCGTGCGGTCGTGTTCCGCGAACCGAAGGGTGGGAGCGCGGGAGACGGGGCGGGCGCCGCGGCGGGCGGGGGCAGCGGGGACCCCGTGAACAGTGCCGGCGCGGTCCAGTGGTGGCGGTTCGTCGAGGGGGATGACACCCTCGATTACCGGGCGACGACCAGGAGCCCCCGTGTGCTCGAGGCGGAGTGGCGGCGCCAGGGCAGGGTCCAAGCGCGCAGCCGCACCGAGTTCGACGTCCATGCGATGCCGGCCAGTGCCCGCATCGACTTCCCGGAGGGCCGAGCCCGCTTTGAGCTTACGGTCGTGGCGGTGGACACGGCAGCGG
>DATBCS010000206.1:0-7731 GCA_036270315.1 Gemmatimonadales bacterium
GTGCCGTATTCGGTGCGCCGCAACTCCCGCCCCCCGGCGGCGAACCGCTCGATGGTGATGCCCCCAAGGAACCCCTTGCCGGTGAAATCAAAGACGGCGCCCCCGGCGAAATGGAGCGGCGGCTGATTCAGGAGGTAGGTGACGCTGGTGCGCGCGAAGATGTTCTGCTCGATCTGGACCCACACGAAGGCGAGCGTGTCGGGCGAGTGGTTGGCGTAGCGGATCCGCTCGGAGCCGCGAACCACCGCGCCCGCCGTGTCGAGCGTGGCCCGGATGACATAGTCCGCCCGCTGCTGCCAGTAGTCCGGGCCCGGAGCGCCGGAGGCGCTGCGCACGCGATTAGGCGGCGGCAAGACGAGCGGGCGAAACGGCGAGGTGTCGGCCACACTGCCGGCCTGGAGCGCCACGGCGACCGCGGCGACGAGCTGGAGCATCGCTCTCCCCCTACTCTTGGATGAAGGTCAGCTTGAAGCCGTCGGGGTCGGCGACCGCGAAGGCCCAGTCCCCCCACGGCGTCTCGGACGGCTCGCGGTCGAGCCGCCAGCCCGCTGCCTTGATCCGCGCGGCGAGCGCGTCGATGTCTTGCACCGTCGCGACCCAGAGCCGGCAGCCCGCGCCCTTCTGGCGATCCCGCCCCAGCGCAAAGTCGTCCTGGTTGAGCATCAGATCGCAGCTGCCCGCCTTCATCTGAATGCCCCGGAGCCTCCCCTCGCCTTCCCACCGCTCGCCCACCGTGAACCCCAGCACGTCCCGGTACCAGGCGATACTGCGCTCCAGGTCGCTGACCGTGAACGACGCGGCCATCGAGCGCAGCCGGAGCGATTCGGGGCTGCGGCGGGGGCGCCGCTTGGGCGCGGGCCGCCGCTGCGCACGGCGCTTCGGTTTCGGCTGCTTTGCCATCGTGGGCTCCTTGTCCGCGGAGGGTCCGAGCGACACGGCACGGGGCTAGAAGCGTAGCGTCCCACGGACCCCGCCGCCAGATTACCGGTTCCACCGAACACTGAGGAGCACGTCAAATGCCGACCAGTCAGGCACAAGCGGTGTGGGAAGGCAAACTGAAGGACGGCAAGGGGACCTTCACGGCGGCGAGCGGCGCGTTCAGCGGCCCTTACAGTTTCGCCACCCGCTTCGAAGGCAAGAAGGGGACGAATCCCGAGGAGTTGATCGCGGCGGCGCATGCCGCCTGCTTCAGCATGGCGCTGTCGGCGGGCCTCGAGAAGGCGGGGAAACCGGCGACGCGGGTCCAGACAGATGCCGCCTGTACGTTGGAGATGGTGGACGGCACCCCCACCATCACCAAGATGGCGCTCACCGTGCGGGGCCGCGTGCCGGGGCTCGACCAGGGTGGGTTCCAGAAGGCCGCCGAAGAGGCGAAACGCGGCTGCCCCGTGTCCCGCGCCCTCACGGGCATCCCCCAGGTGACGCTCACCGCGACGCTCGAGTGAGCTGGATCGTCTACCTGCTGCGCTGCCGCGACGGCTCGCTCTATGCCGGCATCACCAACGACTTGCCCCGACGGCTGGCCCGGCACCGCGCGGGGACAGCGAGCGCCTACACACGCGCGCGGCGCCCGCTCCGGCTGGTGTACCAGGAGCGCCAGCCCGATCGCGGGGCGGCGCTGCGGCGCGAGGCGGCGCTGCGCCGCCTGTCGCGCGCCGGGAAACTCGCGCTCGTGCGAGGGCGGGGCATCGCGCGGCGGTGACCTTCCAGCGGCGCGACTGGCCCGCGCTCGGATGCGCCCTGGTGGTCGCCGCCGGGTGCGTACGGCTCGGGTTCTGGCAGCTCGATCGGCTGCACCAGCGCCGCGCGCGGAACGCGGCGGTCGTGGCCGCCCGCCAGCTTCCCCCCCTCGACCTGGGGCGCGGCGTCACCCTGGACGCCGCGCGGGACCGGCACCTCCACGCCCGCGGGCCCTACGACTACCCGCACCAACTGCTGTGGCACGGGCGCAGCTACGAGGGCATCCCGGGCGTCGATCTCCTCACGCCGCTCCGGCTTCCCGACGGCGGCGTGGTCCTCGTGGACCGCGGGTGGGCGCCGTCGCCCGACGCCTATCACGTCGACCAGGGGGCGTACCGCGAGGCGGATAGCGCGGAGGTGTGGGGCGTCGGACTGGTCCCCTGGGCCCGCAGCGACGCGGACCTCGCGAAACTCGCGGCTGCACTACCCTATCCCATCCTGCCCTTCTTGCTCCAAGCGCTGCCGCCGACCCCGCCAACCCCATCCGCCGGGGGCGCTGCCCCCCGGGCCCTCGCCTTACCCCCGGGGCTGCGCCGCTGGCCCGCCCCGGAGCTGTCGGACGGCCCCCACCTCTCCTACGCGATCCAATGGTTCAGCTTCGCGCTCATCATCGGGGTCGGGTCGGTGGCGCTGGTGGGCCAACGCACCCGGCGGGCGAGCGTGGCGGCAGGCCTTGGGGGCTAGGGGAGCGGAGGGGAGGGGGACCCCCGGGGTACCAATAACACGCTGTCCTATCTATATTTAATCCCAGTCGCCCGCGGTGTGCGCTGTGCCCGCCGATGCACCCCGCGGGCGTTTCATGTCGCCTCGAAAGGAGCCCGCACGAGATGCCCGCAGCCCTCCCGCTCAAGCAGCCCGTCAAGGTCAGTCAGCTGGTGCGCCGCCGTCTGCGGGAGCTCAAGCGCACGCCGCGCGAGCTCGCTGAGGCCGTGAAGGTGTCTGAGGAATACATGTCGGACTTGGTCGCCGGCCGGCGCCGCCCCCCGGCGCCGGGCCGCACCGACTTGTACGTCCCGATGGCCAAGTTCCTGCGGCTGCACCGTAATGACCTCCCGACGTGCGCGCGGGTGGAGCGCGCCACGGACGGCCTGGGCCAGCGGCGCCCCGACCCGACGGTGTGGAAGCTCGTGCTCGAGCGCTGCGACCCCGCGCGCCTGCGGGCGTTCGCGCGCCGCGTCGCCAAGGCCGACGGAGTGGAGCTCGAGGCGGTGATCGTCGGGCGGTTGCTCGAAGTGTCCCAGGGCTTCGTGCGCCGCAAACTGGAGGACGAGGTGGGCCTCCGGGTGGCCGCGACGCGCGACGGCTGCACCTACCTGGACGCGCGGATGCGGTTGCTCGAGTTCCTCGATACGTGCGCGGACACGCTCACCCCCCCCGAGTGTGAGGAGTTTGTGCTACCGCGCATCGCCGCCTGGGACATCGAGGTCGACACGCGCGCGATGAAAATCGTGCTCCGGTCCTAACCACCGCGGAGTGCCGCCAACGCAAACGGCGCCGTCCAATGGATGGCGCCGTTCGGCTTACTGGTACCGCGGGTGGTTAAAGCTTGACGACGTTCTGCGCCGCCGGGCCCTTCTGACCCTGGACTACGTCGAACTCGACTCGCTCGCCCTCGGCCAGGGACTTGAAGCCCTGCGCCTGGATCGCGGTGTGATGCACGAAGCAGTCCTTTTCGCCGTTCTCGGGCGTGATGAAACCGAAGCCCTTCGCGTCGTTGAACCACTTCACGATACCGGTGATGCGTGCCATCTGCTGTTACTCCTGACTTAGTAGTGTTCGCGGCGGCGAGCGGACTTCGCCTTGCGACGTGCCGCTGCCTTATCCTTCCGCCGCCGCTGAGCGCCGGGGCTCTCGTAGAAACGTTTCCGCTTCATATCCTGGAACAGCCCAGCCTTGGTGATCTGGCGGCGAAACTTCTTCAGGACATAGTCCAATCGGTCGCTGTCGCCTACCATCACTTCCACCGCGGGCCTCGCTTCCCAGAGTTTGAGCCCCCAGAAACATCGAAGGACCGAGGCGGGTGCCCAGGTCCTTTGAAACAGTCTCTGGTTGCTACGCTCGCGGCAATGATCGCAGGGCGGACGGCGTTTGTCAACCGTGGGTCCCGACCCGGCGGCCCGGTCGCGCCCGGCGCGAGGGCCATCGACCGCGCGGCGGACGCGCCCGCACCGCCGCCACCGCGGCTCCCCGCCGCGAGACGTTGACCTTTGTGGGCGAGGTCATTACCCTTCAGGCGCAGTACACAGAACCGCGAGCTGGCATCCTTCCGAAGGACGGTCCCGCTCAGGAGCGGGCCTCACATCCGTAGGCTCAATCCCCAGGTTCGCAACACTACTAGACCGTCGCGTTGAACGTACGCGAGACGGCGTCGCAGGGCTCCGGGTATCCGGGCGCTCGCGACGGGGTCGCGCGACGTTGCAGGGTGACGTCTAGGCAAAGGAGTAGTATGTCTTTCAATGCTCTCGGGCTCGCGCCCGAGCTCGTCCGCGCCGTGGCCGAAGAGGGCTACGAGCGCCCCACTCCCATTCAGCTGGAGGCGATCCCGCTCGCCCTCGCCGGACGGGACTTGATCGGCTCCGCCCAGACCGGCACCGGCAAGACCGCTGCGTTCATGCTGCCGATCCTGCAGCGCCTGGCACCCCAGGCCACCAGCGGGCACACGCTGCGGGCGCTCATCCTCGTCCCGACCCGGGAGCTCGCCGAGCAGGTGCTGCAGAGCGCGCGCACCTATGGCCGCCACCTCCATGTGAGCGCCGCGGCCGTGTACGGCGGCGTCGGCATGGAACCGCAGACCCGCGCGCTCAAGCATGGCGCCGACATCGTCGTGGCGACCCCCGGCCGCCTGCTCGACCACATGGAGCGCGGACACGTGGATTTCTCGGGGCTCGAGGTCCTGGTGCTCGACGAGGCCGATCGGATGCTCGACATGGGGTTCGCCCCCGACGTGCGTCGCATCCTGCAAGCCCTCCCCGAGCGGCGACAGACGATGCTGTTTTCGGCCACGATTTCGCCGGAGGTGGACGCGCTGGCCCGCCGGGCATTGGACGGGCACGCATCCGTCGAGATCGGGCGCCGCGCCCAGCCGGCGGACGGCATCGAGCACGTCATCGTCGCGGTCGATAAGCTCCAGAAACGCGGCGTGCTCGCCCGCATCCTCCAGGCGAAGCCCGCCGGCCAGACGCTCGTCTTCACCCGCACCAAGTACGGCGCCGACAAACTCGTGACCTTCCTGCGGCGCGAGGCCATTGCGGCGCACGCGATCCACGGCGACAAGGCACAGAGCCACCGGACGCGGACCCTCGACCAGTTCCGCAGCGGCGCGGCGGACGTGCTCGTGGCGACCGATATCGCGGCGCGCGGCATCGACGTGGATGGGATCCGCATGGTGGTCAACTTCGACGTGCCGACGGACCCCGAGATCTACGTGCACCGGGTGGGTCGCACGGCGCGGGCCGGGGCGCGAGGCCTGGCGCTCACGCTGCTCTCGCCCGACGAGTGGCTGCTCATGGGGGATATCGAGAAGCTGGTGGGCCAGACGTTCCCGCGGGAAGTGATTCCCGGGTTCGAACCCTCGGTCGCGCCGCTCCAGCCCCGGATAAAGCCGCTCGAGCTGGTGCGTCCGGCCCGCTCGGTGCGCGCCCGCGTGGGGGGCCGGCGCCGCCGCTAGGCCGGCGTCAGCCGCGCTGCTCGAGCGGCACGTAATCGCGCTCGCCCACGCCGTTGTAGATCTGGCGCGGGCGGGCGAGCTTCTGCTCCTTGTCGAGCAGCATCTCCTGCCACTGGGCGAGCCACCCCGGCGTCCGACCGATCGCGAACAATACGGGGAACATGTCCATCGGGAACCGCATCGCCTCGTAGATGATCCCGGAGTAAAAGTCGACATTGGGATACAGCTTCCGGGTCACGAAGTACTCGTCCTGCAACGCGATGCGCTCGAGTTCCATCGCCAGGTCGATCAGCGGATTCTTCGCCGTGACGTCGAACACCTCGTCCGCCACGCGCTTGATGAGCTTGGCGCGGGGATCGTAGTTCTTGTAGATGCGGTGCCCGAAGCCCATCAGCCGGAACTCCCCGCGCTTCACGCGCTCGATGTAGGCCGGGATGTGGTCCTTCGAGCCGATCTGCCGCAGCATCCGCAACACTTCCTCGTTGGCGCCGCCGTGAAGCGGCCCGTACAGGGCGGCGGCCGCGGCGGCCATCGCGGAATACGGGTCGGACCCGGACGACCCGACCCCGCGCATCGCGCTGGTCGAGCAGTTCTGCTCGTGATCGGCGTGGAGGATGAACAACACATCCAGGGCGTGTTCCAAGGTCTTGTTGGGCGTGTACTTCACCTCGGTCGCCTTGAACATCATGTTCAGGAAGTTGCCCGTGTAGGACAGATCGTTGTCGGGATAGGCGTACGGCATCCCGACCGAGTGGCGGTGGGCGAAGGCCGCGAGCGTCGGCGCCTTGGCGATCAGCCGGAAGATCTGGTTCCGCCGCGAGGTCTCGTCATGGATCTGTTTCGCCTCGGGGTAGAACGTCGACAACGCGGCCACGGTGCTCACGAACATCCCCATCGGATGCGCGTCGTGGCGGAATCCATCGATGAACTTCTTGATGCTCTCGTGCACGATCGTGTGATGCGTGATGTTGTAGACCCAGCTGTCGAGCTCCGCCGCCGACGGGAGCTCGCCCTGCAGGACCAGATACGCCGTTTCCAGGAACGTGCTGTGCGCCGCGAGCTGCTCGATCGGGTAGCCGCGGTAGCGCAGGATGCCGCGATCGCCGTCGATGAACGTGATCGCACTGCGACACGCCGCGGTATTCAAGAACCCCGGATCGTAGGTCATCAGCCCGGGATCGTCGTCCCCGAGCTTGATCTGCCGCAGGTCGACCGCCCGAATCGCCCCGTCCTGCACAGGGATCTCGTAGCGCCGGCCGGTCCGATTGTCGGTGATGGCGAGAGTGCTGTTCAACACGCAGCGTGTCCTCAGAAATGGCTCGGGAAAAGATAACTACAGGGCGACAGCTCCACGCGGCAGCGGGCGGGCAGCGTCGGGCCTGCCCTGTCGCGCGTGCCGAATCGCAGTATTTTGCCACCAGCGATGACATCCCCGACGCCGCCTAAAAAGGGCCCGCTCTACCCCACGCGCGTCGCCGCCGGCGCCCTGCTCGGCCAGCAGCTCGCCGCGCGGGGCTATCTGGGGTGCATCCTGCTGGGCATCACCCCGGAAGGCGTGGAGATCGCCGCCAACGCGGCGAAGGCGATGGGGGCGCCGTTCGACGTCATGGTCGCCGCGTTTATCAAGCTGGGATCGAACCTCGCCCCCATCGGCGCCGTCGCGGAGGCGGCCCCGTCCGAGATGGATCCCGATTTCCAGCCGAGCGGCGCCATGCTCGACAAGCTGACCTCGGCCATCGACGAATCCCGCGCCCGGGTCAGCCAGGACCTGATCCTGTACCGCACCGAACGCCCCGTGAAACGCCTCGCCGGACGGATCGCGGTGATCGTGGACGGGCAGGTGGTGTACCCCTGGAAGGTGCTCGCTGCCGCGAAGGCGGCCGAGCCATTGGAGGCGAAACAGGTCGTCATCGCCACGCCCGTGGCGACCCAGGCGGCGGCCGAGCGGATCACCGCGCGCGATTACGAGTTCGTGTGCCCGAACATCGTGCCCGACGCCCAAGGCCATCCGGTGCCCTACGGGGACGCCGCGGGCGAGACCCCCGAACGGCTCCGCAGCATCATGATCGCGCACCAGGCGGCGTGACCGCGGGCGCCCCCAAAGGGGCGCCCGGCCGCCGCCCTAGCGGAGCGCCGCGGGCCCCCGCGCCGCCCCGAGTTCCGCCAGCTCGCCCAGGTCCACCATCCCGCGTTCGAGCCAGCGGTGCTCGCCCTGAAGCACCTGCTGCGCCAGGCGATAGGTGCGCGTGTCGTCGTTGCGCCACAGCGCTTGGAACTTGCCCCGGATGCGGGCCCGCGCCTGGCGGCAGAACAGGTCGGCGACG
>DATBCS010000207.1:0-13644 GCA_036270315.1 Gemmatimonadales bacterium
AGGGGAGCCGGGGCGCGCTGAGTATCGGACCGGCCCAGTGGAGCGAGTTACCCGATATCAGGAGCGCCCCGGGGAGGATCACCAGCATGCGCAGTACGCGTTTACGGAGGGTCATCCCGGCACCTTCCTCTCTCTCTTACTTACCCGCCGTCGGCCCCGTGTGCCATCGCCGGGGTTGGGTCGCTGGTCGGTAGCGTGACGGAGCGGAGCTAGGGGGCGGGAGGAGGAGCCTAAGCAGAGCCGGGCCACTCCCGGGCTCTCACCGGCGCCCGGAAGAGGCCCATCGCCCAATGCGTCAAAGTCTATTGCTCAAAATCCGACCCTGGCAGCGGGTGGGTACCCTCCGCACGAACGGCCTCGAGCGCGGACGGGTCGAGACCCAACGCCACGAGAATCGGGGGCGCGATCTGCGCCGTCGCGACGGGCATGAACAGCTGCTTGCCCTGGCCATCCATGCCTTCCTCGTTCAACACCGAGAGAAGGATCGGCACGCTCGTATCGTCGTGCCCGAATCCGCCATGTTCCGAGAGCTTCGACGCTGTCGGTTTCGCGTAGATCACACCGGGCACGACGAGGGTGATCACGTTCGGTGCGCGGGGATCACTGAGCGGACCAAACCGCGCGGCGAGAGGCCCGCCCGACAGGATCGAATCGATGCCGGCAGGTGCGACCTGGGCTTGCAGCGCAGCGACCACCGCGTTCGTCTTGGACGCGTCGGTAAGCCAGAGTATGGCGAGATCGTCCAGGGTACTCGCAGCCAGGAGGCCTGTCTGCACGCCTTCGACGATCGTCGACACGAGCTTGTTGCTCACGATGCGCCGTAAGGCCGGATCAATGGGCGCCTGCCCGTGCTTCGCGGAAATGACGATGAGTGTATGCCCGAGCAAACCCTCGCGCTTCAGTTCTTGCACCATCCTCCCGAGCTGCGCATCCACGAAGTCCAGCGCGTTTGCGAGGGGGGCCGTCGGGGTCGCCGCCGCGTCAACGTAACCCGCCGTCTTCTGTCCGACGCTCACGGCCTGGAAGTTCATGCCCAGGATCGCCGGCACGCCGACTCGCCGGTTCCCCGTGTGATCGAGCCCATCGATCTCGTTCAAAATGGCCCGCACCTTGATCGTGTCATACATCTCGACATCCGCGACGCTCGTCGTCGGCGTTTCACCGTTCGGTAACGGCGCGGAGATCTCCGGGGTGAACAAGTCGTCGACCCCGTGGCCGGACGGACCGTTGACGACTTCGTAGCCCAGGCTCTTGTCGGACCACGCGGTCCGCCGCCCGGCCGCCTTAATCACCTCAAAGACCGTATTCACCTGTAGGTAGCTGTGCGGATAAACCGGGACGCACCCGTGCCGGGGGTCGCGGGGCAATTTGGCGGGGTCGATCCCGCCACCCCCATCGATCCTGCTCACATCCACGTCGATGAACTCGCTGTAATCCACCACCGTACCGACCGTCCCACAGGTCGAACCCGGAGGGGAGAGGGACCGATTGTACGAGATCTCGTAGATGATCCCGGTCGACTTGGGGGACCCGCCAGTCACGATGGCGAGCAACCCCGGCCACGAGTCCGATGGCTTCGCCGTCGTCGCGTTGACGTAGGTCGTGCCGTGAGAACTCAGGCGAGCCAGGGTGGAGGTCGGGTGCCCCGCGACGTACCGCGTCAGATCGACCGCGTGCAAGCCGTCGACGCTGATCAGGAGCACGTGGTCGGCCCGGGCGGAGCGCCCTTGGACGCGCTCAAACCGCGCGCCGCTGGGTGCCGCGGTCGGGGTCTGGCGTTCGCAACCGACGGCGAGGGCGGCGACGAGAGTGAGGACGAGCGGTGGGGCCCTGAGAATGCGTGACATGGCGGTACCCTCCGAGAGGGAAATGGGGCGGCCGAACGATCCCCCGGGGCGGAGTGCCCCGGGGTGGCGGTCAAGCAGGTTTAGTCGCTGCGCGCGAGCGGGAGTGCTTCGGTTCCCTCGAGCCGGACCGCCTGCAGCGCCTCCGGATCGAGCCCCAAGAGCGTCAGAATGGTCGGGGCGATCTGGGCGGTGGTCACCGCGTCACGCACGACGCGCGATGTCGCGTCAGTCGCTTCATCCTCGCCGACCGAACCGCCCGGCACGACGACCAGGAGCGGGACGTGCCTGTCTTCTTCGTGAAATCCGCCGTGCTCTGCGATCTTGGTGGCCGTGGGGCTCGCATAGATGACTCCCGCCACCGGTAGGTAGATCGCGTCGGGCGTGCGGGGATCGGTGAGCGGATCATTGAACAGCGCGCGCAAGCTGGCTCCAACCAACGTGGACCCGCTCCCGAGATCGGCCCCATGGGCGGTGAGCGCGCCGGCGACAGCCGACGCCTGCGATTGATCGTTGAGCCACAAGAGGGCGATGTCGTCCGCGGTCGCCTGCGCCAGCAGGTCGGGCGCCACGCCATTCACGATCGTCGTGAACAGGTTGACATCGACGATGCGACGCAGCGCCCGGTTGATCGGCGTCTGCCCGTGCTTGGCGGAAATGATGATGGCGGTGCTCTCGAGCAGTCCCTGGCTTCTGAGCTCGGCGACAAATTGCCCCAGCGAGACGTCGACGAAATCGAGCGAGCTGGCGAGCGCCGCCGTCGGGGTCCCGGCGGCATCGAGGTAGCCCGCGGTCTTCTGTCCCACGCTGACGGCTTGGAAGTTCATCCCGAAGATTGCCGGCACTCCAACCACCTGTGATCCTGTATGGTCCTTGCCATCGATCTGGTTCAGGGTCGCGCGCACCTTGATGGCGTCGTAGCGCTGCGCGGCGGCCGCATTCGACTCGCCATTCTCGCCGTTCGGCATCACCGCGACGATTTCGGGCGTGAACAGATCGTCCACGCCGTGTCCCGAAGGCCCCTTCACGAGCTCGTACGACAGGTGTTTGTCGGACCACGCCGTCCGCCGGCCGGCTGCATGAATCACCTCGAACACGGTATTCACCCGCAGGTACTGATGCGGGTAGACGGGCGTGCAGCCACGGCGCGGATCGAGCGGCAACGCCGTCGCGTCAATCCCGCCGCCCCCATCCGATAGCGTGGAGTTCAAATCGACGGATTCGTCATACACGACCGCCGTGCCGACGGTCTTGCAGGCCGATCCGGGCGGGGACAGGGTCCGGTCGTAGGAGGCGTCGTAGAAGACGCCCGTCGAGCGGGGCGACCCGCCGGTCACGATGGCGAGGAGGCCGGGGTACGAATCCGATGGCCTCGCGGCCGACGCGTTGGCGAACGTGGAACCCCGGCGACTCAGCCCTGCGAACGCTGACTGCGGGTGCGTCGCGACGTAGCGCGCGAGATCCGATTGGTGCATCCCGTCCACGCTGATGAGCAGGACGTGCTGCACGCGACTGTCGCGACCCGCAGTAGCGCTCCTACTCGCTGCGAGGGTCGGCGTGACGGGTGGGGTGGGGGATTGTTCGCAAGCAGGGGCGAGAGCAACGACGACTACGAGGCCGAGGCCAACGGCCAACCGGCGATGCGGCACCATGGCACACCTCCGATGCGGCGTGTGACGGAGAGCAGCGACTCAAGGGTGATGCTGCCGCTCCGCCGTTTCACACACGCCACCTCCCGGTCACGGCTCCGTAACTACCGCCGCGCTCGGTGTCGCCGGACTGAGACGCGACAGCAACATGACCGTGGTGGGCCGTCTCGTCGGCGGACGATGGGAATGGCTGCACCGGCTCGACTGTAAGTGCGGCCATCACCTGCGCCTGCGACTTGTCTGTATGGCTCGTCCGGGTGGGATTCGTCGCCACTACGCCAGGTCGTCAGCGGTTCTCGCGAACTGGCGAGAGGGACATCGGGAGAGGGCTCAGCTCACCGTCCAGGTCCCTTCGTCGCTCCGGAGCAGCTCCGCGAGGTCGGGCGCCCCCTGTCCCGTTCGGGCCGCGCCGGCGGCCTGGATCTGTGTGTACACCTCGGCCTCGAACGACGGAGCGGGGTTGCAGTAGATCACGCCGAGCGCTACCGGGAAGGCGGGCGGTTCGAGTGACACGAGGAGGGCGGCCAACGCGCGGTTCGTCTCGTCGTGCACCAGGAGGTCGTCGAGCGTTACGCCGGCTTCATCGACGGTCACCACCTCGAGCTCCAGTTTGCCGGGCTTCAACCGCAGCCCACGGTTCTTCCCGGCGCCGAACATCAGCGGCTTCCCGTGCTCGACGTGCAGCTGGGTGTCGGCCGCGCCCTCCCTGAGGGTGAAGGCGTCGAAGGCGCCATCGTTGAAGACCACGCAGTTCTGGAACACCTCGACGAAGGAGGCGCCGCGGTGTGCATGGGCGCGCCGCAGCACGCCGACGAGATGCGGCTGCAGCGTGTCCACCGAGCGCGCGACGAACCGCGCCCCGGCCCCGAGCGCAAACGCACACGCCGACACCGGGTAATCGACCGAGCCCCGGGGCGTCGAGGGGGACTTCGTGCCGCGCCGCGACGTCGGCGAATACTGGCCCTTCGTGAGGCCGTAGATCTCGTTGTTGAACAGCACGATCTGGAGATCCACGTTGCGACGCAGCACGTGGAGCATGTGGTTGCCGCCGATCGACAACCCGTCGCCGTCTCCCGTCATCACCCACACGTCGAGCTCCGGGTTCGCGAGTTTGATCCCGGTCGCGATCGCCGGTGCGCGGCCGTGAATCGTGTGGAAGCCGTAGGTGGACATGTAGTACGGGAACCGCGCGGCACACCCGATGCCCGAGACGAACACCGTGCGCTCGCGCCGGGCGCCCAGCTCCGCGAGCGCCTTGTACACCGCCTTGAGGATGGCGTAGTCCCCGCATCCGGGACACCAGCGGACCTCCTGGTCGGACGCAAAGTCCTTGGGCTGGAGCTCGGTGTCGGTGATGGTCGTGACCGTCATGGGGCTCGCGCTCCCCGAATCGCCTCGAGGATCTCCGACACCTTGAACGGCTTTCCTTCGACCTTGGACAGGGATTCCGCCGGCACGAGGTAGGCCGCCCGCAGCAAGTGGACCAATTGCCCGGCGTTAAGCTCCGGCACCAGGACCCGGTCGAACCGCTTGAGCAGGTCGCCCAGGTTGCGGGGGAAGGGATTGAGGTAGCGGAGGTGGACGTGCGACGCGTCCACGCCCTCCTCGCGGGCCCGGCGCACCGCCTGGTGGATGGCGCCGTAGGTCGAGCCCCAGCCCACGACGGCGAGAGCACCGGGGTCCGCTCCCAGCGCCACGGACTGCAAGGGGATGTCGTTGGCGATGCCGGCGATCTTCGCCGCCCGGGTGCGCGTCATGCGGGCGTGATTCTCCGGGTCGTAGGAGATGTGGCCTGTGTCGTAGTCCTTCTCGAGGCCGCCGATCCGGTGCTCGAGCCCCGGCGTCCCCGGCGGCGCCCACGGGCGCGCCAGCGTCGTCGGATCCCGCAGGAAGGGATGGAACCCCGCGGGGTCGGTCCGGAAGCGCACCGGGAAGCGCGGGAGCTCGTCCGGGTCGGGGATGCGCCAGGGCTCGGCGGCGTGAGCGAGAAAGGCGTCGGACAAGAGGACGACGGGGGTCATGTACTTGGTCGCGAGACGCACCGCCTCCATCGCGACCTCAAAGCAGTCCGTCGCCGTTGCGGCCGCGAGCACCGCGAGCGGCGCGTCCGCGTTCCGGCCGTGCACGGCCTGGAACAGGTCCGACTGCTCCGCCTTGGTAGGCATCCCCGTCGAGGGACCGGCCCGCTGGGAGTTCACGACGACCAGGGGCAGCTCAGTCGCGATCGCGAGGCCGAGCATCTCGGTCTTGAGCGCCATGCCGGGTCCCGAGGTCGAGGTCACACCGATGGCGCCCGCGTACGCCGCGCCGATGGCCGCGCCGATCGCCGCGATCTCGTCCTCGGCCTGGAACGTCGTCACGCCGTAGCGCGAGAGGTCGGCCAGGGTGTGGAGCAGCAGTGAGGCCGGCGTGATGGGGTAGCCGGCGAACAGCATCCGCTCCAGGCCAGCGCCGCGCATCCCCGCGAGCAGCCCCCAGGCGAGGGCTTCGGTCCCGCTCACCGTGCGATACACCCCCGGTGTGACGGGAGCCCGCCGCACGGTGTAGCCGCTCCCGTACTCCGACATTTCAGCCGTCTCGCCGAAGGCGTGGCCCGCGTTCAGCGCGGCCACGTTCGCCTCCGCGATCTCGGGCCGACGGGCGAACTTCTGCTTGAGCCAGTCGATCGTGACTTCACGCTCGCGCCCATACATCCACAGCATCAACCCGAGCGCCCACATGTTGCGGCAGCGGTGCGCGTCCCGCGTGGTGAGCCCGAACGGCTTCACGGCCTCCAGGGTGAGCTTCGTGATGTCGAGCTTCAACACTTGGTAGCGCGCGAGCGATCCGTCGGCGAGCGGGTTGGCGGGGAAGCCGGCCTTGGCAAGGTTCCGCTCGGTGAAGGCGCCCGTGTCGACCACCAGCGTGCCGCCCAGTCTCAAGTCCCTTAGGTCCACCTTGAGCGCCGCTGGATTCATGGCGACGAGCACATCCACTTCGTCGCCGGGCGTCATCACGTCCACGGCGCCGAAGTGGATCTGAAAGGCGGACACCCCGAACGTCGTGCCCGCCGGCGCGCGAATTTCGGCCGGGTAGTCGGGGAACGTGGTGAGGTCGTTGCCGGCGAGGGCCGTCTCGATCGTGAAACGGCCGCCGGTAACCTGCATACCGTCACCCGAGTCGCCGGCGAAGCGAATCACGACGGAGTCGCGCGATGCGCGCGCGGAGGAAGTCGCACTGGTGGGCATCAAGTGAAAAACTAGCGGCCTGCCGTGCCCCAAGCCAGCTTGTCTCCCCGGCCACGAGGGCTCGCGACGGTGATCGCGACCGCGAGTACGCGACGCCGCTACGCTAGAGGAGGACCGCCGGCGGAATCGCCTGCCCGCGTCCCCGGCTGGGTCAGGGCTTGTGGGGGTGGGGTGGGGGTTGCGGGGTCGGGTGCCCGCGCTGGCCGGAACCGCGCACGACGGCGCCGCCCTGTTGTTGGGGGTCGAGTTGCTGGGCCGCCTCAGCGGGGGTGGCCCCGCGCGCGGTGCCTCTTTGCACCTCGCTCGGCAGATCGAGCAGCTCACTCGGGGGCCGCCCGGCCGCGATCAGGTGCTCAATCGTCGCGAGTCCCTGAGCCGGGGGCACGCCAAGCGCGGTGAGCGTGGCGGCGACGCGCAGCGTCACGGCGGGGTCGTACGGGGGCTGGCTGACGCGCACCAGCTCGCTGACTTGCTGCGCCGTCATCCCCGCGTTGAGCGCATAGGCGCCGCTCTCGATCGCGTCGGGTTGCGGGGCCGTCAGGCCGGCGGCGCGCTCCGCGCTCCGGGCCTCGTCGAGCCGCGCCGCGAGCTGGCGCACCGCCCCGATCACCCGTTCGGCCGGCACGCGCTTGGCGCCCCCTTCGATTGCCTTCTGGATCAACGGCTCGACCGGCAGGCCTCGTTCCGCCGCGTCGTGCGCGATCTCCTGCACGGCGCGCGCCACGTCGGCCGAGACGCGCGCGTCGAGGCGCGCCGCCGCGTCCTGGGCCGCCGCCGCGCGCGGGATTCCCGCAACGAGGATGACTGCGAGGGCGAGCCGGACGGCCTTCACAAGATGCGGGCCCCCGTCGTCACCGCGACCACGCTGTTGCGCCGTCCGAAGCCATCGCCCACGGCGGGCGCAGCAGGGTCCGCGACCCAGCGCCGGCCGTCCACCACGAACGCGTACTGGTGCTGACCGACCGGGAGCGCGAGCGTCGTCGTCCAGACTCCGCTGGTACCGGCGGGGATGAGCGGCGCGGCATTCTGGTCCCACTGATTGAAGGTGCCGGCCACCGTCACTTGCTTCGCGCTAGGTGCGTACAAGACGAATCGCACGAACACCGAGTCGCGGGCTGGAACGCTGGCCACAGCTGCGGGCGCGGCCCCCGGCGCCGCCGGGCGGCCGAGGAGCAACGCCAGGGCGGCGGCGGCGGCGAGTGCGCCGCCCCACACGACCCCCGGGCGCACCCGCAGTCGCAGCTCGATCTCGCGTGGTGCCGCCACCCAGCGCCAGGCCCGCCGCACTGGCGATTGGGCATGACGGCGCACGGCAGCCATCACCCGCGCATCGAGCTGGGGCGACAACCTCACCGGCGCCCGATCGACCGCCGCCAGGAGGCGGACTGCCTCCTCGCCCTCCGCGCGCAGCTCGGCCGGCAAGTCGGCGAGCGTGAGCTCGCCGTCCAGCACCCGCTTCACTAGCTCGTGATACGGCGTCATCATATGTGCTCCTTCATCAGGTCGCGCAACCGATCATAGGCCCGGTGCATTCGCATCTTCAGCGAAGCCACCGAGGCGCCGCTGCGCTGTGCAATTTCGTCGTACGACAGCCCTTCCACATGCTTCAGCACGAATACGTCCCGCTGCTCCGGCGTCAGATGACCGAGGGCGCGTCCCAGCGCGTGGTGGCGCTCCCGCTCCTCGACGGCCCTGTCGGAGCGCTCCGGCCCTGCAATCGCCCCGTCCCCGTCCTCCAGCAAGCGCCCCTCACGCTGGCGCCGGCGCTGCTCCGCGAAGCAGCGATTGCGCAGGATCAGGAACAACCAGCCCGCAAACTTG
Source organism: Gemmatimonadales bacterium (assembly GCA_036270315.1). GTDB lineage: Bacteria > Gemmatimonadota > Gemmatimonadetes > Gemmatimonadales > GWC2-71-9 > AG41. The sequence continues at coordinate 8,542 of DATBCS010000207.1, forward strand.
TCGGGCTCCCGACAGTCCACCAAGCGGTCGAACGCCCGGATCAGCGCGTCCTGGACCGCGTCTTCGGCGGCGTCGCGTGAGCCAAGCATGCGCGCCGCGTAGCGGGCGTAGCGATCGCGGTAGCGCCCGACCAGCACTGCATAGCGCTCCACGTCGCCCGCCAGCACCGCGCGTACAATGTCGCCGTCTGTCGCCCCGTCCCCGGACACCACCCCTCGGTTGGTAACGCTTCCAACGGATGCTAGGCGTGACTGGCGTCACAGGCAACGGTCCGCTCCTACTGAAGAGTCGCCGGGCGCCCCCGCGGTAACGCAAGGCCCCAGTGGGACTTCCCCATAGGGCGTTACCCGAGGCGCCGCCGGCCATCTTTACTCCGTGGTCATGGCCTCGGGGCGGTGACGAACCGCAATGCCCTGACCCGGTCAGAGGCCCAGGGGCGCGAGCGGATCAGGCGAGGACGACCCCAGCCCAGCCGGCTCTGACGGCGGCTGCGGCGCAATCACCCGAAGGGGAGTCACCAGCCGTAACCGCAGGTCCTTGGACGAACGTGTAGGGGCGCAGCGTGCTGCGCCCCTACACGTGCATTCCCCCGCAACTTGTCGGAGTCCGGCTACCTTTCCCCCGTGCTACGCGGAGCCATAACGCTCGTCGTCGCGGTGAGCCTCGCTGCCGGGCCGACGCTCGCGCAAACGCGCGCGACCTTGGGGGTCGGGGTCGGCACCGTGCGCACCGAGGGGGGCACGAGCTTCAGCTCGGGTTCCCTGTCCTCCGAGATACGGTACGCGACACCGACCGTTCTGGCCCAGGCGACGGGCTTCCTCGCCTCCCTGCCGGGCGGCGACTGGGCTGGCTACGGACGGCTGTACCTGTGGGGCACGACACCACCCCTCACGCAGCGGGCGCGGCTCGGCTTTGAGGGCATCCTCACCGGCACGACGCAGAGCACGACCGCCGACACTTCGCGGGCGCCGGTCGGCGCGCGCACCGGGGCGGCGCACGGCTTGGCCGAACTGCTGTGGTTCGAGCCCAGCTGGGGGCTGGGCGTCGGCGCTGGACCCTCGACCGGGTGGATCGCCAACGACGCCACCCCGGGCTTTGTCGCGCTCCGTACGCGCGCGCGCGCCTGGTGGCGGCCGGGCGGCCGCAGCGGCGCGACCGACTGGCAGATCTCCGTCGAGCCCACGCGCTTCTTTGGCGACTGGTTCACCGATGTGAGCGCCGGCGTCACCCTGGAGCGCGGGGCCGCGGTGGTATCGCTGTCCACCGACGCGCGGTTGTCAGCGGTCTACGGGTCGAGCGGGGCGGGCAGCGCGTCCCTGCAGCTGTTCGTCCGACCCGGTGTATCACTCGAGTTCGGCGGCGGCAGTTATCTCCGCGAACCCTACCAAGGGTTTCCGCGCGGCCGGTTTCTCAATTTCGGGGTGCGGATCGGGCCGGCGCGCGCCCCCCCGCCGGCAGTGGCGCCACACTGGACGCCGCTCGTGCCCCAGGCGCGCGGCGACAGCATCGTGGTGCAATTCCGCTTTGAGGGCGCGCACGACGTCGCCATCGCGGGGGACTGGAACGGGTGGACGACCGTCCCGCTACGCCCGCTCGGCAACGCGCTGTGGGAGGGCGCGCTGTCCCTCGCGCGCGGGCTATATCACTTCAACTTGCTCGTGGACGGGCAAGAGTGGGTGGTCCCGCACGGCGTGGCCACGGTGCCCGACGGGTTGGGCGGGTTGGTCGCGGTGCTCCTCGTGCCCTAAGCGCCCGCGTCAGCGATCACCGACGCCGGGGCCACCCCAACTTCCCCCCACCGCCTTGTAGAGCTGAACCGCTGCCGTGAGCTGCTGCAACTGCGCCTGACTCAACGCGAGCTCGGCGTCGAACAAGCCGCGCTCCGCGTCGAGCACCTCTAAGTAATTCGCCACCCCGGTGCGGTAGCGGAGGTTGGCCAGCTCCAGGCCGCGGCGCAGGGCGGCGGCCTGTGTTTCATCCGCCACCATCTGATCACGCGCGGCGCGGACGCCCGCGAGCGCATCCCCTGCTTCGCTGAGCGCCGTGAGCACCGTTTGCTCATAGCGCGCCCGCGCCTGCTCCGCACGCGCGCGGGCCGCTTCCGCCTGGTTTCCCACCCGCCCCCCGGTAAACAGCGGAATGGAGATCCCGCCGAGCAGCTGATAGATCCGGGTCTGGGGCGTAAAGAGATTCGCGCTGCTCGCCGCCTGCGAGCCATACGAGCCGGTGATCGAGAACGACGGGAGCCGGGCCGCGTCGGCGACGCCCACGCGCGCCGTCGCCGCCGCGTAGGCGCGCTCGGCTTGCGCGACGTCCGGGCGCCGCGCGAGCAGCGTCGCGGGCAGGGAATCAGGCACCGTCACGGCCCGGGCGGCGACGGCGAGCGAACCGCCCCGCGGAATCGCCGCGGGCGCCTCACCGAGCAGCACGTTCAGCGCGTGCTCCTGGTGGGCGCGCTGCTGCTCCACCTGGGCGAGCCGCGCCGCCGGCACGGCGACCTGGGCCTCAAACCGCCGCACGTCGAGTTCCGAAATGACGCCACGCGCGAAGCGCTGGCGGGCCAGGTCGAGCGTCGCTTGGCGCGAGCGGAGCGTCTGCTCGGCAATCCGCCGTTCCTGGTCCACTTCGAGCAGTTGGAGGTAGCCGGTCGCCACGTCGCTCACGAGTGAAAGCGTGGCGGCGCGCGCGGCGGCGTCCTGGGCGGCCAGATCGGCGTTCGCCGCCTGGATCCCGCGGCGCGTGCGACCCCAAAAGTCGAGTTCCCAGGCGACGTCGCCCGTGACACGGATCGCGTCGTAGGTGACGGCGAAGGTGCCAAAGGCAATCTGGTTCCGGGACGCGCTCCCGTTGAGCGTGAGGCTGGGAAACAGCGGGGCGCGCGCCACGCCGGCCTCGGCCCGGAACTCGGTGATCCGCGCGCGCGCCGCCGCGAGATCGCGGTTCTGGCGCAGCGCCGTCGCGACGAGCCGGGTGAGCACCGAGTCGCGCAGGATGTCGAGCCAGGCGAGGTCGGCGAGTGAGTCCGCGGCCACGCGGCGCATCCGGGGGAGGGCGATGGCCTGCGCCGAGTCGGCGGCGCGAGCCGCCGCGAGCGAGTCAAAGAAGGCCTGCGCGGACGCGGAGCGGCTCCCGGCTCCCACGCGGGCGGTCGCCGGCACCACGGGCGCCGGATGATATCCGGGGCCCACCGCACAGCCGGTGAGGGCCGTGGCCGCGAGGGCGACGAGCGGCCCCCTCATGACGCCCCGCCCTCGGGCGCGTCGCCGCTCCGTCCCTCGGCGAGACCGCGGATCACCCGGAAGAACAGGGGGATGAAGAAGACCCCGATCGTGGTCGCCACCAGCATTCCCGCGAACACCGTCGTGCCGATCGAATGGCGACTCTCGGCGCCGGCACCACCCGCCACGACCAGGGGCGAAACGCCGAAAATGAACGCAAAGGAGGTCATGAGAATGGGGCGGAAGCGCTCGCGGGCCGCCTCCACGGCGGCGCGCACGATCGGGTACCCGCGGTCGCGCAGCTCATTGGCGAACTCCACGATCAGGATCGCATTCTTCGCCGCGAGCCCGACCACCGTGAGCAAGCCGACCTGGAAATAAATGTCGCTCGCCTGGCCCCGGAGCCAGACGCCGAGGAACCCCCCGAGCACGCCGAACGGGACGCCGAGCAGCACGGCGAAGGGGAGCGACCAGCTCTCATACTGCGCGGCGAGCACCAGGAACACGATGACCAAGCCGAGGCCGAACACGAGCCCGGCCGCGCCGCTCGACGCGCGCTCTTGAAAGGACTGGCCCGAGTACGCCAGCCCGAGACCCTCGGCCGCGAAGCGGGTGCGGACGAGCTCGTCGAGTTGGGCCATCAGCTCGCCCGAGCTGTGCCCAGGCTTGGGCGCGGCCGTAATGAGGGCGGAGGTGAAGCCGTTGAACCGGGAGACCAGTGTGGGCCCGCTGCGAAACTCGGTGCGGGTGAGCGCGGACACCGGAATCATGGCCTGGTTGGCGCCGCGCACGTACAGCCGACCGATGTCGCTCGGCGTCTGGCGGAACGGCGCTTGCGCCTCGGCCTGCACCCGATACGTGCGGCCGTAGAGATTGAAATCGTTGATGTAGAGGGTGGACAAGAGCGCCTGCAAGGTGCCAAACAGATCGCCCAGCTGCACGCCGCGCGCCTTGGCGCTCGCTCGATCCACCGCGACGTAGAGTTGGGGCACGTTGGCGCGGAAGTTGGCTTGCGCGCCCTGCGCGGCGGGGAGTTGGTTCGCGGCCTGGACGAACGCCTGCACCTGGCGCGCGAAGTCTTGCACCGACTGGCCGGCGCGGGCCTGCACGTTCGTCTCCACACCGGCGGTCACGCCCAGCCCGATGATCTCCGGTAGGTTGAACGCGAAGCCGATGGCGTCCTGCATGCCGAACAGCCGCCCGTTGATGCGGCCCGTGATGGCATTGATCGATGCCTGCGGCCCGCGCTGGTCCCACGGTTTGACGTTGACGAAGATCGTCGCACTGTTGCTCTGGTTCGCGCGGCTGAGAATGTCGAGGCCGAGCAGGGCGACCACGTTTTGCACCGTCGGCTCTTGACGCAGGAAGCCCTCCACGCGTTGGACCACGGCCTGGGTGCGCTGCTGCGAGGCCGCGTCGGGGAGTTGCACCGCCACCGCGAAGTACCCCTTGTCCTCCGTCGGGATGAAGGCCGAAGGCACGCGCCGCCACAGGAGCACCGCCAACCCGATCACGACGAGGAACGCGGCCAGCCAGGCGCGCGGCCGGCCGAGCACGCGGTCCACCGCCCCGGTGTATCCCCCCGTGACGCGCGCGAACCCGCGATTGAACGCCCCGAACACCCCGGTGGTTCGCGCCGCACCCCGCTCCTTGAGCAGCAGGGCGCACAGCGCCGGAGTGAGCGTGAGCGCGACGATCCCCGAGAGCACGACCGCGATGACGATCGTGATGGCGAATTGCCGGAACAGCTCGCCCGTGACGCCACCGGTGAACCCGACGGGCACGAACACGGCGACCAGGGACAAGACAATGGCGACCAGCGCCCCGGCCACCTGGCGGATGCCGCGGTCGGCCGCGACGCGCGCCGACACGTGCTCGCTGTCCA
>DATBCS010000208.1:0-1849 GCA_036270315.1 Gemmatimonadales bacterium
GCTCCCCCTCGGCGCTGACCTGTCGGAAGGCCTCCGCCCCACCGCCACACGTCCCGGTCTCGTTGAATCCCATCCGCAGTAACGCAAGGGTTGCGAGGCTCCCGACGCGGCCACTCGGGGCCAGGCGCCGCGCTACGTCGAGCCACGTGTGGGCATAGTTGTAGCCACCGCCCAACTCGTCGCGCGCGAACCCGGCGCCGAGCGCCTCCAAGGCCAGGCGCGGCGCGCTGTCGGTGCCCTGGGCCAACACGTATTCGACGCCCGCGCTCCCGAGTACCTGATCTGCCGCGAGCAGGGCCGCGGCCCGATGCGGCGCGTCGAGCCCGCGCGTGGTCGCCATCCAGTCGCCGAGCACGCGTACGGCCAGGATGTCGCGGCCCCCGGGGTGCGCCTGGGGGCCGCCCTGATAGGCGCTGTCAGCGGCGGCGAGCAGTGCCAGCAGGTGGTCGACGCTCCTGGGGTCGGCGCCGGACAGCCGCGCCGCCTGGCCGGCAAGCGCCGCGGTGCTGCGCGCCCTCCCGTTGGCGGCGTCCGTCACCTCTTGGAATGAGCCCAGTTGGGCCAATGGCAGGTATGCAAAGGCGAGCACCCGCCCCGACCTGCGGGGCGGCGCGAGACCTGCGTCGAAGGTGCTGACCACGATCGTGGAGTCGACCTGCCAGCGACCGGGGACGCGCCATCCTGCGGCGCCAAAGAAATGCAGGCCGAGCAACAACGCCTCGGCGCCCGGCAGGCGCGTCATTACTTGGCGGAGCGAGTCAGGGGGGACCCGACCCAGGACGGCGTCGGGCCCCGCCTGCACCGGGCCGTGCGCCCGGGTGAGGAGCTCCCGAACCCGCAGCGCCAGCGCCGTGCCCGAGGCGGAATCGGGCACGCGGGCCTCGACCCAGATGGTGCCGAGGACGCACTGCTCGCGCGCCAAGCCCGCGCCCCCGGCGCCGGGCAGCGCCAGCGAGGGCGGCGGCGCAGGTGGATAGAAGTAGGCATAACGCACCAAGTCGGCCCCACTCGCCCCCCCGTCCGTCAGGCTCGCGCGGGCGCACCACCGATCGTGATTCTCCCGCATGAGGCTGTGGGCAAAGGGGGTAAAGTCGTCCCTGGGATGGGCCGCGAGCCAGGCGTCCGCGGTGATCCCGGCGCGGAACGCGGCCAGCTCCCGAACGGCGCGGTCCGGGAAGGGCGCCACGCTCGGCGCCGCCGCCTGCAGCGCGACCAGGGCGACGACGAGGGCGACATTCACTGGGGGGTCGTCCGCCGCAGCTTCAGGATCTTGAGCGACAAGCTCCTGGCGAGGATGCCGATCCCCCCGGGGTCGCCCTCGCGTCGCGGGACCAACCGGTAGATCAGGATCACGAGGATCCACGTGATCCAGCTCGATCGTTCACTCCAGGACAGGCTGCGGAACATGAGCCACGGCTGCGTATAGGCCGCCGTCCAGGGTTCCCAATCCCCCTGCGCCAGGGCGATGGGCCGGGCGATGACGCGGTTCGCGTGAACCCCGTGCGCGCTCGGGCTCGACAAGTTCCACACGCACGTCACTTTGCCCCAGCCGTGGTTATCGCTCGCGCCGACGACGAGCAGGTCACGCGCCGCCGCGAGGGCGAGCACGCGACCCCGCGCGGCGGCGGGAAACCCGAGTGCCTTGGGGGCGCAGTTCACAATCTCGAAGCCGTCCACGCCCGCGGCGACGAAGCGGTCGAGGTCGTCCCAGTGATTACGCCAGTACTCGGGGAGCGAGGCGATGGCGATGGCGCCCTGGCGGTGTAGCTCGCCGAACAGCGCCAGCATTCCGCGCGTGTCACCGTTGTAGCGCTCGCGCTCAAGCGCCGTCAGCGCGCCCAGCGCCACG
>DATBCS010000209.1:0-3526 GCA_036270315.1 Gemmatimonadales bacterium
CGCGAGGGCACCGGCCGCCGCACCCCACGAGCCGCCGAGGGCGGCGAGCGCCGCGACCCCGCCGTTCGCGAGCACCTGACGGGCGTCGCGCCGGGGCCCGCGTCGCTCGGCGAGCTGCGTGAAGAGACTACCGGAAACGAAGAAGACGGCGAGCACCACGAGACCGCGCCACGAGAGACCCCAGGTCACCGCTCCTCCCACCACGAGGGCGGCCCCCACACCAGCCGGGGTGAGCCACCTCACTCGTCGAACAGCTCGCGCAGGATCTTGTGCTTTAGCTCGGGGGGGGCACCCTGGGCCCGGCAGCGAGCCCGCAGGAATTCGAGGAACAGCTGCTCGAAGTCGAAGTGGTCGCAGCACGGCGGGCACTCGGCGAGGTGCTGGCGGATCTCCAGCTCCGTCGCCGGGGTCAGCTCCCGGTCCAGGTATTCGTACAGGTGCTCGACCGCCTCACGGCAGTTGATGCGACGGCTCATCTGGGGCTTCCCTTGATGTATCCCATCCCGACCGCGTAATCGTACAGCTGGCGCTGCAACAATCGCCGGGCGCGGAACAGTCGCGACTTCACGGTCCCGACCGGCACCTTCAGCATGCGGGCGATCTCCTCGTAGGAGAGCCCCTCCACGTCGCTCAACACCACAGTCTCCCGGAATTGTTCCGGCAGACCGTCGATGGCGCGGAGCACCTCGTCGTCCACGATGCGGTCGAAGAAGGTCCCCTGGGGATCCTCATCCTGCAGCTCGGAGAACACCGAGAAGGGCTCGATCGCGTCCAGGTCGACCGTTTCCGGGTGCCGGGTGCGCCGCCGGTATTCATTAATGAAGGCGTGCCGCAGGATCGTCAGCAGCCAGCCCTTGGCGTTGGTCCCCTTCTCGAACTGGTCCCACGCGCGGTACGCCTTGAGCATCGTCTCCTGCACCAGGTCGTCCGCCTCGGCAGGGTTGCGCGTGAGCCGGAGGGCGACGCGATACAGGCTGTCCAGGTGGACCAGCGCCTCGCGCTCGAAGCTGGCCCGCTTTTCCGCCTCGGCGGCGGGGCTCGGCGCCGGAGGGGTGGCAGGCGGGGGCGTGGGGGGTGTGGTCATGACGCGTCTTAACCTCTCCCCTGCTCACCGGGTTCCGCAATGGGGGCGGGAAGTGCTAGGTTTCGCGCGCCGTGGTCCACAGCATTCTGCCACTCGCGGTCCTCGAGGCGGTCCGCAACCTCGACACGCCGGTCGAGGACGGGTTGTCGGAGTTCGCCGAAGAGCTCCTTTCGAAGCGCCTGGGGCTGTCGCCCACCGTCGCGATGCAGCTGCGGGAGTACGAGGCGATGGTGCGCAAAGACGCCGCCGCTGACCCGGCGCACGTGGAAGCGCTCTTGCGCTTGGTGGGCCGCCGGCCCGACGCGGACTTGGTGTTCGCGGATGCGGGCCGCCGCGCGGCGCGCCGCGCCGTGCGCCGCCTCTCGGTGGTGTCGCGCCTGCTCGCGCGCCTGGCGCCCCGGCTGCTCGGCTACGGCGCCGCGCGCCGCGCGGCCCGGGCGGTGTTCGGCGGCGAGCTGGGACGCGAGGGCCACGTGCCGGTCGCCCGCGTGGGCGACGCCATGGCCGTGCACGCCACCCCCGACGGCGCCGCGTGCGCCCTGTTCGGCGCCGGCTTCGCCGAGCTGCTGCGGCTGCTCGTGGGCGTCGAGGGGGCGATGCTCCACGTGTCCTGCCGCGCGACCGGCGGCCAGGCGTGCCGCTGGCGCGCCGCCTCGCCCGATCCCCGCCATCACTGATGCCGCTGCTCGACGGGTTCGAGTTTCCCGCGCTCGCCGACGCGCTCGGCGCCCTCGGCGCCGATGCCTGGCTGTTGTACGACTTCCGCAAGGTGAACCCGATCGCCGAGCGCATCCTCGGGCCCACGGGGATGGGGACGCGCCGCCTGTTCGTGTTCCTCGAGCGACGCGGCCGGCCGGTCGCGGTAGCGCACCGCATCGAGTTGCAAGCCCTCGCCGGTTTCCCCGGTGAGGTGAAACCGTACGGCTCGTGGCACGAGTTGCACGGACACCTCGCCGCGCTCGTGCGCGACCGCACGCTCGCCCTCGAGATCTCGCCCCATGACGCCGTGCCCTACCTCGACCGCGTGCCCTACGGCGTGGTGCAGCTGCTCCAGTCATTCGGGGCGCGCGTCGTCTCCTCCGCCCCGCTCGTGAGCCGGTTCGCCGCGCGCTGGTCGGACGCCGAGCTCGCCGGCCACCGGCGCGCCGCCGAAGTGCTCGCCGCGGCGGCGCGCGAGGTGCTGGGCTGGGCGGGGAGCGAAGCGGCACGCGGGGCCGAGGTGCGGGAAACGACGCTGGTGCGCCGTGTGCTCGACGCGATCGAGCGCGCCGGATTGTACGCGGGCGGCGCGCCGATCGCGGCGTTCGGGCCTAATTCGGCGATGCCGCACTACGAACCGCATCCGGGCGAGGATCGACGGCTGGCGATGGGTGACGTCCTGCTGCTCGATCTCTGGGCGGGGCCGGGGGCGGGCACGGTGTTCGCCGACCAGACGTGGATGGCGTTCGCGGGACGCACGCCGGACGCCGACGTGCGGCGCGTGTGGCAGGCCGTGCGGGGGGCGCGCGAGGCCGCGGTGCGGCTGCTGCGGGAGCGCTGGCCCCCCCAGGCCTCCGGGGCGGCGCTCACCGGCGCTGCGGTGGACGACGCGGCGCGCGGGGTCATCCGCGAAGCCGGCTTCGCGGAGTACTTCGTCCACCGCACAGGACACTCGATCGACCGCGATCTGCACGGCTCGGGGCCCCACCTCGACAACTTCGAGACCGAGGACGCGCGCGCGCTCGTGACGGGGGTGGGGTTTTCGGTCGAGCCCGGCGTCTACCTCCCGGGCCGCTTCGGGATGCGGAGCGAGATCAACGTCCATCTTGCCGCAGCCGGCCCCGAGGTGACCCCGCGCGTCCCGCAAGACGAGCTGTTCCTCGTCTAGACCCCGCTCACAGGTCTCAGCGCTGCCCAATCGCGCTCCCCCCGGGGGCCCGGGAAGGCCCGCGGGGGGGTCTTGCGGGTGTACCGAACACGCCACATTTTCGCATCGAAGTCGTGAAATTGCTGGTCCCGCGGAATGCTCACCTGCCGCCGTCAGCGGATTCGAGCAGCGCCGTCGTCCGTGCGGGAACACTGACCTACCTCGCTTCGGGGGGCGCGTGCCGCGCCCAGCCGGCGATGTGGTACTCGTTCGTTGGAGGTGATGACGTGACCGCGAATTTTCCGTCCACTCATACGCGCACACTCACGTCTTCGGAGGACGGTTCCATGACCTACGGTGTGAGAGACGCACTCCCTCGCGTCCTCGCGTCGAGTCTCGCCGCCGGCGTCGCCTTGCTTCTCGCCGCGTCCCCGCTCGTCGCGCAGCAGACGACAGGAAAGATCCAAGGCACGGTGACCGACCCGCAGGGCGCGCCAGTCGCGACCGCGCAGGTGACGCTGGTGGGCACGTCGTTCGGGGCCCTGACGGACCCGAAAGGCTACTACTTCATCAACAACGTGCCTGTCGGCGTGTAC
>DATBCS010000210.1:0-14123 GCA_036270315.1 Gemmatimonadales bacterium
GCGCAGGCCGCGAGGTGCCGCGCGCACACGAGGCGCCGCGACTCGTCGGCGCGGCGCAGATGCCGGGAGCAGTGCACGCCCCCATCGACCAGACACACCGCCTGATGCGCCGTGCACACCGCCTTGTCGCAGCTCGTGCACTGCGTCACCTCATCCACCCCTACGGGCTCGTTGGTCCCGCCCTCGCAATAACGGAGACACGCCCCGCACAGCCGCCGGCTGCCCTTGGGCGCATCGCCGCTGCTCGTCTGCGCGTGCCGATTGCACACGGCGCGCCCGCAACTGCCGCACGGCGCGAGGCACGCGGAGCAGGCCGCATGTCCACCCTCGGTGCAGGTGCCCTCGTGGGCGGTGCAGTACTGCAGCCGACACGCCGGACAGAGCCGGACGTGCTCGTCACACACCGGCTGCGCGTCCACGCGACACTGGGCAATGCCATGGTCCACGCAGAAGTCCTCGGCGCACACCGAGCAGCGCAGGGCGCACGCCTCGCAGGCGCAGTGGTCATGCCGGCACACCACGAGCGTCGTCGGCGGGCGCCCGCACTGGGGACAGGCGAGGTTCCAGGCGGCGGCGCCACCCAAGGCCCGCTGCGCCCGGAACGTCGCCCGCCGCCCCCGCGCCGCTTCGAGGTGCCACTCGGCCTGCTGCATCACCACGGCGGCCTCGATGAGCTGCAACGGGTGCACGATCGCCCGGACTTCGCTGCGCCGGACCTCCTCCGTGCGGCGTCGCTCGGCGAGCGCGGTGACGGTGCCGATGGCCTCCGGATCGGACTGCTCCTTAAGGATCGACTCGAAGTACCGGTCCAGCCGGGCGAGCTCAACGCCCAGCTCGCGCTCCGCCGTGGCCCGGCGCGTGGCCACGCGCTCCGCCGCCTTCGCCCGCAGGTTCGCCATGAGCAGCTTCAAGAGGTCCGCCGGCTCGCGCGGGGGCACCGGGGTCGCGGCGGCCCCCACGGCGGGATCCGCGGGCTCGACGCGCCCCGCCTCGAGCTCGTGAAACAGCGCCGCCAGGTCGGGTTCCACGCGCGCGCCAGCCGCGAGGTCGTACACGTCGCTTTCCACCACCGCTTCCTCGACCCCGGCCCCCGCGCGTAACACGACGCGCGCGATGAGACGGCCCACCGGATGTGCTGCGAGCCGCACGGCGCCCGGCCCGGCCGTGCCGTCCCGCACGGGAAACGCGAGGGCGACGCTCGTGGGATCGCCCGCGCCGGGGGGCGGCGGGATCAGCCCGAGCGACAAGCGCGCCGCCCGCGCGCGGATCGCGTCGAGCAGCTGGGTGAGGAAAGGGCTCCCGAGCACCGCGATCTCGGCATCCGGGTCGCGCTCCAGCGCGGCGAGCGAGAATGCCACCCGCAGCGAGGCGCGGTCCCGGAAAAACACGCGCTCGGCCTTGGGCAACGCCAGCTCGTAGTGATCGGCGCCGAGCGCGGCCCGCTTCACGCCCGCGAGCCGGCAGTAGCGCTCGACGAGCGGCCGGAGGCGCGCGTCAGCGAGCGGATCGGGCTGCCGAACCGCCTCGGTCGCGGGGGGCGCTCGCTGGGGACGAGGCTTGCGGGGCGCCTTGCGCGCCACCGGGCGGCGGCGTTTCACGCAGCGTCCGCCTCGATGCTCACCAGGACGAGCGGAAGGCGCTCCACCTGGGCCACGAGCGAGATGGCGCGGCCAGCGCTCGTCAAGCCCGTGAGCTTCACCGTCTCCCCGTATTGGGGATGACGCCCGGCGGGGTGCCACACCGGCACGTCCCCAATCGGCTCAATCGACTCGAGCGCCTCCAGCAGGTCCGTCACGCGCACGCCGAGCCGGTGGCGGTTGGCGTCCCAACCGGGGGCCTTGATCACGTGACTCGTGCCGTAGCCCAAGCGCAGGCGGCCGGGGACCGACAGCGTTTCGAACCGGCGCTCCAGGCGCCTGGCGTTGTCGTCGGGCGCGATGAGCGAGTTGAGCTGCTCTTGCTCCTTGCCGACCGCGCTCGAGTGCTCGATCTCCGCCCCGAGCGTCTCCACCCGGCGCTCGAAGTCGGCCTCGCTCTCGGCGGCGAGCCATTCGTTCGCCAGGCGGCCCTCGAACTCCTGCGCGCCACCGAACTCGCCGAGGATCAGGTCCAGCTCGCCCACGACCAGCTCAAACAGTTTGATCTTCTGGTCGAGCAACCGCAGAATGTAGGATTCGATGGTCCCGGCGGCCGCGAGGTTCACGATATGCACCTCGCGCGTCTGGCCGATGCGGTGGAGCCGTCCGATGCGCTGCTCGACCACCATCGGGTTCCACGGCAGGTCGTAGTTCACGAGCACGTTGCAGACCTGGAGATTCCGTCCCTCGCTGCCCGCGCGCGTGGCAATCAGCACGCTGCGCGCGTCCTCATGGAACGCGCGGATGCGTTTGTCACGTTCGGGCGTCGTGTGCGCACCCCAGTACACGATCGGCGTGCGGCGGAGCGCGCGGACCTGGCGCTCGATGAGCTCGATCGTGGGGCGGTGGTCGCTGAACACCACAACCCGATCCGGCGTCGCCTTCAGCAACGCGGTCAGCACCGTCAGCTTGGCGTGGGTCTTGATCTTGCGCGCCCGGGCAGCGAGCTGCCGCGCGATGGTGCGGTACGCGGGCCGGATGCGTTCGCCTTGCGCGAGGTGTTCGAGCGATTCGGCGAGGGCGGGCGAGGAGGAGCACAGCCGCTGGCGCAGGTGGATCACCGCGAGCTGCAGCATCCCCTTGCCGGTGGGCGGCGTGCGCCGCGCGTCGTCCTCGACCGTCTCCCGCTCGGTCGGGGCAACGAAGCCTTCCCGATACAGCTGGCGCAGGAACTGCGTGGTGCGGTCATACAGATCGCGCTCGGCGCGCGTGAGCCGCACCGCCGGTTGGCGGGGCCGACGGGGCGGCAGGTCCAGGTCGTCCACCACGCTCGAGCGCCGCGTGCGGATCATCACCTCGTGGGTCAGGGCCCGCAGGGCCTCGGGATCCTTGGGCTGGCGGTGGTCGCCCGCGACGAGGTGCGCCGCGCGGAACTCCGGCCAGGTGCCGAGCTGTCCCGGCCGCAGCAGCGTGACGAGGTTGTACAGCTCGCGCAGGTCGTTCTGGAGCGGCGTGGCGGTGAGCAGCAGGATGAAATCCCGCTCGATCTTTTCGATGAACCGGTAGGTCGCGCCGCGGTGGCTCTTCACCTTGTGCGCCTCGTCCACGATCACCAAGTCCCAGCGGTGCCGCAGGATCTCTGCGGCGTGGTGGCGCGAGCGGGCGCGATCGTGCGACACGATCGCTTTGGTGACGCGCGGCCAGTCGTCGGGGTCGGTGGGGGTCTCGAAGCGCTCGAAGAACTTCTCTTCGAGCTCGCCCTGCCACTGCCCCACGAGGGAGGCCGGCGTGAGGATGAGCGCGCGGCGGGCGAGCCCGCGGATCGCCAGCTCCTTATAGATGATGCTCGCCTCGATCGTCTTCCCGAGGCCCACCTCGTCCGCCAGGATGGCGCGGCCGCCCATCTGGCGCAGCACCCGCTGGGCCACGTCGATCTGGTGGGGCAGCTCTTTGATGGCATTGGCGTCGAGCGTGATCAGCCGCTCGAACCCCGGCACGAGGGCGATCCGTTCCGCGTCGCGCCGCAGTTCGTACCAGGCGCGCTCGGCGGGAGGCTCCTGGAGCTTGCCGGCAAACGCCGCCAGGGAGCGCTCATCGACCGCCCAAGCGTCGTCGGGCAGCGGGAGAGCGTCGGGCAGCGTCACGGCAAGCCTCGCGGAACGGGGTGGCAATATGGAAGGAGGGCCACCCCCGCCGCCACCCCGCCCGCTCACGCCCTCGGGAAGCCCGGCCGTTGCGCCTGCCTTACGACCCCCCGCGACGGCGCCACCTCATCCGCCCAAACGCGGCAGCGACGCCCCTCGGCTGCGGGTGTGTAACGACCACACCAGTGTTCATCGTGCGAGGGCCCGCGTTTCACCGAAGCGCGCGATCCACAGCCGGTCCGCCTCCAGCCCGACGGCACGCCAGCGCGCGACGGCCCGCTGCGGTGGTTCGCCCATCGGCTCGTCCGTCAAGCGAAACGTGCCCCAATGAATCGCGAGCATGACGGGGAGGGGTTGGTGGGCATGGGGTGCCACGACATCCTGATAGATGCGCACCGCGTCTTCGGGGTCCGCGTGCACGTTGCCCATGAACCAGCGCGGATCGTAGGCGCCGATCGGAATCATCACGAAGGCGAACGGTCCGCAACGCGCCCCAATTGCGCCGAACTCGGGATGATACGCCGTGTCGCCCGCGAAATAGGCGCGTTTGGTTCCCAGGTCTAGAGCGAACCCGCACCACAGGGACCGATTCCGATCGCGCAGCCGCCGGCCGCTGAAATGCCGGGCCGGCGTGGCCGTAACCCGCAGACCGTCGACCACCACTTGCTGCCACCAATCCAACTCGACACTGTCGCGGACGCCCCAACGCCGAATGTAGGCGCCGAGACCGAGCGGCCCGATCCAGGCCGCGTGGGGATGCGCCCGGACGATCCGCTGCAGCCCGGGGTGGTCGAGGTGATCATAGTGATTGTGCGACAGGAGGACGACGTCGACCGGCGGGAGCGCCGAGAGCGGCAGGCCCGGATCCATGACGCGTCTCGGGCCGACCCACTGCAGGGGAGACGCGCGCTGACTGAACACGGGGTCGGTGAGCACGTTGAGGCCGCCGAGCTGCAGGAGCACGGTGGCATGCCCGATCCAGGTCGCGGTGAACGCCGTGGTGCTCGCCCGGGGGTACACGATCGTGGGCGTGGCGATCGGAAACGTGCCTCGTCCGGGCGTGGGGACGCGCGTTTGGGTGCGACGCTCCTTGGCCCATCGCAACACGTCGCGCCATCCGCGCGGTTCACTGTCAGGCCAGGGGTTGTGAAACACACCGTCCGGCGTGCGGCGCGCGACCGACGCGGGCGGATCGCCCGCGACTCGCCCCGGCGTCTCATGCTGTGTCATTTCCTCACCCCATCTCGTGAGGGCGCGCGCTCGAGCGGCCGACGTGCGGGCATGAAGGTTCGAGTAGCCGTCGGCTCCCGCCTGCGGCCGGACGCGCGCCCGGCGCGGGTGGATGTGGCAGGCATCGCGGTGCCTGTGATAGCAATGAACGCTATCAAAAGATACGCCCCGTTGGTTTGATAACAGCCGGCCGGTGAAAGGCCCCTCTGGGGACCACTTCGACGTCGGGTGCACGACGGTCGCATTGCCGTGGGCCGATCTGGAGGAGACCGGTGGCTTCGCCCCGCACCGTTGGGTCCAGCGTGCCGACCCTACAAGTCGGTGACGGCCCCGAGACTGCTCGACGACACGAGCTTCGCGTACTTGGCGAGCACACCGGAGGTATACCGGAGGGGCGGTGGGGCCCATCGGGCTCGACGCCGGGCCAGCTCGTCCTCCGCCACCTCGAGTTGCAGCAGCCGGCGCTCCGCGTCGATCGTAATGGCATCGCCCTCCTCGACCAGCGCGATCGCGCCGCCCACGGCGGCTTCTGGGGCGACGTGCCCCACCACCAGGCCGTGGCTGCCCCCCGAAAAGCGACCGTCGGTCACGAGGCCCACCACGTCCCCCAAGCCGGCCCCCACGATGGCTGCCGTGGGTGAAAGCATCTCTCGCATGCCCGGGCCACCTTTCGGGCCCTCGTAGCGGATGACGATGATGTCGCCCGGGACGATCCGACCGGCGAGCACGGCGTCGAGACAGGCCTCCTCCGAGTCGAATACCCGAGCCGGGCCCGTGAGGCGCGGCCGCTTGACCCCCGCGACCTTCGCCACGCTGCCCTCGCTCGCCAGGTTGCCCCGCAGGATGGCGAGGTGTCCCTGCGGGTAGAGCGGCCGGTCCCACGGGCGGATGACGTCTTGATCCGCGCGCGGGACCGCCGGCACGTCCTGGAGCAGCGCGGCCAGCGTGCGACCGGTCATCGACTGCGCATCGCCATCCAGCACGCCGTGGGCCAGCAGGATCTTCATCACCTGGGGGATCCCGCCGGCGCGGTGCAGCTCCGTGGTCACGTACCGGCCGAACGGCTTCAAATCGCACAGCACGGGCACCCGCGCGCGCACCGCCTCGAAGTCGTCGAGCGCTAGCGGCACGCCCGCCGCGCGGGCGATCGCGAGCAGGTGCAGTACGGCATTGGTGGAGCCCCCGATCGCCATCGTGACGGCGATGGCGTTCTCGAACGCCGGTCGGGTGAGGATCTGGCGCGGCAACAGGCGGCGCCGCACGGCGTCGGCCAGCACTGCGCCCGAGCGGGCGGCGCTGTCGGCCTTCTCGGCGTCTTCCGCGGCCATCGTGGACGAGTACGGCAGGCTCATCCCCAACGCCTCGAACACCGACGACATGGTGTTCGCGGTGAACATCCCGCCGCATGACCCGGCCCCGGGGCAGGCCCGCCGCTCCACCTCGAGCAGCTCCGCGGCATCGATCCGGCCGGCGCTGTACTCCCCGACGGCCTCGAACACACTCACCACGGTCAGGTCGCGCCCGGCATGCCGCCCGGGCTTGATGGTGCCGCCGTACACGAACAGGGCGGGGATGTTCATGCGCGCGATGGCGATCATGGCGCCGGGCATGTTCTTGTCGCAGCCCCCGACGACGAGCACGCCGTCCATGCATTGTGCGTTGCACGCGGTCTCGATCGAATCGGCAATCACTTCGCGAGACACGAGCGAGTACTTCATCCCCTCGGTCCCCATCGCGATGCCGTCACTGACGGTGATCGTACCGAACATCTGCGGCATCATGCCTGCGGTCCGGAGCGCTGCCTCGGCACGCCGCGCCAGCGTATCGAGCCCGAGATTGCAAGGGGTCGTGGTGCTGTACGCGTTCGCGATGCCGATGATGGGTTTCTCGAAGTCGCCATCGCCGAAGCCGACCGCCCGCAGCATGGCGCGGTTGGGGGAGCGCTGGACGCCGGTGGTGATGGTTTGGCTGCGGCGGTCGGTCATGGTCATTTCAGCGCGGAGAGTGGAGTAGCGGACAGAGGGGTGGCCGCGCGTCTCTTCCGCTCTCCAAGGTCCGCCTGCCGAATGCCCTCCGCAATCCGCTCGCCCATGGCCTCGGTGCTGAGGGCGGGGACGCCCGGGTCCGTCAAGTCCCGCGTCCGCGCCCCGGCCGCCACAACGTCGCGGATGGCGCGATCCACCGCGTCCGCCGCCTCACCGAGGCCCAACCCGTACCGCAACAGCAGGGCGACCGAGGCGATCGCACCGATCGGGTTGGCGGTCCCCTGGCCCGCGAGGTCCGGGGCCGATCCGTGGATCGGCTCGAACAGGCCCGGACCCGCGCCGAGCGAAGCCGAGGGCAAGAGGCCGAGCGAGCCGGCCAGCACCGCCGCCTCGTCGCTCAGGATGTCCCCGAACATGTTCTCGGTGAGGACGACATCGAAGCCCGCGGGGTCGGTCACGAGACGCATCGCGGCAGTGTCGACATACAGGTGATCGAGCCGGACGTCCCGATAGTCTCCCCCGATCCGGGTCACGGTTTCCCGCCACAGCTGCGACACTTCGAGCACGTTCGCCTTGTCCACGGAGGTGACGTGCCCGCGGCGCCGCCGCGCCGCCTCGAATGCCACGCGTGCGACGCGCTCGATTTCGGGGGCGGTGTAGCGCAGCGTGTTGACGGCCGCGGCGCCCTCCCGGCCGCGCGGTTCGCCGTAGTACAGCCCGCCGGTCAGCTCGCGCACGATCAGGACATCGACCCCGGCGAGGCGGTCCGCTTTGAGCGGCGAGCGCTCGACCAGCTCGGGGAACACCGATACGGGGCGCAAGTTGGCGTAGACGCCGAGCAGAGCCCGGAGCGCGAGCAGGCCGGCTTCGGGCCGCAGGTGCCGCGGCGCCTGGTCGAGCGCGGGGTCCCCCACCGCGCCTAACAGCACGGCGTCGGCCTCGGTCGCCGCCCGGCGCGTCTCCTCCGGAAGCGGATCTCCGGTAGCCGCGACCCCGGCCGCGCCGACCGGGTAGCGCTCGAGCACGAAGCGGGTGGCGAAGCGCTCCCCCACCGTTTCGAGCACCCCTACCGCGGCGGCGATCACCTCCGGGCCGATCCCGTCGCCCGGCAGCACCGCGATGGTGTAGCGCTTCACCACCCGGCTCCCGTTGCACGTCCCTCGTCCCGGCGTCGCTCATAGGCCGCGATCCGAGGCTCCTGGAGCAGTGTGCGCCCGATTTCGTCGAGCCCGCGGAGCAGCATCTCCCGGCGATAGGGCTCGAGCGCGAACGCCGTGCGGAACCCGAGGCCGTCGTGCACGGACAACGCCGCGAGATCGACCGTGAGGTGGTATTCGCCGCCCGCTGCGTGATGGCGGCGGAACAACTCGGCGACCTCCGGGGGGAGCAGGCGCACGGGGACGAGGCCGTTCTGGCAGCAGTTCGCGAAGAAGATGTCCGCGAACGACGGGGCGAGCACGGCGCGGAACCCGTACTCGCGCAGCGCCCACACCGCATGCTAGCGCGACGACCCGCAGCCGAAGTTCTCGCCCGTGAGGAGGAGGCTCGCGCCCCGGGCGGCCGGCTGATTGAGCTCGAAGTCGGGGTTGGGACTGCCGTCGGGCCGGATCCGCCAGTCGAAGAACAACGCGGGCCCGAACCCCGTGCGCTCAACCCGTTTCAGGAACTGCTTGGGCACGATCTGGTCGGTGTCGACGTTGGCGCGCGGCAGCGCGGCCAGCCGGCCGGTGTGCCGCACGAAGGGCTCGCTCACGCGCACAGCTCCCATTTCCGGACGTCCACGATGCGGCCGGCCACCGCCGCGGCTGCGGCCATGACCGGACTCATCAGGTGGGTGCGGCCGCCGCGGCCCTGGCGGCCCTCAAAGTTGCGGTTCGAGGTCGAGGCGCAGCGCTCGCCGCTCTGCAGCACGTCGGCGTTCATGCCGAGGCACATCGAACAGCCGGCGTTGCGCCACTCGAACCCGGCGGCGCCGAACACGCGATCCAGCCCTTCCTGCTCGGCCTGTGCCTTCACCTGCTGGGATCCCGGCACCACCATGGCGCGCACGCCCGGCGCGACGCGCCGACCCATCCCCCGCACAGCCCGGGCCGCGGCCCGCAGGTCCTCGATCCGCGCGTTGGTACAGGAGCCCAGGAACACCCGATCGATGGGCAGCCCTTCGAGTGGCGTGCCGGGCCGGAGCCCCATGTACTCGAGCGCCCGCGCGACGGCGGAGCGCTCGGCGTCGGTCGCGAAGTCGGTGGGATCAGGCACGCGCCCGGTCACCGGCGTGACCATGCCGGGGTTCGTGCCCCAGGTGACCTGCGGGGCTACCGCGGTGGCGTCAAGCGTCACCTCGCGGTCGTAGGTCGCGCCGGGGTCGGTCGCCCACGCCCGCCACCCCTCGACCGCCTGCTCCCACGCCGCTCCCCGCGGCGCCCGCGGCCGTCCGGCGAGATAGCGGAAGGTCGTCTCGTCGGGCGCGATCATGCCCGCCCGGGCGCCCGCTTCAATCGACATGTTGCAGACCGTCATCCGCTCCTCCATCGACAGGGCGCGGATCGTGTCCCCGGTGTACTCGATCACGTGCCCCGTGGCGCCCGCCGTCCCGATCCGGCCGATCAAGGCGAGGATCAGGTCCTTGGCCGTGACCCCGGGCGCGAGGGCCCCGGTGATGCGGGCTGCCATTGTGCGGGGCCGCGACCACACGAGGCACTGCGTCGCCAACACATGCTCCACTTCGCTCGTGCCGATGCCCAGCGCGAGCGCGCCGAACGCCCCGTGTGTCGCCGTGTGCGAGTCCCCGCACACGATCACCATGCCGGGTTGCGTAAGGCCGAGCTCGGGACCGATCACGTGCACGATCCCCTGCTGCGGGGACCGGAGGTCGAACAGCTCGAGGCCGAAATCCCTTGCGTTGGCGGCCAGGGCCTCGAGCTGCCGCGCGGCGATGGGGTCGGCGATCGGCGCCGCGCGGTCGCCCGTGGGGACGTTGTGGTCGACGGTCGCCACCGTCCGCGCCGGCTGGCGCACCGCGCGGCCGGCCTGCCGCAGGCCCGCAAAGGCCTGCGGCGAGGTCACTTCGTGCACGAGGTGCAGGTCCACGTACAACAGGTCCGGCCCCTCGGCGCACGGCGTCACGACGTGCGCGTCCCACACCTTCGCGAACAGCGTCCGCGCCGTCATGACCCGACGCCGACTCCCTGAGGCGCCGCGGCCGAGCGGCCTTCCTCGGTCCAGGGCATCATGGCGCGCAGCTTGGCGCCCACCTGCTCGATCGGGTGCTCGGCGCCCGCCCGCCGCAGCGCGGCGAACTGACGGCCGCCCCCACGGCACTCGGCGATCCACTCGCGCGCGAAGCTGCCGGACTGGATGTCGGCCAGGATCCGCTGCATGGTCGCCCGGACCTCGGGCGTCACGATCTTCGGTCCCCGTGTGTAATCGCCGTACTCGGCCGTGTCGCTGATCGAGTAGCGCATGAACTTCATCCCGCCGCGATACATCAGGTCGACGATCAACTTCAGCTCGTGCATGCACTCGAAATAGGCGATCTCTGGCGCATACCCCGCGGCCGTAAGCGTTTCGAAGCCCGCCTGAATCAGGGCGGTCACCCCGCCGCACAGCACGGTCTGCTCGCCGAACAGATCCGTCTCCGTCTCCTCCCGGAACGTCGTCTCGAGCACGCCCGCGCGCGCACACCCGATGCCGGCGGCGTAGGCCAACGCATCGGCCAGCGCGTGCCCGCTCGCATCCTGTTGCACCGCGACGAGCGCGGGCACGCCGCGGCCTGCCTGGAACTCGCTGCGCACGAGGTGCCCCGGCGACTTGGGTGCGATCATCGCGACATCGACCCCGGCGGGCGGCACGATCTCGCCGAAATGCACGTTGAACCCGTGCGCGAACAGCAGGGTCTTCCCAGGCCCAAGCGTCGGGGCCACGCCGGCCTCGTACACCACCCGCGCCTCTTGGTCGGGGACGAGCATCATGATGACGTCGGCCGCGCGCGCGGCCTCCGCGACGGGGCGCACGTCGAGCTCCGTTGCTTCGGCCCGCTCCCACGACGCTCCGCCGCGGCGCAGGCCGACGATCACGCGGAGCCCCGACTCCCGCAGGTTCAATGCGTGCGCGTGGCCCTGGCTGCCGTAGCCGATCACCGCGATGACGCGGTGGCGCAACCGGTCGAGATCGGCGTCCGCGTCGTAGAAGACGCGGGGTTCTGTCGCACTCATGGTCTTGTCCTCCGTGGTGGAATCCTCGCCGCTGCGGACCGTCACCGAGCGGACCCCGATCATCTTGTGAAACTGCTGCGCCACGCGCTCCGCCGTGGCGGCATCGGCCTTGAGCAGAAACGTCAGTTGCGACTCCCCGGGGGTGCCGCTCGGCTGCAGCGCGAGACGCTCGATCGCCACGTTGCGGCGGCGCAGGACGCCGACGGCGCGGTTCACGGTGACGAGCGCGTCGTCGAGCAACACGGCGACCCGGTGGGCACCCGGCGGGGGCACGCGCGTCAGGCGGTGCTCGCGCCGACGGGCGCGGCTTCGATCGGCTCGGACAGGGAGCCGCCGGGGGGAATCATCGGGAAGACGTTCGCTTCCTCGTCGATCAGGAACTCGACCAAGGCGGGGCCGGGCTCGGCGCTCGCGCGCCCCACCACGTCCGCAAGCGCGCTCGCCTCGGTCACCCGGAAGCTCGGGATCCCGTACGCCGCCCCGAGCTTCAGGTAGTCAGGGCTCCAGATCGGTGTGCACGAGTAGCGCTTGTCGTGGAAGAACTGCTGCCACTGCCGCACCATCCCGAGATAGCCGTTGTTGAAGACCGCCATCTTCACGGGCAGCCCTTCCTGCACCATGGTCGCCATCTCCGCCATGTTCATCTGGAAGCCGCCGTCCCCGGAGATGGCCCACACCGTCTCCTCCGGGCGCGCGAGGTGCACGCCCATCGCCGCCGGGACCGCGAAGCCCATGGCCCCGAGCCCGCCCGAGGTGATGTGCGTGTTGGACCGCCGGTAGGGATAGTGCTTCGCGACCCACATCTGATGTTGCCCCACGTCCGACACGATCGTGCAGGCACCGTGGCTCGCATCGTAGATGGAGGCGAGGATGGCTTCCGGTGACAGGTCGCCCCGATACGCCGCGGCGCGCGTGCGGACGGAGCCGCGGATGTGCTCGAGCCAGGGCTCGCACCGGCGGGGCGCGACCGCCGCCACCAGGCGACGGGTGATGTCGCGCGCGTCGCCCACCAGACCGACGGCGACGGGGACGTTCTTCCCGATCTCCGCCGAGTCGAGGTCGATGTGCACGATGCGGGCCCGGGGCGCGAAGCGGGCGGTGTTGCCCGTGACGCGGTCGTCGAACCGCAGCCCGATGCCGACGATGACATCGGCGCACTGGATCGCGCGGTTCACGTGCACCTCCCCGTGCATGCCCGGCATGCCGAGGTGCAGCGGGTGCCCGTCCGGGAACGCGCTGATGCCGAGCAGCGTCGTGATGACCGGCATCCCCGTCTTCTCCGCTAGGGCCCGCACGTCCGCGTACGCGTCGCTCAGGATCACGCCGTGTCCCACCATGAGCAACGGGCGCTCGGCGCCCGCGATGAGCGCGGCGGCCTGGCGCACCCCGTCCTCAATGGAGAGCAGGCCCGCCCGCTTGGGCGCGGGCCGACCCCGGCCGGGAGCCTGCGGCGCGCCGGGGTCGTACACCGTCTTCTGGTTCTGCACGTCCTTCGGCACGTCGATCAGCACGGGCCCCGGCCGCCCCTCGAGCGCGAGCGCCACCGCCTCGGCGACCACGCCTGCCAGCTCGGACACATCCTGCACCAGGTAACTCTGCTTCGTGATCGGCAGCGTGATCCCGACGATGTCGGTCTCCTGGAAGGCGTCGCGCCCGATCATCGCCCGCGACACCTGCCCGGTAATCGCGAGCACGGGGGAGCTGTCCATGCTGGCGGCGGCGAGCCCCGTCACCAGGTTCGTCGCGCCGGGCCCCGACGTCGCGACGCACACCCCCACACGGCCACTCGCCCGGGCATACCCGTCGGCCGCGTGCGCCGCCGCCTGCTCGTGCCGCACCAGGATATGCCGCAAGCCCGGGTGGTCCGGCAGCGCGTGATAGAACGGCATGATGGCGCCGCCGGGATAGCCGAAGATCACGTCCACCCCCGCCCGGCCGAGCTCGCGGCAGAGAATCTCCGCCCCGGTGAGCTGCGCGCCCATCGACTCAGACTCCCCAGAAGTAGCTGGCATTGAGCGCCTGGTCTTCCAACGTGTCGGCATGGCGCACCTTGTTGAGGGCGTGCACCAGCGCGCGGGCACTCGCTTCGACGATGTCGGTCGAGGCGCCGTGGCCGGAGAGCGACTTCCCGTCGATACGGGCTTGCACGAGCACCTGCCCCAGGCTGTCGCGCCCCGGGGTGACCGATTGCACCGTGAGGTTCAGCACGTCCACCTGCCGGTCGACCACCTTCGCGATGGCCGCGAACGTCGCGGCGATCGGGCCGTTGCCCGGCGCCGAGGCCCCGCGTTCCCCGCCCGGGCCCGCCAGGCGCACCTCGGCGGTCGCGGCCACGGTGCCGCAGGTCACCTGGAGATGGGTGAGCCGGTAGGCCTCCGGGGCGTCGTGGAACTTGTCGTGCAACAGCGCCAACAGATCCTCGTCCAGGATGTCGCGCTTCTTGTCGGCCAGGGTGCTGAACGCGTCGTACAGCGCCCCGAGCGTGGCCTCGTCCAGGTCGTAACCGAGCTCGCGGTAGCGCCGCTCCAGCGCATGTCGGCCCGAGTGCTTGCCCAAGACCAGACTGGACCGCGCGACCCCGACCTCCTCGGGACGGATGATCTCGTAGGTGAGGCCGTTCTGGAGCACGCCGTGCTGGTGGATGCCCGCTTCGTGGGCGAACGCGTTGCGGCCGACCACCGCCTTGTTGGGCTGCGGAAACACCCCGATCAGGTGCGAGAGGAGCTGGCTCGTGCGGAACAGCTCTTGGGGTTTGACGCCGCACTGGAACGCGACCGCGTGGGGCCGCACCCGGCCGGCCACCACGATCTCCTCGAGCGCCGCGTTCCCGGCACGCTCCCCGATGCCGTTGATCGTGCATTCGACCTGGCCCGCCCCGGCGGCGATCGCCGCCAGCGAGTTCGCCACCGCGAGCCCGAGGTCGTCGTGACAATGGGCGCTCAAGACGACCCGATCGGCGCCGGGCACCCGCTCCCG
>DATBCS010000211.1:0-5919 GCA_036270315.1 Gemmatimonadales bacterium
AACGCCAAGGCGCTCCAGGCCCGGCTGGACCAGCCGCTCGTGATGGAGAACATCCCCGGCTTTTTCGACGTGCACGCGAGCCAGATGCCCGAGCCCGTGTGGTTGCGCCGCTTCTTCGAAGCGACGGGGGCGGGCTTCCTGCTGGACCTGCCGCATGTCTGGCTCGAAGCGCACTATCGGGGCCTCGCGCCCGAGGCGTGGCTCGCCCAGTTCCCGCTCGATCACGTCGTGTAACTCCACGTCGCGGGGGTCGAGGCTGATCGCGATCTCGGAGGGCCGTGGATTGCCCCCACGGAGCCGTCCGACGCGATGTTGGGTTTCATGGCGCATGCCGTCGCCCGGTGCCCGGGCGCCGAGGCGGTGACGTTCGACGCGTTCTCGCCGTCGCTCACGGCCGACGTAGTGCTCCGGAGCACGGAGCGGATGCGGCGGGCGCTGTGAAGACGATCGCACCGCTCCTCGCCGCCCTGCTGCTGGGCGACAGCGTGGTCCCCGCCGGGACGCACATCCCGATCCGTTTCCTCGAGCGCATCACGAGCGGCAAGGACACGGTCGGGACGCGGGTGTTGGTCCAGACCATGGGCGCGCTGGTACAGGACTCCTGCGTCGTCGTCCCCCCGTACACCCGGGCCAAAGGGCGGATCGTCGTGTCGAAGGGCGGCGGCCGGTTCGGGCGGCACGGGCGGCTGGGGCTGCGGTTTGACTCGCTCGAGGTCAGGCCAGGGCGCTGGGTGGGCATCGCCGGGGTCCTCGACACCCTCGAGTACGCCCAGCCCGGGACCATCACCGACTCGGGGCTCGTCTCGAGCGGCAAGACGTCCGTGGTCGGCGTCGGCAAGCGGATCGTCCCCGCCGGGATCGCGGCGGCGGTCGACATCGCCGCCATTCCCGTGGCCGTGATCGGCGGCTACGCCCTGATACGCCGAGGGCCGCCCGTGCGCGTCCTCGCCGGGGAGATCGGCGGCGTGCGCCTGACGGAGCCCCTTACGGTGCCCGGCGAGGGCGCGTGCGACGCGGTCGCCAAGCGCCGCGAGCTGGTCGAGCTGCCGACGCTCCCGACGTTCGTGCCCCGCTCCGAGAACCGCGCGGGCACCGTGCTCGGCGACCCCGTCAACCTGCTCTTGCTCGGCACCGCGTGGGAGATCGACAGCGCCTTTCGGAGCGCTGGCTGGGTGCGTGCCCAAAAACCCTCGCTCCTCGCGGTCACGAAGGAAGTAACCGCAGCGATCGCGAACCGGCCCGTGATCAACGCCCCTGTGAGCACCCAGTACTTCGCGGGACGCCCCCAGGATCTCGCCTACGAGCTCGCGGGACCGAACGTCCGCATCCGCCACCACATCCGCCTGTGGCTGCTCGACAGCCTGGCGCTTGTGTGGATCGGCGCCGCCAACAAGGACGTCGGGGTGCTCTTCAAGCCGTGGGAGCCCCAGGCGACCCATCGCATCGACTCGTTCATCGACCGGGAGCGTGACCTCATCGTACGCGACCTCGAAGCCGGCGGGTGCGGCGACCTGGTCGACTATATCACGTTGCTCGGCGCCGTCACCGAAGCGCGCAACGCCGCGGGCCAGAAAGTCGTGTCCGATGGTCGGGCCGCCGTCGTGCGCGTCCGCCGCTGTGGGTCACCGGCGTGGCCGTGACGCCCCCGTCCGGTGACCGCGCCGTCCAGGATGAGGTGATCCGCGCGCTCGCGGACGCGCCGTACCGCGCGTCGGCCGCGTGGCAACGCCGCCACCTCGCCGATCCCGATCGCGTGGAGCGCTACGCGCGCTTCCTGGCGCGCCATTTCTACTACGAACGGGTGGTGCACTTCTTCAAGTACTCGCGGGCCCTGGCGCGGGTCACGGGCCGCCGCCCCGACGCGATCCTCCACCAAGGAGGCTTCGACGCGCTCCTCCCCACGATGGTCCTCGGCGATCGGGGGACGGCCCGGTCGGTCGCGCGGCTTGCGGTCGAATACGTCGCGCCCGGCGCGACGGCTGTCCCCTTCCTCCCGGATCTGCTGCGCTATGAGGAGGCGATGATGGTCGCCGAAGCCGGGCCGCGGCGGTGGCGCGAGACCGGGCAGCAGCCGGAGGCGACGGGCCAGGGCGTCACACTCGTGGCCGTGGAGGGCACCGTGCTCCTCAGCCTGACCTACGATCTCCCGGTCGTGCTAGCCCGCCTGCTCGAGCCGTGGACCGAGCCGCCCCAGCCGCCCGCGCGGCCGACCAGCCTGCTGGTGGCGCGGTCCCCCCAGGGACGTGTGGCGGTGGCCCGGAGCGACGCGGCCGTGGCGGCCGTGGTCGGGTTCGCCGATGGGACCCGCACGCTCGCCCAACTGGCCGCGGACACGGGGCTCCCGCTCGAGGACCTCGAGGCGGCCGTCCGCGGGCTCGTGGATCTCGGGGCGGTGCGGTTCTCGACGGGCAGCTAGATGAGCCGGTTCCGCGTGGTGCTCGACGGCCCGCGATCTGTAGATCGTGCCGAGTATCTCGCCCTCAACCGCCGCAGCCGACGATTCCATCGGGGGCGGGTCACGCCTCCCACCACGCCCCGAGCGTTCGCGGCATTTCTCGCGCGGTCGCGGCGCCCGGGTACCGCCGCGTTCCTGATCCGGCGTCCCTTGGACCGCGCGATCGTGGGCGCCGTCGAGCTCAGCCAGTCCAGGGCAGTCTCCGTAGTGCCTACCTTGGGTTGCACATCGGCGCGCCCTATGCGCGGTACGCGTACATGCGCGAGGCGCTGGAACTCGTGGCTCGATATGCGTTCACCCGACTGCGGCTGCACCGCCTGGAAGCCAATGTGCAGCCCACCAATACCGCGTCGCTCGCCTTGGTGCGGACGTTCGGATTCGAGCGAGAGGGCTACTCGCGCTGCTACTTGAGGATCGCGGGGCGGTGGCGTGATCACGAGCGCTGGGCGCTCCTGGCTGCCGACTGGCGAGGGCGGCGGCGCCCAAAGGCTTGAGCCAGGCGTGGCGGCTGGACCTGCCGCTCGGTAGTTTCGCGCTCGAGGCCTGATCCCCGAGGACCACCCTTTGCACCGGAGCCGTCCGTGACGACCAAGTACGAAAGCGCCGACCTCGTGCTTCAGCTCTACGACCTGCGGCGCGAAGCGGTGATGCGCCGCGCCCGTGCCTGGTTCCGCGAGCAATTCCACCCCGAGACCGCCGCGGAGGTGCTGGCGGTCTATCGAGGGAAGCGCAGCGCGCCGTATCGGATGGTCACCACATATTGGAACATGACGGCCGCGCTGGTACTCCATGGAGCGATCGACGCGCAGATGTTCGCGGACACGACGGCCGAGCACATCATGGTATACGCGCGCCTCGAGCCGTTCCTCCCCCAGCTGCGGGACGCGCTGAAGAATCCCGCCTACCTCGATCACCTGGAAAAGGTGGTCCTCCAGCTGCCCGATGCCCAAGCGCGCCTCGCCCGGATGCGCCGTCCGGCGCGCACCAGCCAAGCCGGCGGCCCGCAGCGACCACGCCAGCGCGCATGACCAGGGCCGCCATCGCCCGCCCGGACGTCACCGAATATGCCCCGGCCTACGGACCGTACGTGGGCCGAGTCCCCGAGGACGATCTGCTCGCTGTCCTCGAGCAGCAGCGTCACGAGACGCAGGGCCTCCTCGCGTCCCTCCCCGAGGGCAAGGCGCTGTATCGCTACGCGCCCGGGAAGTGGAGCATCAAGGAGGTGATCGGCCACCTAATGGATTGCGAACGCGTGTTCGCCTACCGTGCGCTGCGGTTCGCCCGCGGTGACCAGACCCCGCTCTCGGGGTTCGACGAGAAGCTCTACGCCCCGGCCGGCACGTTCGACGCCCGCCCACTCACGGACCTCGCCGCCGAGCTCGACACCGTGCGTCAGGCCACGATCGCCTTGTTCGGCGGCCTCGACGCCGACGTTCTGGCCCGGCATGGGAGGGCGAATGACCGAGAGGTCTCGGTGCGGGCACTCGGATACATCATCGCCGGGCACGAGCGCCACCACGTGGCAATTCTCCGGGACCGCTACCTCGGGTGACCGGGCATCGGGACGCCAGCCGCTCCGGCGGATACACGGCGTCCCGCTTCAGGACGGCGAGCGCCAGGCGCAGCACGTGCCCCGCGCGCCGCGCGGTGGGCTAGCGGTACCCCGCGGCCTGCAGACTGAACAGCTCGGCGTAGAGGCCGCCCTTGGCGACGAGCTCGTCGTGCGTGCCTTGGTCGATCAATTCGCCGCCCCGTAGCACGAGGATCCGATCCGCCATCCGGACGGTCGAGAAGCGGTGAGAGATGATCACGGCCATCCGGCCCCGCGTGAGCTCGGCGAAGCGCAGGAACGCTTCGTACTCGGCGCGCGCGTCGAGCGCCGCGGTCGGCTCATCGAGGATCAGCACTTGGGCGTCGCGCATGTAGGCGCGTCCCAACGCCACCTTCTGCCATTCGCCGCCGGACAAGTCCACGCCGCCGTCGAAGCGGCGGCCGAGCATCTGGTCGTACCCCTGCTCCAGTCGGGTGGCCACGGAATCGGCCAGGCTGCGACGGGCCGCCTCGCGGATCCGCGCGTCGTCGCCGAGCTCCTCGACCTGGCTCACCCCGATGTTCTCCCGCAGAATGAAGTCGTAGCGCACGAAGTCCTGAAAGATCACGCCGATGTTCTTGCGTAGGCTCGCGAGATCATAGTCGCGCAGGTCCACGCCGTCGAGCAGGATGCGGCCCTCATCCGGGTCGTACAGCCGGGCCAGGAGCTTGACGAGCGTCGTCTTCCCGGCGCCATTTTCCCCCACGAGCGCGATCCGCTCGCCCGGTGGGAACGTGAAGCTCAGGTGCCGCACCGCCCATCGCTCCGACCCCGGATAGCGGAAGCCGACGTTCTCGAACTCGAACCCCTGGCGGATCGGCTGCGGCACGGGACGCGCCCCGGGCCGCGACGTCACCAACGGCTGCACGTCGAAGAAGGTGAACAGGTCCGCCAAATACAGGCTCTGCTCGAATACCTGGGATAAGGAGAGCAGGACGCGCTGGATCAGGTCGCGGCTTTGGCGAAACGATCCGGCGAGGAAGGTGAGCGAGCCGATCGTGAACCGGCCGAGCACGGTGAGATAGATCGTGACGGCGTAGGCGCCGTAGTACCCCAGTGTGCTGATCGTCACGAACAGGGTCGAGACGATGTTGCGCCGGATGGCGAGCCGCTTGTTCGCCCCGTAAAACTCGTCGGAGAGCTTGGCGTACCGGCCCACCAAGAAGTCCGACAGGTTGAAGAGCTTGACCTCCTTGACCATCTCGTCCGACGCACCGACGTAGCGCAGGTAGTCGAGCAGCCGCCGCTCCGGCGTCCACTGGAACAAGAGCGAATAGCCGAGCGCCGCGTAGTGCGTCTCGCCGAGGAACGAGGGGAGCACCGCGACCAACAACAGCCCGAGAAGCCATGGGAGCTGCACCAGCAGCACGGCCGCCAGCGTGCCCAAGGTCACGAGGTCCTGCGCCGTGGAGAGCAAGAGGGCGATCAAGGAGATCCGGCCCACCGTCTGGCGGCGCGCCCGCTCCAAATGATCGTAGGTTTCCGCGTCCTCGTACTGCGCCAAATCGAGCGTGGCGGCGTGCTCCATCAGCCGTACGCTGATGCGGTTCGAGAACAGGTCGCCGAGCAAGCTCTCCACCAGCGACGACAGGCGCGCGAGGCCCTCCCCGGCCACGGCGATCCCGAGCTCGAGGTCCACCAGCCCGCCCAAGTGCCACCAATTGACCGCGCCGCCGGCGGCGCGCGCGCCCACCGCGGCGATCACGCCGTCGATGATCAGCTTCCCGATCCACAGCACCGCCAGCGGCACGAACGACCGGATGGCGCGCAGGGCGAGGATCGCCACCGTGTAGCCGCGGTGCGTCTCGTACACGAGCTTGAGCAGGGGGGGAACGTACTTGAGGGCCTGAAGCCGCTCGCCCCAGCTGGGGGC
>DATBCS010000212.1:0-7261 GCA_036270315.1 Gemmatimonadales bacterium
CGGCCCCCCGATGCGGTAGGTCGTGTAGCGGGCCAGCGGCTCGTTCTCGAACACGCGGCCGCGGAACTTGACTTTGGGCGGCGCCGGCGCGGGCGGAGCCGCGCCCTTCGCCGTCGGCTTCGCGGCCGGTTTCGTCCCGGCTTTCGGCTTGGCGGCGCCCGCCGCGCGCGTTACGTCGGCGCGGCCGACGTGGGGCTTGGCGCCGGCGCCCTTGCGCCCGGCGACCGCTTTGCGACCGTCGTTTTTTCGTGCCATTCTTGGAGACTCCTCACGCGACCGGTTCGGCTGCGCAGCGCGATGATCGCATCGCACGCGGCGCTCGCCGCCGACATCGTCGTGGTGTAGGGCACCGCATGCATCAGCGCCGCACGCCGGATCGCATAGTCGTCCGCCTGCGTAAACTTCCCGAGGGGCGTGTTGATCAAGAGCTGCGCCGACCCCGACACGATCAGATCGATCGCGTTGGGCCGCCCCTCGTGCACCTTCCGCACCAGCTCCGCCGGCACGCCGCGCGCCTGCAAGTACTTCGCCGTGCCCTCCGTCGCGACGATCCGGAACCCCAGTTCGTGCAACCGCCGCACGATCGGGACGACCGTCGGCTTGTCCGAATCATTCACCGTCACGAACACCGCGCCCGTGAGCGGCAGGCTCCCGTCGGCCGCGATCTGCGCCTTGGCGAACGCCATGCCGAAGCTATCCGCCAGCCCCATCACCTCCCCGGTGGAGCGCATCTCCGGGCCCAGGATGGTATCGACCCCGGGCAGCTTCGTGAAGGGGAAGACCGCCTCTTTGACCGCCACCCCGGGGAGCGGAAGGTCATCGGGAACCCCCAATTCGTCCAGGGTGTGCCCGACCATCACGGCGGCGGCCAACTTGGCGAGGGACACCCCGGTCGCCTTGCTGACGAACGGCACGGTGCGCGACGCCCGGGGGTTGACCTCGAGCACATACACCACGCCGTCCTTGATGGCGAACTGGACGTTCAAGAGGCCGACGACGCCGAGCCCCGCGGCGAACGCCTTGGTGTACCGGCGCATCTCCGCCACCTGGCGGTCGCCGATCAGGTAGGGCGGCAACACGCACGCCGAGTCGCCCGAGTGGACCCCGGCGTCCTCGATATGCTGCATCACGCCTCCGATCACCGTGCGCTGGCCGTCCGAGATGGCGTCCACGTCGCCCTCGAAGGCGTCTTCCAGGAAGCGGTCGATCAGCACGGGGTATTCCGGGGCGACCCGGGCCGCCTTCTCGAAGTAGTCGCGCAGCGAGCCTTCGTCATAGACGATCTCCATCGCCCGGCCGCCCAACACATAGGACGGCCGCACCAGCGCCGGGTAGCCGATGCGCTGCGCCACGCCGACGGCTTCGGCCACCGAGCGCGCCGTGCCGTTCGCGGGCTGGGTGACGCCGAGCCGGCGGGCGAGCGCCTCGAACCGCTCGCGGTCCTCGGCGATATCGATCGAGTCGGGCGGGGTGCCGAGGATCGGGACCCCGGCGGCCTCGAGCGGTTTGGTGAGCCGCAACGGCGTCTGGCCGCCGAGCTGGACGACGACGCCCTTCGGCTGCTCCCACCGCACGATCTCCAGCACGTCCTCGAGCGTGAGGGGCTCGAAGTACAGCTTGTCGGAGATGTCGAAGTCGGTGGAGACGGTCTCGGGATTCGAGTTGATCATGATCGTGCGGTAACCGAGCTCGCGGAACGCGAGGCCCGCGCGCACGCAGCAGTAGTCGAACTCGACCCCCTGCCCAATGCGGTTGGGGCCGCTGCCGAGGATCACGATTCCCTGCGCGCCGAGCGGAGCCGACTCGTTCTCCGCGTCGTAGGAGCTATAGAGGTAGGGCGTCTGGGACGGGAACTCGCCGGCGCAGGTGTCCACGGTCTTGTAGGCCGGGTGGACGCCGAGCCGCCAGCGCTCGGCGCGCACCGCCTGCTCGGTGATGCCGCGCAGCGCCGCGAGCTGGCTATCGGAGAAGCCCATCCGCTTCATCCGCCGCAGCTCGTCGGCCCCGCTCGCGGGCCGCCCGGCGTACCAGCGCTCGGCCGCGAGGAGTTCTTCCATCTGGTACAGGAACCAGGGATCGATCCGGGTGGCCTCGGCGATCGCCGCGACCGAGAGGCCGCGCTCCAGGGCTCGCTTGATCTGGAAGATGCGCTCGGGCGTGGGCGTGCGCAGCGCCACGCGGAGATCGTCGGGGGAATCGCTCGTGAGTCGGTCGTCGGCGAGCGTCGCGCCCGCCACCCACCCGGCACGCCCCACCTCGAGCGCCCGCAGGCCTTTCTGAAACGCTTCTTTAAAGGTGCGGCCGATCGCCATCGCCTCCCCCACGGACTTCATCTGGGTGGTGAGGCGGTAATCCGCCGTAGGGA
Source organism: Gemmatimonadales bacterium (assembly GCA_036270315.1). Classification (GTDB taxonomy): domain Bacteria; phylum Gemmatimonadota; class Gemmatimonadetes; order Gemmatimonadales; family GWC2-71-9; genus AG41. The sequence continues at coordinate 2,366 of DATBCS010000212.1, forward strand.
ACTTCTCGAACGCGAAGCGGGGGATCTTCACCACGACGTAATCGAGCACCGGCTCGAATGAGGCCGGCGTGGTCTTGGTGATGTCGTTGGGCAGCTCGTCCAGCGTGTAGCCCACGGCGAGCTTCGTGCCGATGCGGGCGATCGGGAAGCCCGTGGCCTTGGAGGCGAGCGCCGAAGAGCGCGACACCCGGGGGTTCATCTCGATCACCAACATGTCCCCGTCGGCCGGGTTCACGGCGAACTGGATGTTGCAGCCGCCCGCAGCGACGCCGATCTCGCGGATGATCGCGATCGCCGCGTCGCGCATCCGCTGGTACTCGCGGTCGGTGAGCGTCATCGCGGGCGCCACCGTGATGGAATCGCCGGTGTGGACGCCCATCGGGTCCAGGTTTTCGATCGAGCACACGATCACCACGTTGTCGCGGGTGTCGCGCATCACCTCGAGCTCGAATTCCTTCCAGCCGAGCACCGAGCGCTCGATCAGGGTGGTGTGCACCGGGGACAGGGCGAGGGCCCGTTCCACGAGCTCCTGGAGCTCGGCGCGGTGATAGGCGATGCCGCCGCCCGTGCCGCCGAGCGTGAACGAGGGCCTGAGGATCGCCGGGTACCCGGTCTCCTCCACGGCGTCCAGGGCCTCGCTCCAGCTCGCCACGGTGCGGCCGACGGGCGTCGCGAGCCCGATGCGCCGCATCGCCGCCGCGAATTCCGCCCGATCCTCCGCCATCTGGATGGCGCGCGCAGTGGCGCCGATGAGTTCGACTCCGAAGCGCTCGAGCGTGCCGTCGCGCGCCAGCGCCATCGCCACGTTGAGCGCCGTCTGACCGCCCATCGTCGGCAGCAGCGCGTCCGGCCGTTCGCGCTCGATCACCTTCCGCACCCACTCCGGCGTCACGGGCTCGATGTACGTGCGATCGGCGAGCTCGGGGTCGGTCATGATCGTCGCCGGGTTCGAGTTCACGAGCACGACGGTGTAGCCTTCCTCCTTCAGGGCCTTTACCGCTTGGGTACCGGAGTAGTCGAACTCGGCGGCCTGCCCGATCACGATCGGGCCCGACCCGATGAGCAGGATCCGTTCGAGGTCAGTCCGCTTGGGCATCGAGCACGTCCCGCAGGGTGTCGTCCAGCGCGTGGCGGGGGGTCCAGCCGGTGGCGCCCCGGAGCTTGGTGGCGTCGCCCACCAGGTAGGGGATATCCGCCGCGCGCAGCAGCTCGGGATCGGCCTCGGGAATGGGATGGATGCCGACCATGGCGGCGAGCTTCCAGAACACCGCCTCGAGCGTCGTCGCCGCCCCGGACGCGATGTTGTAGACCTCGCCGGCGGAGGCCTTGGCGAGCAACCGCGCATAGGCATCCACCACGTCCGCCACGTGGAGGAACTCGCGCACCGGTTCGAGGTTCCCGACCTTGACCACGGGGGCGCCGGCGCGCTTGGCGATCCGCAGCCGCTCGGCGAAGGCAGGTACGACGAAGCGCGCATCTTGGCCGGGGCCGGTGTGCGCGAACGGCCGGGCCACGGTAACGCGCAGGCCGACGCGCCGCCACGCTTCGAGCGCCGCTTGCTCTGCGCCCGCCTTGCTCGCCGCGTAGGGCGAAACCGGAGCCACGGGATCCGTCTCGACGCGCGGCACCGGGGGGCCCGCGCCGTACACCTCGGCCGTCGAGACCACGAGCACGACCGGATCGGCCCGTCCGGCCCGCTTGGCTTCCGCCAGGACGTGGGCGATGCGGGCGGTGCCGACGGCGTTCACGGTCCAGGCGTAGCCCGGGTCGAGCACCGCGTCACGGCGCGACGCCACCGCCGCGAGGTGCACGACCGCGTCGTAGGGGAAGTCGAGACAGCGTCGCACCGAGGCATCGTCGGTGAGCTCGAGCGGCAGCCAGCGCACGGCGTCATGCTCGGCGGGCGTCAGGGCGCCCGCCCCCGCGGCGCTCTGTCCCGCCGGGGGCGCCGGGCGCACGGCGCCGAACACGTCGCGCCCGTCGGCCAAGAGGCGGCGCACCAGCCAGGGGCCTACGAACCCGTCGGCGCCGGTCACGAGCACCTTCATGCCACGCGCTCCAGGTCGGCGTCCACCATCATGCGGACGAGCGCCTCGAAGCTGGTGCGCGGCGTCCAGCCGAGGTCGCGCTCGGCCCGGGCGGGGTCGGCCTGGAGGGTCTCGACCTCGGCGGGGCGTTCGAAGCGGGGGTCGGCGCGCACGTAGCGCTGCCAGTCGAGCCCGACGTGCGCGAAGGCGAGCTCGCACAGCTCGCGCACCGAGTGCGTCGCGCCCGTGCCCACCACGTAGTCGCCGGGGCTGGGGCGCTGCAGCATGCGCCACATCGCCTCGACGTAGTCGCCGGCGAACCCCCAGTCGCGCCGCGCCGCCAAGTTGCCGAGCCGGAGCTCCTTGTCCTTGCCCTTCACGATGCGGGCGACGCCGTGGCTCACTTTGCGCGTGACGAACTCGAGGCCGCGGCGCGGGGACTCGTGGTTGAAGAGGATGCCGCTCACCGCGAACAGGCCGTACGACTCGCGGTAGTTCACCGTGATCCAGTGCCCGTACACCTTGGCGACGCCATAGGGGGAGCGCGGGTAGAAGGGCGTGGTCTCGCGTTGCGGGGTCTCCTGCGCCTTCCCGAACATCTCGGACGAGCTCGCCTGGTAGAACCGGGCCGCGGGGTGCGCGAGGCGGACCGCCTCGAGCAGGCGTGTGACGCCGAGCGCGGTGAATTCGCCCGTGAGCACCGGCTGGTTCCAGGACGTCGGGACGAAGCTCTGCGCCGCCAGGTTGTAGACCTCGTCGGGCTGCGCGTCGCGGATCACCGCCGTGAGCGAGTGCTGATCCAGGAGATCCGCCGGCACGATGTCGACGCGGTCCAGCAGGTGGCCGATGCGTTCGTAGGAATCGTGGGACGTGCGGCGCACCACGCCGACCACGCGGTAGCCCTTCGCGAGCAGCAGCTCGGCCAAGTACGAGCCGTCCTGACCGGTGATGCCGGTGATGAGGGCGGTCTTCGAGGGTTGCCCGCGCCCCGGCGCCTGTCTAGCTTTAGCCCGCTTGGTTCTAGCGCTCATTCTTTCCGGTGGACGGTCCCATGGCGCGAAGGTGCGAGATCTGTGGCAAGGGCCCGATCACGGGCCACAACGTCAGCCACGCGAACAATAAGACGAACCGGCGCTGGTATCCCAACCTGCAGCGCGTGCGCGCGGTGGTGAACGGCACCACGCGACGGCTGCGGGTGTGCACGCAGTGCCTCAAGTCGAACCGCATCACGAAGGCGGCCTAACGAAAAGGGGGACCCTGGGTCCCCCTTGCTGCTCCGAGGCGCCGCCCTCGCCCGTCCCCCCCGTCCTCCGGGTGCGTCACGCACCCAGCAGTTCGATCCGAGCCACCTCGGCGCCGTCGCCCGCGCGATGGCCTAGCTTGATGATCCGCGTGTAGCCGCCGGGGCGCGCGGCAAAGCGCGGCCCGAGGTCCTTGAACAGCCGGTGGGTGACGGCCTTGTCCTTGAGCCGCCGTTCGACCATGCGGCGGGCGTGCAGGTCGCCGCGGCGCGCCAGCGTGATGAGCCGCTCGGCGTAGGGGCGGAGCTCTTTCGCCTTCGCCTCGGTCGTCTCGATCTTGTCGTGCCGGAACAGCGCCGTGGCGAGATTGGCAAGCAGCGCCCGCTTGTGGCTCGCCGTGCGCGACAGCTGCCGGCCCTTGGCGCGGTGGCGCATTTACTCGGGGACCGCCTCTCCCTCGCTCGTCACCTGGGCCTGGGGCACGGTGCCGGGATCGATCACCTTCAGCTCGCCTTCGCTCTCTTCCAGCTTCATGCCGAAGTTGAGCCCCTCGCGGCGCAGCAAGTCCGCGATCTCGCCCAAGGCCTTCTCTCCCACGTTCTTGACCTTGAGCAGGTCTTCCTCGCGGTACTGCACCAGGTCGCTCAGGGTGCGGATGTTCGAGTTCTTGAGCGAGTTGACCGAGCGGACCGACAGCCCGACGTCGTCGATCGAGCGCGCCAGCACCTCGCGCAGCCGGCTCGTGGCGGCGCCCCCGTTGCCCGCCGGCGCGGCGGCGATCATGGGGACCTTGCCGAAATCGACGAAGAAGCGGAAGTGTTCCTGCGCCAGCGCGGCGGCGTAGGCCACCGCGTCTTCCGGCGAGATCGTGCCGTTGGTCTCGACGGTGAGCGTGAGCCGGTCGTAGTCGGTGCGCTGGCCGACGCGCGTTTCCGCCACAGTGAAGTTGGCGCGGCGCACCGGGTTGTAGATCGAGTCGATGCGGACCACGTCGACCGACATGGTGCGATCGACGGGGTGCTGCTCGGCTTCGACGTAGCCGCGACCCTTGTTGGCGAACAGCTCGCCGTTGATCTCGCGGTCGTCCTGGAGCGTGAACAGCAGCTGGTCCGGGTTCACGACGGTGACGGAGCCGTGCGGCTCGATGTCGCGGGCATATACGGGCCCGGCCTTGTCGTGCTTGACGTGGAGCACGGCGTCCTCGACGTCCGGTGCCAGGACCAGGGTCAGCTGCTTCAGCCGCTGGATGATCTGGTGCACGTCCTCCACGACGCCCGGGATCGTCTGGTGCTCGTGGACGACGCCGTCCAGGCGGAACGCCCAGACGGCCGCGCCGCGGAGCGAGGACAGGAGCATCCGGCGCAGCGAGTTGCCGAGGGTATAGCCGTAGCCCCGCTCGAGCGGCTGGAGGCGGAATTCGGCGGCGTTCGGGTTGTCCTCCCGCTTGGTCATCTCGACCAGGTGCGGGCGAACGAGCCCCGTTAAATCCAGAGTAGTGATCATTTCGAATAGAGCTCGACGATAAGCTGTTCTTGGGCGGCGATCGGAATGGCGTCGCGGGTGGGCCGCTGTGTCATCTTCCCGAGCGCCTTGTCGGTATCCACCTGGATCCACGTTACGGGCTGGCC
>DATBCS010000213.1:0-9747 GCA_036270315.1 Gemmatimonadales bacterium
CTCGCCGCCTTTCGCGCGGCGGGGCCCCTGGGCGCCGACGCCGTGGAGCTCGACATCCACGCCACGGTGGACGGCACCCTCATCGTCCACCACGACCCGAGCATCGGCGACTCTCGTCCTATCGCCCAGCTCACGACGAGCGAGGCGCGCGCGCTCGTCGTGAGCTGGGCGATGGGGCGAGAGTCGGCGATGCTGGCGTCGTGGTGGACGATGAGCGTGCCGTCCACCGTGGCGTGGATGTCGAGTTCCACGGCGTCGGCGCCCAGCGGCCCCGCCGCGCGAAACGCGGCGAGCGAGTTCTCGACTTCGCGGGCCGACGCGCCACGGTGCGCGATAACGAGCGCCGGCCTCACTTGAGCAGGCTGTCCGCCTTCTTGGGCTCGATCCAGCCGGGCTCCTTCTCGAGGGTCCGTACCACCTCGTAGTGCTCGGGCTGTGGCAGCACGGTCTTCAGGTACGCCTCGTAGGCCGTCCGGTCGTCGATCGACTCGCCCGCCACGGTGAACATCTGGTGCGCGTACAGGCCGATCTTGCGGTTGAAGCGGACGTCCGGCACGCGCAGCCAGCGCTCGCGCTCCGGGATGAACATGTTCAGCCGCTCCACCAGCTTGGCGATCTCCTGGCGGTACAACTCGCGGCTGTACGCGTTGAGCTGCGACTTGTCAGGCTCGGCGGCGTTGTCGCGCTCGTCGTAGCGCCCCTTCAGGCCCCACACGTAGGCCCAGTGGGCCGACGACGAGTTGTCCTGGCCGAACAGATCGAACGCCGTGGGGATCCACTTATAGAAGAAGCGCTGGATCGCCTCGGGCGGCATCACGCCCGCCTTCACGATCCGCAGCAGGCCGTTGTTCCCGGTGCCCAAGTGGAAGGACTCCTCCTTGAGCATGGGGTTCATCGAGCGCGACAGGGGATCGAAGGCGGACACGGCGAGCATGGTCAGCTGGAACTTGCCGTCGCGGTCAATGAATTGCGTATAGGTGAAGAAGTCGAGCCAGTTGTCGACCAGCTCGTTGAAGGAGCCCAGCAGGCGTTGGCCTTCGTCGGCGCGCCGCTCCAAGAGCTTCGCCGCCTCGCGCTTGCCCTCATCCCCGAAGTGCGTGCACAAGAGGTACGACATCTGCCACCCGTGGCGCATCTCCTCGGTCATGACGCGCATGAGGGAGAGCAGATCGTAGTCCGAGGGGGCGTGCGTCAGCAGGCTGCGCTGTTGCTCCACCGAGGCGAATTCCGTGTCCCCCTGGTACACGATGAGGTTGAGCAGGGCATCGCGGATCCGCTGGTCGGGGATGTGCATCACGGTCGGCCATTTGCGGTCGCCCTTGTAGTGGCCGAACTCAATGTGGGGCACCTCGGGGTCGCCGAATTTCGCCTCGAACTTGAAGTTCCGGATCTCGCCCTGGGGCAGGCCGATGGAGTCCTGCCAGTAGCGGAAGAAATCAATCCATTCGTCGAAGTTGTGGAGCTTGCGGACCATCAGCGGCTCCTCTGCGCGAGTGAGGCCTCGAGGCGCTCGCGCGCCTCGGGGGTGGCAAACAGTTCCTGCTGCTGGGCGATCTCGAGGTCGAGCATCATGGCGAGCGAGCGCTGCTCGCTCGCGTACAGCGCTTCCTTGGCCCGGCGCACGGCCCCCGGCGGCTGGGCGGCCCACAGCTCGGCGAGCCGGCGGGTTGCGGGCAGGAGCTCGGGGGAGGGCACGAGGCGGTCGAACAGGCCGAGGGCGAGCGCTTCGTCCGCGGGCACCATGCGGGCGCTCCACACCAGTTCGAGCGCCTTGGACGGCCCCACGAGGCGCGGCAAGAGGTAGCTCCCGCCCCAGTCCGGCACGAGCCCGAGCTTGTGGAACACCTGGCCGATCGTCGCCTGGTCGGAGGCGAGGCGGTAGTCGCAGGCGAGGGCGAGGTTGGCGCCGCCGCCCGCCGCCGGGCCGTTCACGGCCGCGAGCACCGGCTGGGGCGCCTGGCGCAACGCGAGCACGATGTCCTTGCCCGCCCGGACGAGTGCCGGGCCGTCCTCAGCGAGCACGGTCAGGTCGGCCCCCGCGCAGAAAGCGCGGCCGCGGCCCGTGATCACGATGACCCGTACCTCGTCGCTCCGTGCCAGCATCCCGAGCGCGTCCGTGAGCTCGTCGCACAACGCGCGGTCCAGGGCGTTGAGCTTCTCCGGCCGGTTCAGGGTCAGCGTGCCAATGTGACTCTCGATCTCGATCTGCACGCGGTCGTAGGCCGCCATCAGATGCGCTCCACGATCGTCGCGATGCCCTGACCAACCCCGATGCACATCGTGGCGAGCCCGAAGCGCCCCCCAGTGCGGCGCAACGCGTGCACCAGCGTCGTCAGCAGGCGCGCCCCAGTCGCGCCGAGCGGATGGCCGAGGGCGATGGCCCCGCCGTAGATGTTGACGCGCGCCGGGTCGAGCGCCAGCTCGCGGATGCAGGCGATCGCTTGTGATGCGAACGCCTCGTTCAGCTCTACCAGGTCCATCTGACCGATCGTCAAGCCGGCGCGGGCCAGCGCCTTGCGGGTGGCTGGAATCGGCCCCAGGCCCATGCAGCTGGGATCGACGCCGGCGACGGCGGTCGTCACGATCCGCGCGAGCGGCGTCAGGCGGCCCTGGCGGGCGGCCTCCCCGCCGGTGACCAGGAGCGCGGCCGCGCCGTCGTTGATGCCGCTCGAGCTGCCGGCCGTCACCGTCCCGTCGGGCCGGAAGGCCGGCTTGAGGTGGGCAAGCCGCTCGGCCGAGGTATCGGCCCGCGGGGCCTCGTCCTTCGTGAAGCTCGCGCCGTCGGGCAGCGTGACCGGGACGAGCTCGTCGGTGAACACGCACTCGGCGAGCGCCCGGGCGGCGCGGCGCTGACTCTCGAGCGCGAAGGCGTCCTGCTCGGCGCGGCCGATCTGGTAGCGCTCGGCTACGGTTTCAGCCGTGACGCCGAGCGGCACGGTCCAGGGCGGCGGGAGCCGGGGATTGGTGAAGCGCCATCCCACGGTCGTGTCAGCGACCTCCGGGGTCGCACGACTCCACGGCTCGGCGGGCTTGAGCATCGCGTATGGGGCGCGGGTCATCTGCTCGACGCCGCCGGCGATGAACACGTCCCCTTCGCCCGCCTTGATCGCTTGCGCCGCGCTCGCGGCGGCCTGGAGCCCAGAGCCGCACAGCCGGTTCACGGTCTGGCCCGGGACGTCGATCGGCAGCCCGGCGAGCAGGAGAGCCATGCGCGCCACGTTGCGGTTGTCCTCGCCCGCTTGATTGACACAGCCGAGGATCACGTCGTCAATCGTCCGGGGATCGATCCCGGAGCGCTCGACCACGGCCCGGATGGGCACCGCGGCGAGGTCGTCGGCGCGCACGCGCGCCAGCGCCCCGCCGTGCTTGCCGACGGGTGTCCGCAGGGCGAGCGCGATGTAGGCGTCGGTCACAGGCTCACCCAGACGGTCTTCGTCTCCGTGTAGTTATCGAGCGCCTCTTGCCCGAGGTCGCGCCCGAACCCGGAGAACTTGTAGCCGCCGAACGGCGCCGCGGGGTCGTAGGAGTTGTAGGTGTTGATCCAGACGGTGCCGGCCTTGATGGCGCGGGCCACGCGGTGCGCGCGCTGGACGTCCTTGGTCCAGATGCCGGCGGCGAGGCCGTACCTCGAGCGATTGGCGAGCTCGACCGCCTCTGCCTCGGATTCGAACGTCAGCACGGAGAGCACCGGCCCGAAGATCTCCTCCTCGACGATCTTCATGCCGGGCCGGGCGGCGTCGAACACCGTCGCTTCGATGTAGTAGCCCTTGCCGTTGACCCGAGCCGGTTTGCCGCCCGCGACGAGCCGCGCGCCTTCTTGATGTCCCGCGGCGATGTAGGCCAGCACTTTCTCTTGCTGCCGCGCCGAGACGATGGCGCCGAGCCGGGTATTCTTGTCGAAGGGGTCGCCCGGCGTGAGTTTCTTGGCGCGCTCGGCGAGCTGCTCGACCGCCTGGTCGTGGACCGAGCGTTCCACGAGCAGCCGCGAGCCCGCGGCGCACACTTCGCCCTTGCCATAGAAGATGCCCGTCTGGGCGCCGCGCACGGCCGCGGCGAGATCGGCGTCAGCGAAGATGATGTTGGGGCTCTTGCCACCGAGCTCGAGCGTCACGCGCTTCAGCGTGCCGGCGGCTTCGCGCATGATCCATTGGCCTACTTCGGTCGACCCCGTGAACGCGATCTTGTCGACCAGCGGGTGGCGCACCAGTGCCGCGCCCGCCGTGGTCCCGGGGCCGGGCACCACGTTGAGGGCCCCGGCCGGGAAGCCGGCCGCGAGGGCGAGCTCGCCGAGCAGCAGCGCCGTGAGCGGCGTCTCGTGCGCTGGCTTGAGCACCACGGTGCACCCGGCCGCGAGCGCCGGCGCCACCTTCCACGTCGCCAGGTTGAGCGGGAAGTTCCAGGGCACGATGGCGCCCACGACGCCCACGGGCTCGCGCAGCGTGTAGGTGAGAAAATTGCCGCTCACGGGGAGCGTGTGCCCCGTCAGCTTGTCGGCCCAGCCGGCGTAGTAGCGGACGGTCTCGATCGCCATGGCGACGTCGATCTTCGACTCGAACAACGGTTTCCCGTTGTTCTGCGTCTCCAGCTCGGCGAGGTCCGGGGCGCGCTGCTCGAGCAAGTCCGCCAGCCGCCCCAGCAGCCGCCCACGCTGGCGGGCGGCGAGCTCGCGCCACGCCTTCGACTCGAGGCAGGCGCGCGCCGCGCGCACGGCCGCATCGATCTCCGCCTCGCCGGCCTCGGCCACCTCGGCGAGCGGCTCCTCGGTGGCCGGGTTCGTGACGCGGTAGCGCCGCGTCCCGGCGCGCCACTCGGCGCCGATCAGCAGGTCTGACTTCACTGGGATCACTGGCCCGTGAACTCGGCGACCCGTTTCTCGACGTACGCCGCGATCCCTTCCTTCGCGTCGGCCGACTGGAACAACTGTTGCTGCAGCTCGCGCTCGAGCGTCAAGCCCGACTCGAAGGGCACCTCGGCGCCCGACTGGACCGCGCGCTTGATCAGCCCCACCGCCTTCGACGCCTTGTGGGGCGGGCAGAACTGCTTGGCGTAGAGCATCACCTGTTCCCAGTAGGCGTCGGCGGGGAAGACCTCGTTGACGAGCCCCAGGTCATGGGCCTTGTCGAACGAAAACGTCTCGCCCTTCACCATCATCTCGATCGCCCGCGTCTTGCCGACGATGCGCGCCAGCCGCTGGGTGCCGCCGGTGCCGGGGAGCACACCGAGGTTGACCTCGGGCAGCCCGATCTTGCCGGCGTTCTCCTTGGCGAGCCGCAGGTCGCACGCCATGGCGATCTCGAGCCCGCCGCCCACGGTGTGGCCGTTCAGGGCGGCGATCGTAAGCTTGGGGGTGTGCTCGAGGCGATTCAGCGTCTCATTCGCGTGGAGGCAGAAGAAATACTTGTAGCGGGGGGTGATGCTGTTCAGATAGGCGATGTTGGCGCCGGCCGAGAAAAACTTTTCCCCGTGGCCGCGCAGCAGCACGACGTGCGCGGTGTCGTCGAAGCGGGCCCGCAGGATCGCCTCGTCGAGCTGCCGCATCATGGCGTGGGTGTAGGTGTTCGCCGGCGGGTCATCGAGCTCGATGATGGCGACGCCCGCTTCAACGCCATAGTGCACGAGGGTCCGCTGTTCGACTTGGGGTTCGGTCATCGTTGCCATGGGACGTCAGCCTCCGTGGAGCGTGGCGCGCGCTTCGGCGAAGCCCCCGATGAAGATGCGCGCGATGAGGCCCGCCAGGCGCTCGGGGTCGATGGCACCCGCGGGGTCGTACCAGTTGTAGATCCAGTTCATCATGCCGAATAGCAGGTAGGCGGCGCCGCTCCGCTCGCCGGCCGGCTCGTCGGGTGTCACGTCCTTGAGGAGGCCCTCGAGCAGATCGACGTAGCGGCGCTTGATGATGTTCACCTTGCGCAGGCGTTCGCCGGTGAGCGAGGCGGCCTCATGCGACAGCACCTTCATCTCGGCCATGTGGGCGGCGAAAAAGGTGACGTGGTGACGGATGAAGGCGTGCAGGCGCTCGAGCGCGTCCGCCTCCCCCGCCGCGGCGAGCGCGCGCTCGGCGCCCGCGAGCACCCCGGTGAAACAGCGTTCCTGGATGCGGAAGAGCAGCTCCTCTTTGCCGCGCACGTAGTAGTACATCCCGGCGAGCGACATCCCGGTCGCCCGCGCCAGGTCGCGCATGGTGGTCGAGTGGTAGCCCTGGTCGGCGAACACGTTCGCCGCCCGTGACAGGAACTGGTCCAGCCGCTCGTCGTAGGGTCGCATGAGGGTTCGAACGATCGTTCGAATTGGGAAGGTATCGGCGGGACCGGCGGATTTCAAGGGCGGGCCCGGGCAACCTTAATATTGGGGGTGCCTTGGCGTCTACCCTAACGAGCGCGCATGTCTCCAGCCGAGCCCGTCGCCGCGGTTCCGACCGATGCGGCGCTGATCGCCGCCTGGCAGGGCGGTGACGAGCAGGCGGCGGCTGAACTGGTCCGCCGTCATGCGCGCGCGCTAGCGCGGTTTCTCGCGGGCGGGGGGGCGCCCGAGGCCGAGCTCGACGACCTGGTGCAAGAGTCGTTCATCCGGGCGTTTCGCGCGCTCGACCGATTTCGCGGCCAGTGCCGCTTCCGCACCTGGCTGCTGACGATCGGGGGCAATGTGTTGAAGGACGCGTTTCGCCGGGTCCGACGGGTGCGGGTGGTGCCCCTGGACGAGGAGCTCCGCTCGGCGGACGGCGATCCGCACGAGCACGTGGTGGCGCTCGAAGCGGAGAGGCGGCTCGGGGACGCCTTGGGCCGGCTGCCGCGGCTGCAGCGCGAGGTGTTTCTGCTGCGGGCGCAGCAGGGGCTCGAATACGAGGAGATCGCGGCGGCTTTGGGGACGACCCCGGGCGCCGCGCGCGTACATTATCACCACGCGGTCAAGCGCTTGAAGGAGTCCCTGCAGTGAAACACGACGACGCGTTGAACGACACAGCGTTGCGCCAGCTCGCCCAGCGGCTCGGCACCCGGGCCGCGGAGCGCCTCGACGTGGAGCGGACGGCCGAGGCCGTGGTGACGCGGCTGCGCCAGGAGCCGCGGGGCGCCGGGCGCGTCTGGGCGGCATTCGATTCCACGTGGTTGCGGATCGCCGCGGCGGTGGTGCTCGTGGTCGGCGCGGGTCTCCTGGCGCGGCCCGCGGGGCAGCCCATGCCGCGGGACGTCGCGGTGCTGGCGAGCCCCGAGCTCAACGAGCTCTCGGCGCCCCAGCTCGAGGACCTGCTCCGCACGGTGGCCGAGCCCGGCGGCACCCGGGACGCCGTCGCGGCGCAGGATGTCGGTCTCGAGGACCTGAGCGCGCCCGAGCTGCGGGCGCTGCTCGCTTCGCTGGAGGGGTGATGCGACGACTCGCGTCGGTGCTCGTCATCGCGATCGTGCCGGCGCTCGGCGCGCAGGTGCCGGGCGACTCGGGCGGTACGCCCCCGGTGGACGCCGCGCAGACGCAACAGCTGCGCGAGAAGGTGCGGCAGGCCTGGAGCGAGCACGTGCGCTCCACGCTCGAGCTGAGCGATGAGCAGACCGCCAAGCTACAGGCCACCGAGCAGCGATTCGAGGAACAGCGGCAGCCACTCCGGGCTCATCAGCGCGAGACCAACGAGGCCCTGCGCGCCGAACTCTCCGGCGCGACGCCGGACGAGGAGCGCGTGCGCCAGCTGATGAATGCGCAGCAGGAGAACCAGGGCAAACTGCAACAGATCAATCGGGACGAGGACCGCGAGATGCAGGGCTTTCTCACCCCGGTGCAACGGGCGCGGTATCACGACGAGCGGCGCAAGTTCCAGGAACGTGTCGCCGCCGCCGCGCAGAAGCAACGCGAGCAGCGGCGCGCGGCACCGGCGCACGGGGGACCGCGCTCGCCCCCGCCCCCGCGCCCGGGGCGCAAGCGGCAGCGCCCATAGTTCCAAGGCGGGACCACGACCGGGCGGACAGCGGTGGCTGCCCGCCCGTCGTGTTAGAGGATGGTTCTCAAGGGGGCTGACACACGCGGCGCGGGTCAGTGAGCGTTGGACTGCGGACCAGGCGGCGAGCCGGAGTGCTGACCGGGGTCCAGCTCGTCCCACGCCACCACGAAGAGCTCGCTGCAGCGGGGGCAGCGCAGCGTCTTCGGCGCGCCGTAGAGCGGCGCCCGGTGCCGGCAGCTCGGGCACACCCCGTAGTGTTCGCCCCAGCCATCCGGCAGGCGCACCGCATCGGCGGGACGGCGCACCACGCTCCAGCGGCGCGGCGGCCTTCCTCCGACGAATTCGAGCAGCGCGACCGGGACGTGGACCGACTTGCGGTTCACCTCGAGCACGACGTCGCGCGGCGTGCGTGTGGTCACGCGATACCACGCCCCGCGCCGGAGCGGGTAGGGAGCCTCCACCTTGAGCCGTGCCCATTGGGGTTTTTGCGCCATCGTCTCACGGATCGTGCCGGTCACACGCGGATGATCGGTCCGCTGCGCCGGCCCGGAAAGGGCGTTTTTGCGGCATCGAGGGGTGAAGACGCGACAGGTGAACCCGGTGCGTGCTCGGCCCCCGGTCCTTTAGCGCAAAAAGGGGCGTGCCATAGGGCCAACGGCGGGACGCTCCTCGCTTGTGGGGCCTGGCGTCATGCCATCATTGTACTTGAAGAGTGGCGGGACGGGAGGTGAGCACGGGATCGGTCCGTACTCCGCCCGGCCCCGGGATTCACGGCGGAATGCGCTTCGCGGGAGGCCGCCAATGCACCGCACCGGCTGTTGGTTGGCGCTCGCGCTCGGCCTGCCGCTCGGCGGGCTCGCCGCGGAAGCGCCGCCGGCCCTCGTTCCCGGCACCCCGGTTCGTATCACGACGTCTAACGGCCGCCGCTTGGCCGTGGGCCGTCTCGAAGCGATGGACAGCGCTACCCTCGTCGTGCGTCGGGCCCGCGGGCGGACGGTGCGCGTCCCGCGCGAGCCCGGCATGCTGGTCGACGTCAGCACTGGCGGCGGCTGCGGTCGGGAATGGCGGGGTGGCTGCCTCGGCATCGGCTTCCTCGCCGGGGCCGGGCTCGGAACTGTAACCGGCGCTATTGCGGGAGGGTGCCGCGCCCACCGGGGAGCAGCTAAGTTAAGGCCCCACCGCACTCGCCCGAGTGGCGGAATGGCAGACGCAGGGGACTCAAAATCACCTGCAGATCCTTGCGGCGCCTGGAACATCTGGGAAGCGATGACATTCTTATGACCGATTTGAGTTTAGCCCGAGTGGCGGAACTGGCAGACGCACAGGACTCAAAATCCTGCGCCGGCGACGGCATGAGAGTTCGATTCTCTCCTCGGGCACTTGCAGCGGATGAGCGAGAGGTCTAGGATGACGGCGTAGGACACATACCCGGCGGCCCGGCACCCGCGGCTCTCCCTCCCGCGGCTTTTAGCTGAGCCCTGGTAGTCGAGGCGGTAACAGGAGGCTGCCCCGAGGTCGTGACGAAGTGAGTCACGGGCTCGGGGTTTTTGTTTTTCACCAAACCTGGAGCAGGACGATGACCACAACACAAGCGCAGCAGCGGTCACCACAGGCGCTCCTCTAGCGGTCGCAACAGGACATCCTGCGGTTCGGCCTCATGCACCATCGCGACCCTCGGCGACCACCGATGCCCGGCGGATAGCGAGCCCCGGTAGTCTCGCCCCGTAAGCGGGAGGGCTATACTTGCACGTCTGATGCCGCGTTCCCCCGCGACGTGGGCCCTCGCCCTCGCCCTTGCCCTCGTGCCCGCCGGGTGCAAGCAC
>DATBCS010000214.1:0-7772 GCA_036270315.1 Gemmatimonadales bacterium
CCCGGAGCGCGACCTGCGCGACGCCATCGCGGCCGCGACCCGTCGGTACGCGAAGCGCCAGGAGACGTGGTTCCGACATCAACTGCGCACGGGCACCGCCCCGCGTGGCGCGCCGGAGGTCTGGATGGTGGACGCCGTGGACGCCCCCGAACAGCTCGCCCGCGAGATCGCCGCCCGGTGGCAGGCGGCGAGCGCCCGCAGCCCCGCGCCCGCGCCGTCCTGCTGATGCGCATCGGCATCACCTGCTACCCGACGTACGGTGGCTCGGGCGCGGTCGCTACCGAACTGGGCCTGGAGCTCGCGCGCCGCGGCCACGAGATCCACATCATCTCCTACGCGAGCCCGTTCCGGCTGCGTGGCGAGTTCGCCGAACGCGTCACGTTCCACGAAGTCGTCCCGGCCGACTATCCGCTGTTCGAGCACTCGCCCTATGCCCTCGCCCTGGCGGTAAAGCAACACGAGGTGGCGCAGCGCGAAGCACTCGAGCTGATGCACGCCCATTACGCGATCCCGCACGCCGCGACGGCGTGGCTCGCGAAGCAGATGCTCAAGGCCGAACGGGAGCTGCAGGTCGTCACGACGCTGCACGGCACCGACATCACGCTCGTCGGCCAGGACCCGTCCTACTTCACCATCACCAAGTTCTCGATCGAGCAGTCGGACGCCGTGACAGCGGTGTCGACCTTCCTCAAGGACGAGACCTACCGCGCCTTCGGCTGCACCGGCTGCGACGTGCAGGTGATCCCGAACTTCATCTCCCCGGCGGATTTCTTCCCCGCGACGGACGCGACCGGCCGCCGCGCGCTCGCGCCGGCCGGCCACAAGGTCCTGATGCACGTGTCGAACTTCCGGCCCGTGAAACGCTTGGTGGACGTCGTGCGCATCTTCGCCGGCGTGCGGCGGGCCGTTCCGGCGACGCTGGTGCTCGCGGGCGACGGGCCGGACCGCGACCGCGCCGAACAGGAAGTCGACCGTCTCGGCCTGCGGCGCGATGTGCGGTTCCCCGGCAAGGTGGATCGCGTGCCGGAGCTGTTGCGCGGCAGCGATTTGTTCTTGCTCCCGTCCGAGACCGAGTCCTTCGGGCTGTCCGCGCTCGAGGCGATGGCGTGCGGTGTCCCGGTGCTCGCCACCCGGGTCGGCGGCATCCCGGAGGTCGTGGTGGACGGCGAAACGGGATACCTGGCCCCGGTCGGGGCCGTGGACGAGTTGACCGAGCGGGCGGTCCAGGTGCTCACCGATCCCACGCTCCATGCGCGGCTGCGCGCCGGCGCGGCGGCACGTGCCCTCGAGTTCTCGGCCGAGCGGGTCGTCCCGCGCTACGAAGCGCTGTATCGGAGCGTGCTGGGTGCTTGACCTGCTGCGGTTGGTGCGCGCCCCCAACCTGGTGCTCGCGGCGGTCGGCGTGCTGGCGGGGGGCTGGATCGCGACCGGCACCGTGGCCCTGCCCAAGCTGGTCGTCTTCGCCGCCCTCGCGGCGGTGGGGTTCGGCGCGGCGGGCAACGCCCTGAACGACATCTGGGACCAGGCGGCCGATCGCGTGAACCGGAGCCCCGCCGAGCGCCCCCTCGCGGGTGGACGGATCGCGCGCGGCACGGCGGACCTGTGCGTCGTGGCGGGCGCGCTCGGCGGTGCGGCGGCGGCGGCGCTCGTGAGCGGGACGGCGCTCGCCGTGGGCCTCGCCGCGCTCGGTGTGATGATCAGCTACTCGCCGGTCCTCAAGCGGCGGGGGCTCCTGGGGAACGTGGCCGTGGCGCTCGTCGCGGGCCTGCCGCTCATGTATGGGGCGATCGCCGTCGGCCGCCCGGCGGCCGGCGTGGTGCCCTGGACGCTCGCGGCGTGGATCCATCTGGTGCGCGAGCTCGTGAAAGACCTCGACGACCAGCCGGGCGACCGCGCGCTCGGGCGGCGCACGCTGCCCATCGTGCTCGGGCCGCGGCGCGCGGGACGCGTCGCGGCGGCGCTCGCCATCCTGTTCGTGCCGGTCTCGCTCGCGTTGCCCGCCGCGGCGCACTACGGGATGGCGTACTTCCTCATCGCCATCTTCGCCCAGCTGGCGGTCCTCGTCGTCGCGAGCCGCCTGCTGCTCGAGCGCCGCGACCGCAACGCCGGACTCCTGAAGGGCGCGATGCTCCTCGGGATCGTCGCACTCGTGGCCGGGAGGGTGACATGACCCTGTGGCAAGCCGTGCTCCTCGGGTTGGTGCAGGGGCTCACGGAGTTTCTCCCGGTGTCGAGCTCGGGCCACCTGCGCGTGCTCGAGGTCGTGACCGGCACGCGCGCCCCGGCGGTCTTCGTGGAGGTCGCCCTCCACGTGGCGACCCTCGGCTCGGTGCTCGTCGTGTACGGGGCGCGCCTGTGGACCATCGTGCGGGGGGTCCTGGCGCGGCGCCCGGCGGAGTTGCGCACGGCGGGGCTCCTCACGCTCGCGACGATCCCCGCGGGCGTAATCGGCGTGCTGTTCCATCGGCGGGTGGAAGAGGCGGCGACGTCGCTCGTGCTCGTGGGCACGGGATTTCTGCTGACCGGGTGCTTCAACTGGTCCACGCGGCGGCTCGCGGGCACGCGC
The DNA here is from genome assembly GCA_036270315.1 of Gemmatimonadales bacterium. Taxonomy (GTDB): domain Bacteria; phylum Gemmatimonadota; class Gemmatimonadetes; order Gemmatimonadales; family GWC2-71-9; genus AG41. Next base: position 2,566 of record DATBCS010000214.1, read on the forward strand.
ACGGAGCCCACCGTCGCGACGGCGGTGGGGATCGGGTTCGCCCAGGCCCTGGCCGCCGTGTTTCGCGGGGTGTCGCGCTCCGGCTCGACGGTGTGCGTCGCGCTGTGGGGCGGGCTCGCGCCCGGCCCGGCGGCGGAGTTCAGCTTCTTGCTCGCGGTCCCCGTCATAGCCGGCGCGGCGCTCGTCGAAGCACGCCACATGGTCGTCGACGTCGCGGCCGTGGGCGCGGTGCCGCTCGCCGTCGGCTGCGCCGTCGCGTTCGGTGCCGGAATCTGGTCGATTCGCTTCCTCGTGGCGCTGTTGCGCCGCGGACGCTTCTACGCCTTCGCGCCCTACTGCTGGATCGTCGGCGCGCTCACGATCGCGTACGGCCTGTGGCGGGCCTAGCGCTCGACGGCGTGGCGGCGGCGGCGCTGGCGCTGCGCTGGGGCGTGCCGCGGTGTGAGCTCGTCGGGCAGCTCGGCTCGACTCTGGACGTCATTCACGCCCTCGGCACCCAGGGCGCGCCCGCCGGGGCGACCGTGATCGCAGAGGAGCAGACGGCGGGGCGGGGGCGCGACGGACGCAGCTGGCACTCCCCGCCGGGCGGCGTCTGGCTCGGCATGCTGCTGCGGCCGGCGCGCCGCGCCCTCGCCACCGTGACGATCCGCGCTGGGCTGGCGCTGGCCGACGCGGTGGACGCGCTGCTGGGGCGGGCGGAGACGCGGCTGAAATGGCCCAACGATGTCCTGCTCGGGGACCGCAAGCTCGCCGGGATCTTGGGCGAGGCACGGTGGCAGGGCGGCCGGCTCGAATGGCTCGCCGTGGGCGTCGGCGTGAACGTGTGTAACGCGATCCCGCCCGGCGTCGCGCGCAGCGCCGTGGCGCTCGTGGAATGGTTGCCCGCCGTCCGGCGCCTCGACCTGCTGGACCGCTTGGTGCCGGCGCTCGCCGGGATTGCCCCCGACGCGGCCACGCTCTCGCCCGCCGAGTGCCAAGCGTTCGCGGCGCGCGACTGGCTCTCGGGACGCGAGCTCCGCGCCCCGGCGGCGGGCCGGGCCACGGGACTCGCGCCGGACGGTGCGCTCTTGATCCACTCGGATACCGGGACGGTGGCCGTCCGCGAAGGACACGTCGAGCTCGCGTAGCGGCGCTCTGAGCGACCGTCTATCTTAGGCGGCCCATGCTGCTCGCCATCAACATCAACAACACCGAGACCAAGGTCGGGCTGTTCCGGGGCGACAGCCTCGAAGCCCACTGGCGCCTGACGACCACACCGCAACGCACCCCCGACGAGTGGGCCGCGACCCTCACCGCCTACCTCGCCCAGGCGGGACGCTCGACCCAAGAAGTGCGCGCCGCCGTGGTCGCGTCCGTCGTCCCGCCCGTGACGCAGGGAGTATGCGAGGCGGTCGAGCGGGCCACGACGGTCGTGCCGCGTATCGTCGACGGGCACTCCGCGCTCCCCATCACGCTGGCCGTGGACGAGCCGCTCCAGGTCGGGGCGGACCGCATCCTCAACACCCTCGCCGCCGCCACGCTGTTTCACCGGGATACCATCGTCGTAGACTTCGGCACCGCGACGACGTTCGACTGCATCACGAGCGACGGGCGCTTCGTGGGCGGGGTCATCATGCCCGGCATCCGGACCGCGTCGGACGCGCTCATCCGGGGCACGGCGAAGCTTCCCGCGACCGAGCTCACCCCGCCCGCGCACGTGATCGGGCGCCGCACCGACGAGGCGATCCGCGCGGGCGTGCTGCTCGGGACGGCGGACGCCGTGGACGGGATCGTGCGACGCATCAAGGCCGAGTGGCCCAATGGCAAGACGCCGCAGGTGATCGCGACGGGCGGGCTCGCGAGCCTGGTGGCGCCGCTGGCACGCGAAATCGAGTCGGTCCATCCCGACTTGACCCTCACCGGGCTGCGGATCGCCGCCACGGCGCTCGGCCTCGAGTGGTAGCCGACGCGCGCACGCGCAACGCCTGGCGCCGCTGGGGGTACCGCGTGCTGCCCGGCGACCTGTTTTCCTACGTCCTCCACCTGCGGCCGGCCGAGTGGCCGATCATGGCCGGGCACACGCTGCTCGGCTACGTGCTGGCCGTCGGGTGGACGGGTGTGGCGCGCGGCACCGCCTTGCCGGCGGCGCTCGGCGCGCTCGTGGTGTGGGTGGTGTGCCTGAACGGCGGCACCCTCGCGATCAACAGCGTGTTCGACCGGGACCAGGGGGACATCGGGTACCTGATCGCCCCACCGCCCCTGCCGCGCCACCTCCTCGCCTTCAGCGTGGCGCTGCTCGGCCTCGGGCAGATGCTCGCCTTCGCGCTGCCGCTGGCGTTCCGCCTCGATTACGCCCTCTGCTTCGCGCTGTCGCTCCTCTACTCGGTGCCGCCGGTGCGGTTCAAGGCGGTGGCGGGCGTGGATTGGCTCATCAACATGTGGGGCTTCGGCACCCTCACCCCATTCGCGGCCTGGGCCGCCACCGGCCGCCCGCTCGACGGCGGCCACGCGCTCACCCTGCTCGGCTTCTGCCCCCTGTTCGCAGGGCTCTATCCGCTCACTCAGCTGTATCAACTGGAGGAGGACCGGCGGCGGGGCGATCGGACCCTCGCCCTGCGCCTCGGGCTGCGCACGAGCCTGCGCGTGGCGATCGGCTCGACGCTCGTCGCGTTTGCGCTGTTCGCCGCCGGCGCGCAGATGCTCGGCGTCGGGCGGCCGGCGCTGCTGCTCGCCGTGCCGCTCGGGGCGTGGCTCAGCGTGCTGGCGCGCTGGTACGCGGGGCAGGCCCGCTGGACTCCGGCGGAGCACCAACGCGGCATGTACCAGGCGCTCGCGGCGTGGGCGCTCACTGATCTCGCGGTCTTGGTGGTGTTTGCCCGCTGAGAGCGCGGGCTTAGATTTCGCAAGATCAGCCTCCCCCTACCCCCAGCCTCGAGGAGCTCAGACGCACATGACGGCCACGGCGGCCCCCGCGCGGTCCGATCGGTCGGACTTCCGCACCGTCACCACGAGCGGCGCTGCACTCGGCGTCGTCACGGCGGTCGCCGTGGTGCTGTTCCTCGCTGCATCGCGCCAGCTCCTCGACGGAGTGCTGCGCAGCGGCGCCGAGGCGTTGATCGTGTTGGTGGCGGGCATTTCCGCGAGCTTCCTCCCCGCCGAGTGGTCGCGGGCGCGTCAGGTCGAGGGGATCGCCGGGGCCGCGGCCATCGGTCTCGTCGGGACGATTATGTTCTCGGCGATCGACATCGTCCTGTTCCGCCCGCTCAACGCCTTTCCCTGGACGTGGGACGCGATCGGCGGCGGCAGCACGTGGTGGTATTTGCCCGTGTGGTGGATGCTCGGGACATTCCTCGCGTGGATGGGGGCGATCGTCACGGCGCGCCAGGCGGGGCGCGGCGAGACGACGCTGGCGCGCCGTGCCGCGGTGCCCGTCGTGGCCACGCTGGTCGTGGTGGTGGCCGCCCGGCTCGCCGGCGTCGGCGTCGCGCTCCCGGTTTTGATGGGCGCGGGCTACACCGTCGTGCTGGCGGTCGCCGCCGTCGTCGCGCTCGCCCGCAAAGGCTAGCGGCGGGGGAGGGGCGACAATGCCACGCTGGCTCGCCCACCTGCTCGTCGTGCTGGGATGGCTCCTCACGCCGGTCTTCGCGTGGAGTGCGTCCTACGCGGGCCTCTGGCTCGGCGCCCTCGTCGCCGCCCGCTTCTCGCGCCCGCTGGTGATGCTCGCCATCGCGCTCGCCGGCGCGGCGCTCTGCGGGTTTGCGGCGCTCGCCGTGTGGGTCCGATTCCTGCGCCGCGTCCCCCACTTGCTGTCCCACCACATGGCGCCGCGCGTCTCCGAGGCCCAGCGAGCCGTTGCCGCGGCCGATTAGGCGCCCCTGGCTGGCGTCGCTCGCCCTCCTGCCAGCGACGCTCGGCGCCCAGGGCGAGGGCCGCGCGCTGGAGTTCCACGGGGGTCGCTGGTACAACGGCAATCGCGCGAACATCTATGAACTCCGCTCGACCACGGCCGAGAGTGGTCTGTTGACGCGCGGCCTCGGCGCCGTGGTCGCGGTGCACGATTCGCTCGGCCGGCGCCGCGCCTTCTACGGCCTGGGCTACGAAGTCCAGGCAGGGCGGGGCCGCCGGATGCTCGGGCCCTACGCCCTCGCCGGCCTGGCGCTCGGGCTGTCGACCGACACGGCCACCCAGGCGCTCGCCGCGCAGTGGAGCATCGGTGGCGGGCTCGAGTGGCGCCCGGTGCGGTGGCTCGCGCTCGGCACCGAACTGCGCTACCGCCTGGAAGACCGGGGCCCCCAAGGATTCTGGCACCCCCGCAGCGACGCGCGGCGCGGTCTCAGTGCAGCGCTCGGGATCGCGATCGCGTGGGGCCGGGGGGCGGGAGGGCAGGGGCGCGCGCGCGGCCGCCCCTGGAATCCGCCCGAGGTGGGGCCCCCGGAGCCGCCCGCTGCCGTGAGCGGCACCGCGGGCGACGTGGTCCAAACCGCGATCGAAGCCCTGGGCACCCCGTACGTGTGGGGCGGCACCGAAGACAACGGGTTCGACTGCTCCGGGCTCATCCAGTACGCCTACGGGCAGCACGGCATCCGCCTGCCGCGCCGCAGCGGTGACCAGGCCCACGCCGGGGCGGAAGTGACGCCCGTGGTCCCGGCGCTCCGGCCGGGCGACATCCTCCTCTTTGCGGCCCGCCCCGGCGCCGGCGTCAGCCACATCGGGATGTACGTCGGCGAGCTCAAGTTCATCCACAGCTCGAGCCGCGGGGTGAAGCTGTCGCGACTCGAGCCCACCGATCCGGAAGGGGCCTACTGGCTCGACCGCTGGGTGGGAGCGCGGCGGGTCCTCCCCTGAACCGCCGTCCCGGGGCCCGCCTCCGCGCGGGGGCTATGGCGCGTGGCACCCTCCTCGTCTGGGGCCTCGGCGCCTGCGCGCCCGCCACCCGCTACGAGTCGCCCAGCGCGCTGCGGGGCTACGACATCCTCATCGCACGGAGCGACTCCCTCGGTCGCGCGCTCGCCCAGGGGCTCCGCGCCAAGGGCTTCCGGGTGCGCGATCACGTGACCGGCGGCAGTCGGCCCTCGGCCTATCTCCTGGCGTTCACGTTCCAGGAGACCGACCCCCCCGGGCTGCTCTGGCTGCATGTAGAGCTCGCGGATACGCGCACCGGGGTGATCGTGGCGAGCGTCGCGGCGCCGTTCGATTCTCTGGGAGCGAGTCCCGCGGCCCGGGCCCGG
>DATBCS010000215.1:0-25868 GCA_036270315.1 Gemmatimonadales bacterium
GGCCGATGCGTATCCCAGCGTCGCGCTCGCCTTCACACCACGCACGCCGGACGGCGTCGCCCTCGTTTCCGTCCTCACGTTCCGCTACGATCCGCGCCGCGGCATCGCGGTGGCGCGCGACATCAAGCCGTCCCCCGCGAAGGGCCGGGCGGTGACCAGCAGCACCGACCGCATCGGGACGATGCGGGTGGAGGCGGTCACCGCCGACTGGGTCGAGACCAAGACCTTGAGCTTCATCGAGGCGGTGCTCAAGGTGCATTGACCGGCCCGTGCGCCGGATCCTCCCCCGCCGCTCGCGCCTGGGCGAGTTTCGCCTGTTGCTCGGGCGTGAGGGTGTTCTTGATCTGAATCAACACGCCCATATGGGCACGCTTCACGTCGCGCTCGACGGCGAGCACTTTGTCGATCTGGGCGAGCGCCGCCGCCTGATCCACGGCAGGCTTGTCGAGGAGCTCGGTGAGCCGCTGGACCTCGTCCTGCATCTGCCACTGCAGATCCAGCACCTTCGACTGCAATTCCTGGATCGCGTGCGTAATCGCCGTGCGCTGTTCCGGCTTGAGCCCGATGGCGCGTGCGTGTTGCATCACGAGCTCAGGCGGAAACACGAAGCGCGCAAGCGCATCCTCGGCGTGCAGCGGGCCGCCGGTTCCGGGGGCTTGTGGGACGCGCTGCGCCGGCGCGGCGAGCGCCGTCAGGAGCGCGATGGTGAGGGTCAGCAGTGGAACACGCATCATGGCAAGAGCCTCTCGTTCAGGGTGAATGTCGGTACCGTGCGCAACAGCTCGGCACCCGGGGCGCGCAGCAGGAAGTCGGTCGGGGCCTCCCAGCGGGCGGTGACGAGGCCCACCGGCGCGGCGCGGTGCCCGCTGCGCCGCACCAGGGTGCCGAGGACGAGTATCGCCGCGAGCGCCACCGTGATGCCCACCACCCGGCGCCGCGTGCGCGCGGGGGGCGCTCGATGCGCCGCGCCGGCCGCGAGCATCGCGCCGAACGCCGGGGTGCCGCGCGCGGCCTCGCGCCGCAACGCCTGGAACTGTTCGTGCAACCCGCGATCCGACTCGTCCGTCATCACTCGCGCTCCTCCAGCAGTCGTCGCAGCGCCCGCTTGCCCCGCTCGTAGTGCGTGCGCGCCGTCCCGAGGGTCACGCCGAGCACCGTAGCAGCCTCGGCGATCGTTAAGTCCTCGTAGAACACGAGGTGGAGCGTCTCGCGCTGTCGCGCCGGCAGCTGGGCGAGCGCGCCCACCAAACGGGCCGTTTCCTCGGCGTGGGCGAGCGCGGTCTCCGGGTCGGGCCGGCCATCGGCCTCCTCCGGTCCGAGGAGCACCCGGGCCAGCGGGAGCCAGCGTCGGAGCCCGGCGCGGCGCCGCGCTTCCTGCGCCGTTCGCCGAATGACTCCGAACACCCAGGTGCGAAAGCTCGAGCGTTCCTCAAACCGCGCACGCCCGTCGAGAATCTTGAGGTAGCTCGTCTGGAGCACGTCCTCCGCCACGGGGCGGTCCCAGCCGCAACAGCCCAGGGCCCAGCCGAACGCCGCGGCGTGCAACTGCTCGAGTTGGGCCGCGAGGTTGTCGAGTGCCATGTCGGGGTCCGTCCCACAGATGAGTGGCGCGATGCGGCAGGTTATATGACTGAGGCGGGGTGGGGGGAAGCGCGGCGCGCCCCACCCCCAGGGAGAGAAGCCCGGTGTACCGACCGGGCGGGCGCGACTCGGGCTCAGCTCGCGGGTGCTTCTCCGTCGTCCTTGCGCTTGTCCTTCGTGAGCCACGACACCACGAACCAGACGAGCGCCACGAGGAGGGCGACCTTGACGAGCGTCAGCACGATTCCGAGCAGGGTGCCGAGCAAGGGCAGGAACAGGAAGGACAAGACCCTCCACAGAGCGAAGCCCGCGAACCCAACGGCAGCGAGCGTGAGGACCGGTTTGAACACGGCAAGCGTCTCCAGGCTGAGGGGATATACCCCCTACGGGGGCGCGTCGGCGGAAGTGTCGGCCGGACGCCCGTGGTCGCCCCAGGCGCCAGGCGGCAGATTGGGGGCGTGACCCGCCTCGACGAGTTCGCCCCGGTCTGGCAGTTCCGCGAGGTCCACACGATCGCCGTCGGCGCACCGCCCGCGGCCACCTATCCCGCGATCAAGATGGTGACCGCCTCGGAGATCCGCTTTTTCCGGGTGCTGACCTGGGTGCGCCGACTCGGCCGGCGCGGTCCGCCGAGCACCTTGAACGCTCCGGCGGATCTTCCCTTGCTCGGAGTCGCGACCGGGAGCGGTTTCCTGCTCCTCGCCGACGAACCGAATCGCGAGGTGGTCGTCGGTATCGTGCTCATCGCTCCTCGCGCCGCGCGCCGGTCGGTTACTCCAGTGGAGTTTCGAGCCGTCAACGGACGGGGCTACGCGAAGGCGGCCATGAACTTCTGGATCGAGCCCGTCGGGCGAGCCCGGTGCGTCGTGACGACCGAAACCCGCGTCTGGGCCGCGGACGCCCCGACGCGGTGGCGGTTCCGCCTGTACTGGTGGGTGATCCGCCCGGGAAGCGGGCTGATCCGACGGATGTGGTTACGGGCCATTCGCCAACGGGCGGAGCGGGTAGCGCCGGTCGACGGGAGGTGCGACGCTCACTGAACCATGCCGAAGCGTTTGCCCTGGCCGGTCATCTTGAGGAAGTAGCGCAGCCGCTGCTCGAACGCCGCCCGCCGGGGCCGCGCCGCCACGATCCAACCGATGCGAATCCGCTTGTAGGAGTCCGGAAAGCGCTGGAACTGCCGCCAGATCGCCGGATCGCGTTGCAGCCGGGCGCGGATGTCGGCCGGAACCCGCCACGCCGCGGTGTGCTGCCGGTCCGCGTGGCGATCGAACGCGTGCTTCACCCGTTCCAAGCCGGCGCGCGTCATCCGCCCCGCGACGATGAGACGTCGGATGCGCTCGCGATTCATGGCGGAGAGTCGGCTCGTCGGGCGGCGTGGTGAGAAGCGCTGCGCGTAGCACGCGGCGTCAATCGGCTTCAGGAGGCTGTCGATCCAGCCATAGCACAGGGCTTCCTCCACGGCCGCGTTGTAGGGGATGCGCGGCTTGCCGCTGTGCTTCTTATAGTAGATCAGCCAGATCTCGGGGGTCGTCCTGTGGTGCTGCGCGAGCCACGCCCGCCATTCGCGGCGATTCTTGGCGTAGAAGGTCTGGCCGACTCGCATGTGCCGTGCTCCGTTGCGGCCGCGCGCCCGAGATCTGGCCGATGGGCGATCGCTCGGCCAGAGGGGAGCTCGAGGTGCTGGCGCCGCCACGCCGATCCGTCTATGGTAGCCGCCGTGGTCGCGGGCGCGGCCACTCGCGATCCCCCTGGCGACAACTTTCGACCGGAGCGCGTGCGATGCAAGTCGCGAGGGTCCAACTCACCGGCTGGAAGGCCGTCGCGGTCCTTGCGGCGCTTTTGGTCTACGGCGGGATCCGCTACCACAGCCATCGGGTATCGCTCGAGACCGCCGGTCGCGACGCGGTTCGGAGTTGGCTCGTGGCAGAATACGAGCGCAGCGCGCTCGCGGATCCCGGTCTCCCTCGCCAGCTCGATTCCGCGACGGCGGACGAGCTGTTGCGGCGCAGCGAGGTCGAGCTCGGGTCGCTCTCGGCCCGCGGATGGGGCGACAACGTGGTGGTGCGGGTTGAGATCGCGGTGCGCGGCGGCCCGCCGCCCGACGGCCGCTCCGTGCGCTACCTCCGGCTCGCGCACGGGTTTGCAACGGGGTGGCGGGTCATCGGCTCGAGCAGCGCCTTCAGCTATTACACTTCGTTCTGGTGAGCCGCGACCGAGGCTGCGCGGCCCGGGGCCGCGGCCGGCCGGGGCGCCGTCCCGGGTTGCCGCAGGTCGCCGCGCGAGCGAGCTTCCGGACCGCCACCGCCAGAGGACCCGCGGGTTCATGACGCAACGCAGCATCACGGTCGACGGTGAGACTTGGCGAGTCGCCGAGTCGGGCCGCGTGACGGTCTACGGCAAGGACGAGTTCGGGCTCGTGTTCGAGCTCGGGACTGGCCCCGAGCGCAAGCGTCGCTTCACGCGCTATTCGCCGCTCGGGGCGAAGCAGCCGGACGCCGCGCTCGGCGAGCTCACCGAGCGCGAGCTCGTCGAGCTGTTCCACCAATCGCAACCCGCCTGGACCTCACCCGAGGGGAGATACGGGGCGCGCTGAGCGGGCCCGGGCGTTATCGCGACGACGTTTCAATGTGATGCAGCACACCGCGGGTTCGGCGTACAATCCTATCCTCAGCCCGCTCCACGATGCGCCACCAGCGGCCCGCGCGCGCCCTGATCGCTACGCGGTGTGCCCCAGCTGTTGCGAGCGTCAGCAGATCGTGGGCCGGCCGCGCTACATGACGTGCCAACGGTGTCGCGGCGAGTTCCAGGTCGGCTGGCGCGCCGCGTCGTCCCCGCTCATGTGACGCGGGGGCACGCCTGACAGGCGGAACGGCCGCCGGGCAGATCACCCGGCGGCCGTTTCGCGTGCAGCGGTGCTTGGGGCGCGGGAGGCAAGCGTCCGCCGTCCGGGCACTTAACCATCTCCTGACGTGGGGGATGCAACTTTTCTTGGGCGACTAGCGTCTAACAGTTCGAACGGCGCCGTCGAGAACAGTCCTTGGGAGGCTTCACATGCGTATCTCTGCTCTGTTGCTTGGCGTCGTCTTGACCAGCGGCTCCGCATTCGCGGCGCAGGTCGCGGTCTCATCGATCGGCGCCGCGCGCCCGGCTGAGGCCGTGCCCGCCACGATCACCCTTGGGGGCGACGGGCCCGACCGCGTGTGGTACGGCGGGATGATCGAGCCGGTCACGGTGGAGTCGGGGGTGAGCGCGGCGAAGACGGCTGGGGCCCGGCGTTGGTTGTTCGATCCCCCCACGGTGCGCGGCGGCGAGCGAACCGGGCGGACTTACCGCGCCATTTCCTGACGAACCCGGGGCGGGGGCAGGTGTCCCCGCCCTCTGCGTTCGCCCGGCGCCTCCGCGCCACCTCCCATCGTCCGGCCGCACCGTCCCTCACGCCCCGAAACCCGACCTCGCGATCAATCGTAAGACCTGCCAGTATGGGGGTACGGTTTAGGGGGGGCGGGACCACATGAGCGCGTTTTGGACCACCTGGCGCAGGGAGATCATCCGCGGGGCGGTGCTGTTTTGCGCCGTGCTCGCGGCGGGGTTGTTCGTGTTCCACCTGGTCGGGCACGTGCGCCAAGCGTTCGAGGACCACATCCCGACCGCGCTCCGGGACCTCCCTGGCAACCTGGACGCCGACTTGAGCGGCGGTCCCCGCACCACGGGGCAGTCTTGGACCTACCGGGCGCGGGTTGCGCCGCAGCAGTCGGTATGGATTCACGACATCAACGGCTCGGTACGCGTGGCGCCGAGCAAGCGCGACTCGCTCGAAGTCACCGCGGTCAAGACCTACCACCACTCCGATCCGGCGAACGTGCAACTCGTGACGCGCCCCTACGACGGCGGCGTGGCGATCTGCGCCGTGTGGCAGGCCGCCGCCAGCGACACCGGCACGGCGCGCTGCGACCCGGGCCAGCACGGCAAGGCGGGGCGTTCACCCCACGGGAGCGACGTCGCGGTGGACTTCACGGTCCTCGTGCCCCGCGGTGTGCGCGTGGGCGTGACCACGGTGAACGGGTCTATCCACGCGATCGGCTTGACCGCCCCGATCGAGGCGGCCACCGTGGGAGGGGACGTGGATGCCGAGACCGCGCTCGGCCCGGTGCGGGCGGCGACGGTGAACGGGGGAGTGCGGGTGCGGATCCAGGCGTTCGGCGACACGGGTGAAGTGGCGCTGTTCTCCGTGAACGGGGGGGTCACGGCGGAGTTGCCGTCGGAGCTCGACGCCAACGTGGATGCGACGACGGTGAACGGCTCGATCGACACCGATTACCCACTCACCGTGTCGGGAAAGTACGTGGGGCATTCGCTACGCGGCACCGTGGGGCGGGGCGGGCGCCGGGTGCATCTCGTCACCGTGAATGGCGCGGTCGCGCTGAAGCGCGTGCGCTACGGCCCGCCTGGCCCCGCTGGGCCGCGCGGGCCGGCCGCGCCGCCGGCGCCGCCCCGGCCAGGCGGCTCCACCACGCCGCCGCCCGGTAAGTAGCGGGCGACCTCGTCGGCGAAGTTTCGCACGTCAATCGGCTTCGCAATGTAGCCGTCGAATCCCGCCGCCAGCGTTTTCTCCCGGTCGCCCGGCATCGCGTGTGCCGTGAGGGCGACCACTTTCCAGGGCTGGCCGCCCGCGAGTTGTTTCACCTCGCGCAGCACGCTGTAGCCGTCCCGCCCGGGGAGCTGGATGTCGAGCAGCACCAGGGCGGGGGGCGGCGCTTCGGCGAGCAGCGTGGGCACGAGCAGCTCGCCCGAGGCGAGTCCCACCACGCGGTGCCCGGAGCGCGTGAGCAGCGCGCGAATCAACTTCAGGTTGTCGGGCTGGTCCTCCACCACGACGATGGTTGCCATCACACCTCGCGAGGCCCCGCTTCGGCCCGTGGCAGGGTGAACCAAAACGTGCTGCCCCGGCCCAGCTCGCTCGTAACGCCGATCGTCCCGCCGTGGAGCTCCACCAGGCGGCGCGACAAAGCGAGCCCGAGCCCGGTGCCCTCGTAGCGGCGGCTGGCGCTGGCGTCGAGCTGCACGAACTCCTGGAATAGCTTGGCCTGGTCGTCCGGGGCGATGCCGATCCCGCTGTCCTGGACCGCCACGCGGACGTGCTGCCCATCGGCTTCGAGGCGGGCGGTCACGGTGATTTGGCCGGCGTCGAGGGTGAACTTGATCGCGTTGGAGAGGAGGTTCAAGAGCACCTGGCGCAGCCGGGTGCGGTCGCCGGTCACGATCACCGGCCGCTCGGGCGGCAGGATCGCGAGGGTATGGTGGCGCGCCTCGAGCTGCGCGCGTACGGTCTCCGTCGCCTCCAGCATCAGGGCCTCGAGCTCGAGCGATTCGAGCCGGAGCTCCATCCGCCCGGCCGCGATCTTCGAGAGATCGAGCAGCTCGTTGATGAACTCGAGGAGATGGCGGCCGTTGCGGGCGATCGTCTCGAGGTAATCGCGCTGGGTCTCGGTGAGCGGCTCCGCCGTCGAGTTCATGGTGAGCAACAAGTCGCTGAAGCCGATCACGCTGTTCAACGGCGTCCGCAGCTCATGCGACACGTTGGCCAGGAATTGGTCCTTGAGCTTATTTGCCTGGTCGAGCTCGGCGTTGAGCCGCGACAGCTCGCGGTGTTGGGCTTCCAGCTGGTCGTTCAAGCGCGTGAGGATCGCGTTCTGCGACTCGAGCCGCTGAGCGGCGTGGCGCACCTCGACGGCGAGGCGGCGCGTGTGCTGGTGCGCCGACTCGCGCTCGCACGCGATGGCGAGGTTGGGTGCCGCCTGCTCGAACAGCGAGCGCGCGTCGGCGGAGAGCTCGTGCGCCAGCATGACCGCGAGGACCCCCACCAGGCGCTCGCGCGACCATAACGGCACGAGCGCGAGGGCGCCCGCGGTCGCGTCGCCGTCGGAGAGCCGGAGTTGGGCGCGCACGGGCCCCGCGGCACCGCCGCTGAAGGCGAGAACGTGGGTCGTCTCGCCCACCAGCTCCCGCACCACGTCGCGGCCGAGGGGATGGGCGGTGGTGCGGCGGACCGCCGTCGGGGCCCACTCGTTCGTATCGTAGCTCGGCTGGTACAGGGCCAGCGCCGCGGCGCCGGTCCCCGCCGCCAGCACATCCAAGGCGGGGCCCAGGCTGCCGCCCGCCCCGGCCTCACTCGGCGGTGCGTTCAGCGCCGAGAGCAGCCGTCCCGCTTGCTCCTGCGTGTGCTGCCGCCAGGCGAGCGCGCTGGCCATGCGGTTCACGCCGCGGGCGATCATGCCAAACTCCTCCGGCTGGTCCTCGTCCGCCCGCACGTCGTACTCGCCCGCCGCCACCTGCGCGAGCGCCCCGACCACGTGGGCGAAGGGGACGGCGAGCCGGCGCCGGTTGTACCACAGCCCCACCCCCAGCGCCACGAGCACGGTGACGAAGATGATCGTACTCTGGGTCGCGGCGTGGATGGCGTCGTCGCCGACCCCGAGGGCGAGCTCCTGCATCGCCACGATCTCGGTGCGCAGGGTGGGAGACGTAGAGTAGCGGCTCAACTGCCCGATGCGCTGGCTCAAGTCCACCATATCGGCCTGGGTGCCGCGGGCGCTCCGCCACACGGCGATCAGGTCGACGACGCCGGCGATGGCGATGGCTCCGAACGCGACGGCGAACAGGCGACTCATGCTCGGGCCGCGGAGCAAGCCCCACGACCGGGCGGGCCGGGCGGGCGGCGGTGACAGGGGCGGAGACGGAACCGGGGAGGGGACCGACGCCGGGGTGCGCATGACGGTGCCTATAACTAGGGCCGGAGCCGGCGGGGAGACAAGAGCGCGCCCACCCGGCACGGCTGCTGGCGGTGCTCGACGGGGGGCGATATGCTACGCCTCGACCTCTCCAAGCGCGTGCGCTACCCGGTGTCCGACCTGCTCGAGTCCTTGCGCGCGGCGCTGGCGGACCGCTACGCCGTCGAGCGGGAGCTCGGGCGCGGCGGCATGGCGACCGTGTTCTTGGCCGAGGACCTGAAGCATCGCCGCGCGGTGGCGATCAAGGTGCTCCACGGGGAGCTCGCTCAGGCGCTCGGCGCCGAGCGCTTCCTGCGCGAGATTGAGATCGCCGCCCGGCTGCAGCATCCCCACATCCTGCCGCTGTACGATTCGGGCTCGACGGACGGCCTGTTGTATTACGTCATGCCGTACGTCGAGGGGGAGTCGCTGCGCGAGCGCCTGACGCGCGAGAAACAGCTGCCGCTCGAGGACGTGCTGCGGATCACCACCGAGGTCGCGGGGGCGCTCGCCTACGCCCACAGCCGCGGCATTGTGCACCGCGACGTCAAGCCGGAGAACATCCTTCTGTCGGGTGGCAGCGCCGTGGTGGCCGACTTCGGGATCGCGCGGGCGGTCACGGCCGCGGAGGAGCGCCACCACCTCACGCAGACGGGCACGATCCTCGGCACGCCCGCCTACGTCAGCCCCGAGCAGGCGGCCGGGAGCAACGAGATCGACGGCCGGAGCGATCAATACAGCCTCGCGTGCATGACCTACGAAATGCTCGTGGGCGACCCGCCGTTTACGGGGTCCACGCCGCAGGCGATCCTCGCGCGTCACTCCCTCGACGCCGTGTCGCCGCCGTCCATCGTGCGGGCCACGATTCCGGAAGCGTTCGAGGACGCGTTGCTGCGGGCACTCGCCAAGCTCCCCGCCGACCGGTTCCCCACGACGACGCTGTTTGCCGAGGCCTTGGCCACCCCTTCGCGCGTGACGGGCGCGCAGCGCTGGTCCGGGACGCGGTTCCCCGCGCCGCCTCGCTGGTCGTGGCGCCGCGGCCTGCTGTGGGGAGTGGGGGCAACCGTGGGCGTGGCGGCGATCTGGGGTCTGGCTCGTTCGCTCCGCGGCGGGGCCGCCGGGTCGGCGGGGGCCGCCGCGGGTCCCGATCCCCGGGGCATCGCCGTCTTGTACTTCGAGGATTTGAGCCCGGGCCGGCGCCTGCGCTACCTCGCGGACGGGCTCACCGAAGCGCTGATCGAGCAGCTCGCGCAGGTGCCCGTCCTCCGCGTCATCTCGCGGAACGGCGTGGCGCCGTATCGCAGCCCCGACGTCCAGCCCGACAGCGTCGCGCGCGCGCTCCAGGTGGGCACGATCGTGCGCGGCACTGTCGAGCCCACGCGCGATGGTTACCGCGTGTCGGTGCGCCTCATCGACGGGGCGAGCGGGGCGGACTTGGGGGAGCGCGCCAGCTTCGAGCAACCGGCGGGGGCCGTGCTCGCGATCCGCGACAGTCTCGCCCAGCGCGTGGCCGCGTTTCTGCGTGGGCGCGTGGGCGAGCAGGTTGAGCTGCGGGCCACGCGATCGGGAACGAGCAACGTCGCGGCGTGGTCCGAGTTCGAGCAGGGGGAGCGGGAGCGCAAGGACGCCGAAGCGCGGCTCGACCGGGACAGCATGGCCGCGGCCGTCGCCGGATTCGCGCGCGCCGACTCGCTGTTCGCGCAGGCGGCGACGACGGACCCCGCCTGGGTGGAACCGGTGGTCCAGCGCGGGGTCTTGGCCCACCGCCGCGCGCGCTTGACGAACGATCGCGCTGAGCTCGCCCGGTGGCTCGCCCTCGCGCTCTCCTACGCGGACCAAGCCCTCGAGCGCTCGCCCGGGTATCCCCGCGCGCTCGAGTTGCGCGGGACCGCTCGCTACACGAGCTGGCTGGTGGAGCTGACGCCCGATTCGGCGGCCCGGGCCGGGCTGCTCGCCGGGGCGCGCCGCGATTTGGAAGCCGCCACGCAGGCGGACCCGACGCTCGCGAGTGCGTTTAGCACGCTCAGTCACCTGTACTATCAGACCGAGGACGTACCCGCGGCCGTGCTCGCCGCCCGCCGGGCGTACGAAGAGGATGCCTACCTCGCCGTCGCCAGCGATGTGCTGTGGCGCTTGTTCATCGGCTCCTACGACCTCCAGCAGTTCACCCAGGCGACCCGCTGGTGCGAGGCTGGCGCCGCGCGGTTCCCGCGCCACTACCGCTTCGCCGAGTGTCAGCTCTGGCTGATGACCACCCCGGCTCGGGAGGCAGACCCGCGGGCGGCGTGGCGCCTCTATACGAAGCTCGACAGCGTCACGCCGGCGCCCCGCAAGCCGCTCGAACTGCACCGGGCGGCGATGATTGTCGGCGCGATTCTTGCGCGAGCGGGTCTAGCGGACAGCGCGCGCCACGTGCTCGTCGCCGCTCGGGAGGACCCGACGACGGATCCGCAGCTCGAACTCGTGTCGCTCGAAGCCTTTGCCCGCACGCTGTTAGGCGAGCGGGATGAGGCGATCGACTTGCTGAAGCGCTACGTCGCCGCGAACCCGGCCCACGCCTTCAAGCGTGGCGGGGACATCTCGTGGTGGTGGCGCGACTTACGAACGGACCCGCGGTTTGCGCAGCTGGAGCGTGCGGGGCGATGACGCCCAAGGGGAGCGGGCAGCGCGCGGGGGGGCTGGGCGGGCGTCAGGCGGCGTGTGGCTCCGGCGCTACAAAACAGGGCAGCGTCCCTTGTCGACGCCCTGTTTCAAGTCAAGCGGAGGCGCGTCATGAAGTCCGTCGCCGTGGTGGCCCTGGGAGTGGCGGTCCTGGTGGGGTGCCAGGACCAAGCGCGGCTCACCGCGCCCCGCCGTCTCTCGGCGGCGTTGTCTGACGGCTCAGTGGCCGGAGGCAACTCGCACTTCTTCTTCCTGCCGCCCCTCGTCTCGTCGCCCAGTTTCTCCGGCACCTTCAATCCGAACATCCGCCCGGTCGTCGAGTTCTGCCAGCTCGACGTGGACGTCTTGAGCCTGCCAATCGGCTGCCATGCGGGCACGCCCCCGATCCCTCTCGGGGTCCCCGTGCTCGACCTCGCCGACGGGCTGTATCAGGTGAACTGGGATATCAGCCTCTCTGGGGTAATCGACTACGCGTTCTATCGCATCCAGGTGCGGGTGGCGCCCGGCGGCACGGTGCTTGGGTTCGCGGACATCCAGCTCGTCGACAACCACAGCCAGCTGCGGAACGTCAACACGAACGACTACATCGGGCTCTTGGACGGGCGCACCGTCCCGATCAAATTCCGGATCGAGAACGGCATCGTCTGCAAGACGCTCGATTGCTTCGAGGGGACGGTGGGGACGGCCGGCGGCACCTTCATCACCACGAGCGGGCTCGCGGGCACGTTGTTCCCGCCCGGGGCGGTGACCAAGGACGTGCTGCTCGCCATTGACCGCATCGACCGGCGGCCGTGCGTGCCGGTGGATCTGCCCCAGTTCAACGGGTGTTATCAGTTCTCGACGGATCCGTTTCTCGCCCAGGGATTCGCGACGCACGTCACCGTCGGCATCTGCCTCACCCCCGGCACGCTGAGTCACACGCAGTCCGATCTGCTGCACATTGCCCAGTTCGACGCCGGGCAACCGGTGCGGCTGCTGGCGAACGTGCCGGCCGCGTTCATGCCCTGCGATCCGCATCACGTGGCCACGGCGGGCACCGGGCTCGCGGGCGGCTTGCGCGCGCTGGCGGACTTGCTCGGCTCCCTCCTCGCCCCAACCGAGCTGCACGCCTCGCATCTCGGGGTCGGTGGGGACGCGGGCTCCTACAGCACCTTCGGGTGGACCTTGCCGGGACTGTTGGGCGTGGTGGGCTACGATCCGTTGGGGGTCGTGGGCACGCCCGTCGTGACGCCGCCGGCGGTGCTCGTCTCGGACTCACTCGGGAACGCGGTCGTGGGCGCGACGGTGCGGTTTGCCGTGGCCGGGGGAGGCGGGGCGATCACCGGTCCCGTCGCGGTGACGGGGAGCGACGGGCTGGCGCGTGTCGGGAGTTGGACGCTCGGGTCGCAACCCGGCCCCAACACGCTGACCGCCACGACGGTGGGCGCGACGAACAGTACCGTCACCCTCACCGTGACGGCGACGGCCGGGCCGGCGGCGCAGCTGGCGCTCACCGCCGGGAATAACCAGAGCGCTCTCGTCTCGAGCGCCGTCGCGACGCCGCCGTCCGTCGTCGTGCTCGATCAGTTCAACAATCCCGTGGCGGGCGTGCCCGTGGCATTCGCCGTGGCCTCGGGCGGGGGGACAGTGAGCCCCGCCACCCCCGTCGTGACGGACGGGAACGGCGGCGCGGCCCTCACGGCGTGGGCGCTCGGCCCGACGCCGGGGACGAACACGCTGACCGCGAGCGTCGCGGGCGTGGCGGGGGGTCCGGTGACGTTCACCGCGACGGCCACCGCGAAGATCGGTCTGCCGTTCCCGTAGCGAGCGTCGCCGACGACGGGCGTCAGCGCGGCGGGCGATTGCCCGCCGCGTCGCGTTTCCGCCGGTAGCGGCGCCGCGGGCGGCGCGGCTAGCTTCTTCTCCGTGCGTCCCACCACGCTCGGCGTGCTCGGTCTCGGCGCGATCGGCGGCTCGCTAGCGCTCCAGGCGAAGCGCGCGGGCATCGCCGCGGTGCTGGGCTGGTCTCCGGAGCCCGCCGAGCGCGCCGCGGCGGCGGCGCAGGGGGCGGTGGACGACGCGCCCGCCCGCTCGGCCGATGTGGCGCGCGCGGCCGACCTCTTGGTGCTCGCGGCTCCCCCGGCCGCGAACCTCGAGCTGTTGGCCCAGCTGAGCGCGGCCTTACGACCCGGGGCGATCGTCACCGACGTCGGCTCGGTGAAACGCGGGATCGTGGCCCGGGCGGAAGCGCTCGGGCTCGGTGCGCGCTTCGCGGGCGGCCATCCCCTGGCCGGCACGCACGGGCGCGGCTTCGCCGCCGCCCGCCTCGATCTTTTCACCCACGTCGTGGTCTACGTGACCCCGACCGAGGACGGCGCCGGCGTGGCGCGCGAGGTGGCGCACTTCTGGGCTGACACGCTCGCCGCCCACCCCGTGGTGATCGACGCCACGGCACACGATCGCCAGCTCGCGCTGACGAGCCATCTGCCGCAGGCGGTGGCGTCGCTGCTGGCCGGCTATTTGGCCGGGGCCGCGCCACCCGGCGCCACGTTCGGTCCCGGCGCGCGCGATACGACGCGCGTCGCCGCCAGCCCGCCCGCGCTCTGGACCGACATCTTCCTCATGAATCGCGACGAGCTCTTGCCCGCGCTGCGCGCCCTCGAGGAACCGCTGGGCGCGCTCGAGCGGGCGCTCGAGTTGGGTGACACGGCGGCCCTCACGGCCTGGCTGGCGCGCGCCGCCGAGTGGCGCCGGACCCTCGACTCGTGAGGGTCGGGGGCACGTTCCGGCCGCCGGGCGACAAGAGCATTTCGCATCGCGTGCTCCTGCTCGCGAGCGTAGCGCAGGGCACGAGTGAGCTCGCGGGCCTGCTCCCGGGCGAGGACGTGCAGAGCACAGCCCGGGTGCTGCGCCAGCTCGGCGCTGTGGTGTCGCCCGTACGGGACGGCACCGTGGTCCGAGTACGCGGCGGCGTGTTGCGCCGCCCCCGGGCCACGCTCCACTGCGGCAACTCGGGCACCACGGCGCGGCTGCTGCTCGGTCTCGTTGCGGGCCATCCGTTTGCGGCGCGGCTCACCGGGGACCGGTCGCTGCGTCGCCGCCCGATGCGGCGCGTGACGGAGCCGTTGCGGGCCATGGGGGCCGAGATCACCGAGGAGCGGGGCGACGCGCTGCCCCTCGAGATTCGCGGCGGCGCGCTCCGGCCACTCACCTACACCACCCCCGTCGCGAGCGCCCAGATTAAGAGCGCGCTCCTGCTCGCCGGCCTCGCAGGCCGCGTGGGGGTCGCGATCCGTGAGCCCTATCTGTCGCGCGACCACACCGAACGGCTCTTCCTCCACCTCGGTCTCGACCTCCGGCTCCAGGAGGGCGCCATCGTGTTTCACCCGACGCCCACGCCAGTGCCCGCCTTGCGGCTGGCCGTCCCGGGCGACGCGTCCTCCGCCGCGTTTCTCGTGGCCGCCGCGGTGCTCGCCGAGGGTGGGGAGCTGTGTGTTGCGAACGTCGGGGTCAACCCGACCCGGACCGGGTTTCTCGTGGTGCTCGCGCGCATGGGGGCGCCGGTCGAGCGCGTCAACCTGCGGGACGAGGGGGGCGAGCCGGTGGCCGACCTGCTGGTGCGGCCGGCATCGCTCGCGGGCACCGAGGTCTCGGCCGCCGAGGTGCCGACGCTCGTGGACGAGGTACCGATCCTCGCCGTGTTGGCGAGCCGCGCGCGGGGCGAGACGGTGTTCCGCGAGGTGGGCGAGTTGCGGGTCAAGGAGAGCAACCGGCTCGAGCTGTTAGCGGCGAACCTGCGCGCCGTGGGGGTCGAGGCCGAGGCGCGCGGCAACGACCTCCACGTGTGCGGCGCCGGCCGGCCGCCGCGCGGCCGGATCGAGACGGCCCGCGACCACCGGCTCGCCATGGCGTTCGCGGTGCTGGGCACGGTACCCGGCGCCGCCGTGCGCCTCTCGGAGCGCCGGTCGGTGGCGATCAGCTACCCGAGCTTCTTCCGGGACCTGCGGCGGATGGCGAGCGGTGCGCGTCATCGCGATTGACGGGCCGGCGGCCTCGGGCAAGTCGTCCACGGCGGCCGCCGTGGCGCGCCGGCTGGGGTGGGCGCATCTCGATTCCGGGGCCTTGTATCGCGCGATCACCCTCGCGGTGCTGGATAACCTGGCGGCCGCGGGGCCGGAGCGGCGCTGGAGTGCCGAGCAGATCATCGGCCTCGCGGAGGATCTGCCGGTGCGGCTCGTCCTGGTGCGCGACGAGTTCCGACCCGAGGTGGCGGGGGTGGACGTGGCGGAGGCGATCCGCGCCGAGCGGGTGACCGCGCGGGTGTCGGAGATCGCCGCCCTGCCCCCGGTGCGGCATTGGGTGAACGTGCGCCAGCGCGAGGCGGCGGCGGCGCGCCCCGATGGGGTGGTGGTGGACGGCCGGGACATCGGGACGGTGGTCTTCCCCGACGCCCCCCTCAAGATCTTTCTTACAGCGAGTCCCGAGGAGCGAGCCCGGCGGCGGCTGGCCCAACGCGGCGCGGCGGGCGGGACCGGCGCTGAGGGCGGGGGGGGCGCGGGTGGCAGGCGCGGGCAGGACGCGGCGGAGCTGACGCGCGAGACGGCGGCGCTCGCCGCGCGGGACCAGGCGGATGCGACCCGAGCGGTCGCGCCGTTGCGGGCGGCGGCGGACGCCCTGCATCTCGACACCACGCGCCTGTCACTCGAGGAGCAGGTGGCGCGGGTCGTAGCGCTGGCGCGTGAACGCTTCCCGGGGTAGGTTTCGCGCCTCCTCGCGGACCCTAGGGGCGCATTGCCCGGGATCCGGGCGGGGCTCGATCTCAAAC
This sequence comes from Gemmatimonadales bacterium, assembly GCA_036270315.1. Lineage (GTDB taxonomy): Bacteria > Gemmatimonadota > Gemmatimonadetes > Gemmatimonadales > GWC2-71-9 > AG41. The sequence goes on from DATBCS010000215.1 coordinate 15,817, forward strand.
GCTCAACCAACCCGGTGTATGCGATGCTCGTAGATACAGAAGACCTGCCCGAGAAGCCCGACTCGCCGTCCCCCGCCCGCCACTCCCATCTCCGCGTCCGGCCCGATCTCCAAGAGGAGTATACCGCCGACGAAATCGCGAGGATGACGGAGCTGTACGAAGGCACGCTCTCCAACATCGAAGAAGGCGAGATCGTCAAGTCGAAGGTGCTGCGGGTGACCGACACCGCCGTGATCCTGGACGTGGGGTTCAAGTCGGAAGGCGCGGTCCCGATCGATGAGTTCAAGGACGCGCACACGCTGAAGGAGGGCGACGAGGTCGAGGTCTTCCTTGAGCACCTGGAGGATCAGGAGGGCGCAGTCGTCCTGTCGAAGAAGAAGGCCGACTTCATGCGGGTCTGGGAGCGGATCCGCGAGGCATACGAGAAGGACGAGCCGGTGGCGGGCACGCTAGTGAAGAAGATCAAGGGTGGCGTGGTGGTGGACCTGATGGGCGTCGACGCGTTCCTCCCCGGCAGTCAGATCGCGCTGCGCCGCGTGCCCAACATCGACGAGCTGTTGGGGCAGAGCTTCGAGTTCAAGATCATCAAGCTGAACAAGCGGCGCCGCAACATCGTCGTGTCGCGCCGCGTGCTGCTCGAGGCCGAGCGCAAGACCAAGCGCGACGTGTTGATGAAGGAGCTGCAGGTCGGCCAGGTGCGTAAGGGCATCGTGAAGAACATCACCGACTTCGGCGCCTTCATCGATCTGGGCGGCGTGGACGGTCTCTTGCACATCACCGACATGAGCTACGGGCGCGTGTCGCACCCCTCCGAGATGGTGCACATCGGCCAGGAGCTCGAGGTGAAGGTGCTCGACATCGACTGGGAGCGCGAGCGCATCAGTCTCGGGTTGAAGCAACTGCAGCTCTATCCCTGGAAGAATGTGGCGGCGAAGTATCCCGTGGGCACGCGGGTGCAAGGCAAAGTGGTCTCCATCACCAACTACGGCGCGTTCGTCGAGCTCGAGCCCGGGATCGAGGGCCTCGTGCACATCTCCGAGATGAGCTGGACGCGCAATGTGCGGCACCCGTCCAAGATCGTGTCCATCGGGGAAACGATCGAGGCGGTGGTGCTCAAGGTGGACGAGGCGGAGGAGAAGGTCTCGCTCGGCATGAAGCAGACGGCGGAGGATCCCTGGATGGCGCTGCCCCAGAAGTATCCGGTGGGCACCCGCTTGAAAGGCAAGGTCCGCAACCTCACCTCGTTCGGCGCTTTCGTCGAGCTCGAGCCCGGGATCGACGGTTTGATCCACATCTCCGACATGTCGTGGACCAAGCGGGTGCAGCATCCCTCCGAGGTCGTGAAGAAGGGCGATGAGGTGGAGGTGCTCATCCTCAATGTGGACGCTGAGAACAAGCGCATCTCGCTCGGCCTCAAGCAGGCGCAGGAGGATCCGTGGCTGCGGATCGGCGAGACCTATCCGGTCGGCACCGAGCTGCGCGGCCGGGTGCTGCGCTTGATGGACAAGGGTGTGGTGGTCGACCTCGGACACGACATCGAGGGCTTCGTCCCGATGTCGCAACTCGGGATCGCCGACATTCAGAACCCCGGCGACGCGGTGAAGGAAGGCCAGGCGGTGGAGCTCAAGGTGTTGGAGGTGGATCCGATCCACCACCGCATTGTGCTCGCGGCCACCGGATGGCCGCAGGAAGAGCCGCGGGAGCCGACGCCCCCTAAGGCTGCGCTCGCGGCGCCGACGGATGCGCCGGCCGACCCGCCAGCGGACGCGCCGCCCGCCGCGTCGCCCGACGCCGAGCCGGACGCGGACGCGTCGTGACGCCCGGGTAGCACCGGCGCGCGCGGCGCGCGCGGACGGGGCGGTCTCCGAGGGGGGCCGCCCTGCGTGTTTTGCGGGGCGCACGCCTCGTCTCCCTATCCGTCCAGCCACTTCGCCGTCTAAATTCTCGCCCATGTCCATGCGGGAGAAGCTCGAGCTGCTCGAGCAGAAGCGCGCTGAGTCGGAGCGCGGCGGGGGCGGCGAGCGCGTTCAGGCCCAACACGACAAGGGCAAGCTGACGGCGCGCGAGCGCTTAGACGCGCTGCTGGACGCCGGGACGTTCGTCGAGCTCGACCGCTTCGTGACGCACCGGGCGACGGAGTTTGGGCTCGCCGAGGAGAAGTACCTGGGGGACGGCGTGGTGACGGGGTACGGCCGGGTTGACGGCCGGCTGGTGTACGTGTTCGCGCAGGATTTCACCGTGTTCGGGGGCTCGCTGTCCGAGGCCCACGCCGAAAAGATTTGCAAGGTGCTGGACCTCGCGGTGCGCAACGGCGCCCCGTGCGTCGGCCTGAACGATTCGGGCGGCGCGCGGATTCAGGAGGGCGTCGCCTCCCTCGGCGGCTACGCCGAGATCTTCCTGCGCAACACGCTCGCCTCGGGCGTCGTGCCGCAGATCAGCGCGATCCTGGGCCCCTGCGCCGGCGGGGCGGTGTACAGCCCCGCGATCACCGATTTCATCTTCATGGTGCGGGGCGTCTCCTTCATGTTTGTCACCGGGCCCAACGTGGTGAAGACCGTGACGCATGAGGACGTCGACTTCGAGAGCCTCGGCGGCGCGGACGTGCACGGGGCGACGTCGGGGGTCGCCCATTTCGTGCACGACTCGGAGCGCGAGTGCCTTGCCGCAATCCGCGCGCTGCTCGGCTACCTCCCGGCGAACAACCTGGAGGACCCGCCGGTCCGCCCCGCGAGCGATCCCGCGGACCGGCGCGACGAGGCGCTCCTCGACGTCGTGCCCGACAGTCCCACCAAAGCCTACGACATGCGGGACGTGATCCGCCGCGTGGTGGACGACGGGACGTGGCTCGAGGTGCATTCGGGATATGCCGGGAACCTCCTCGTCGGGTTCGCGCGGCTCGGCGGCCGCTCGGTCGGCTTGATCGCGAACCAGCCCGCCGTGCTCGCTGGCGTGCTCGACATCAGCGCCTCGCTCAAGGGGGCGCGTTTCATCCGCTTCTGCGACGCCTTCAACATCCCACTCGTCACGTTCGAGGACGTGCCGGGGTTCCTGCCCGGGGTGGCCCAGGAGCACGGCGGCATCATCAAGCACGGCGCGAAGCTCCTATACGCCTACTGCGAGGCGACCGTCCCCAAGCTCACCGTGATCACCCGCAAGGCGTACGGGGGCGCCTACGACGTCATGAACTCGAAGCACATCCGGGGCGACTACAACGTGGCATGGCCCACCGCGGAGATCGCCGTGATGGGCCCGAAGGGGGCCGTCGAGATCCTCTATAAAGGAGAGGCCAACGACGCGCGGGAGGCGGAATACCGCGAGCGCTTCGCCCACCCCTACCTCGCGGCGGCGCGGGGCTATCTCGACGACATCATCGATCCACGCGATACCCGGCTGCGGCTGATCGACGCGCTCTCGACGCTCTTGACGAAGCGCGACCGCAACCCCCCGAAGAAGCATGGCAACATCCCTCTGTAGCCTGCTGGCCGCGGCGGCGCTGTGGCAAACGCCTGCGGCCGCGCCCGCCGCGGCCCCGGCCGTGGACTCGCTAGCAGTGCTGCGGGCGCGGGTGGTGCGTGAGTCGACCGACGCTGCGGGCTGGCTCTTGCTCGGGCGGCGTTACCTGGAGCGGGGCGACGACGTCCACAGCCCGGTGCACCGCGCCGCGGCGGACAGCGCGGTGGCGCGCGCGTGGCTCGACACGGCGGATCAAGCCCTGGTGCGGGCCGCGGCGTTGTTCGGCCCGGCGGGGGCGAGCCTTGCGGGGGACAGTGCCCGGGCGTTGCGCGTCGGCGTGTGGAGCGCGCGCGCGCGGCTCGCCTGGGCGGAGCGGGGGATCGCCACGGGGCCGCAAGAGTGGGGCCCCGTCCCCACAGACCTGAAGGTGCCGCCCGTGCTCGAGGAGTTGGGCGAGAATCTGCTGCGGGCGTGTCCGATGTGGGGCGTGCTGCTGACGGCGGGTGACGCCGATTCCTACGCCGCGTGGTACATGCGGTTCGGGCGCGGGCTGCGGCCCGACTTGTTGATTGTGCCCTTGAGCGCACTGCGGGCCGACTCGGGGCTCCGCGCAAGGCTCGCCGCCGACCTGCGGTTGGGGCGTCGCACCGCGGCGGACGCCTGGCTTCCCGAGCTCGTGAAGCGGCGGCCGGTGTGCGTGAGCATGGCGTTCGATCGCCCGCCCGAGCCTCGCCGGCACATCGGGTGGGCGGTGCGGCCGTTCCTCTGGGTCGCGGGGCCCGAGGGCCGCGGGGAGCGCGTCCCGGCGCGCGACTACGTGTTCGCGGCACTCCGGATCGCGCTCGATCAGCGGGACCCCTGGGCGGCGCCGGCGCTCGCCGTCTCGGCCCGAGCCGCCCGCGTGACCCCCGCGCTGTGCGAGCCGCTCCGCACCTTCAAGGTCGCGAGCGACGTCGCGTCATGCCACCACTGAAGCGCGTCCTCGTCGCCAACCGCGGCGAAATCGCGCTGCGCATCATTCGCGCCTGCCAGGAGGAAGGGCTCGAGGCAGTCGCGGTCTATTCCGACCCGGACCGCCTGTCGCCCCATGTGCGCGCTGCCGAGATCGCCGTGCCGATTGGAGCGGCGCCCGCGCTCGAGTCCTATCTGGACGGCGCGAAGCTCATCGCAGCCGCCCAGCAGACCGGCTGTCAGGCGATCCACCCCGGCTACGGCTTCTTGTCGGAGCGCGCGCCTTTCGCCGAGGCGGTGACGGCCGCCGGGCTGGTGTTCGTCGGCCCGTCGGCGGCCGCGATCCGGGCGATGGGCGACAAGACCGAGGCGCGGCGCCGGCTGCAGGCGGCGGGCGTGCCGATCGTGCCGGGCACGACGCGGCCCGTCGCCGACCACGCGCAGGCCCGCTCCGAAGCCGCCCGCCTCGGCTACCCCGTGCTCCTCAAGGCGGCGGCCGGCGGCGGGGGCAAGGGCATGCGGCTGGTCGTGCGCGAGAGTGAGGTGGAGTCGGCCTTCCAAGCCGCCCAGAGCGAGGCCGAAAAGGCGTTCGGGGCGGGGGAGGTCTACGTCGAGAAGTATCTCGAGCGCCCGCGCCACATCGAGATCCAGCTGTTGGCGGACTCGTTCGGACGCGTCGTGGCGTTGGGGGAGCGCGAATGCAGCATCCAGCGGCGGCATCAGAAGTTGATCGAGGAGGCGCCGTCCATGGCCGTGACGCCGGCGTTGCGCCGCCGCATGAGCGAGGCCGCGAGCGCCGCCGCCGGGGCCGTCGGGTATCTCGGCGCCGGGACGATCGAGTTCCTGCTCACGCCCACCGGCGAATTCTACTTCCTGGAGATGAACACGCGGCTCCAGGTCGAACATCCGGTGACCGAGCTCGTGTATGGGATCGACATCGTGCGGGAGCAGTTGCGCGTGGCGCAGGGGCAGCCCCTGCGGATCCATGCGGGTACTCTGCAACCGCGCGGGCACGCCATCGAATGCCGCATCACCGCCGAGGATCCCTTCAACGACTTTCTGCCGACCACGGGCACCGTGCGCTACCTGCGCGTGCCCGGCGGGCCGGGCGTGCGCTGGGACGGCGGGGTCGAGACGGGGAACGAGGTCTCCCTCTACTACGACCCGCTGATCGCGAAGCTGATCGTGTGGGGTGAGACCCGGGCCGTCGCGCTCGAGCGGATGCGGCGCGCGCTGCGCGAGCTCGTCATCGTCGGCATCCCGTCGTCCCAGGCGTTCCACCTCCGGGTGATGGACGATCCGGCATTTCAGCGGGGCGAGTTCGACGTCACCTACTTGGAGCGCGCCGGGGCACGCCTCTTGGCCGAGCCGCTACGCCCCGAGCTCGTCCGCCCGCTCGCCGTGGTCGCCGCGCTCTTGGCCGAGGAGCAGCGCGCGGCCGCGGCGGCGCGGGCCGAGGCGCCGGCGCCGGCCGGCGCGCCATCGCCCTGGCTCGTCGCGGCCCGGCGGGAGGCGCGGCGCGAGTGAGCGGCCTCGTGGCGATCAGCGCCATCGCCGCTGGCGGCGACGGGGTGGGCCGGCTCGACGACGGACGCGCGGTGTTCGTGCCACGCACCGCGCCGGGCGAGCGCGTGCGGCTGCGCGAAGGCGTGAAGCTGCACAAGCACTTCGCGAAGGGCGAACTCGCCGAGGTGGTCGCCCCGGGGGCGGCGCGCGTGACGCCGCCCTGTCCGCACTATGTACAGGACCGCTGCGGGGGCTGCCAGCTCCAGCACCTCACCTACGACGCCCAGCTCGCCGCGAAGCGGGCGATTGTGGGGGATGCGCTGCGGCGGATCGGGAAGCTGGACGTGGCGGACCCCGAGATCGTGGAGGCCGTGGACGAATGGCGCTACCGGGCCAGGCTCACGCTCGTGGTCGCGGGGAGTCGCGCCCAAGCGCGTGCCATCGGACTGCACCCCTACGACCAGCCGGGCCGGGTGTTTGCGCTCACCGACTGTCCCGTCACCGACTTCCGCCTGATGGCGCTGTGGCGCGAGGTGCGCCACCATCTCGCGCTCCTGCCGGCGCGCCTGCTCGGGCTGACGCTGCGCCTCGACCGCGCGGGTGGGCGGCACGTGATCGCTCAGTCGGCGGGGGAACCCTGGTTGGACGCCGAGCGCCTGCGGCGGGCACTGCCAGCCGGCGACCCCGTGACCTGCTGGTGGCAGCCCGCTGAGGGGGCGGCGCGGGTGGTAGCCGGGGCAGTCACCGGGTTTCCGGCCACGGGGTTCGAGCCGGTGAACCCGAGCATGGACCTCCTCGCGCGCCGCTGGGCGGTGGAGCAAGTGGGCGATGTCCGGGGCGCCGTGGTGTGGGACCTGTACGGCGGCATTGGCGACACGGCCTTGGAGCTCGCCGAGCGGGGCGCGCAGGTCGTGAGTGTCGACGCGGATGAGAAAGCGATCGACTGGGCGGGGCGGCGCCCGGCGGCTCGGCCGGTGCGGTTCATCGCGGGGCGGGCGGCCGATGTGCTGCCCACGCTGCCCGACCCCGCCGCCGTCGTGGTGCAGCCACCCGCGCGGGGGCTCGACTGGAACGTCACGCTGCGACTCACCGGCCAGCCGGTGGGGCGGCTCGTCTATGTCTCGTCGGACCCGGCCACCCTGGCCCGCGACCTGGCGCGCCTCAGCGTCAACTACCGTGTAGCCCACGTCCGGGCGTTTGACATGTCCCCGCAGACGGCCGAGGTCGCGACCGTCGTGGCGCTCGAGGCGGCGTGAAGTACCGCGTCCTGATCGCCGGCCGTTCGTTCGACGTCGAGGTCGACGGCGACCGCGTCGTGCTCGACGGCACGCCGCTCGAGGCCCGGCTCGCCGCGGTGCCCGGCACGCCGCTCGTCCACCTGCTCCTGGGGAGCGAATCCTGGACGGTGGCGGCCGAGCCGCTCGACACCCCGGGCCACTGGGCGCTGGGCGCGCGGGGGGAGCGCGCCGAGGTCCGGGCGGTGGACGAGCGGGCCGACGAGACCACCCGGCCCGCCGTGCCGCGCGCGAACGCGGATGCGGGGGGGACGCTCAAGGCGCCGATGCCCGGGCTCGTCCTCCGGGTTGAGGTCGAGGTGGGCCAGCGAGTCGAGGCGGGCGCCGGGTTGGTGGTGGTCGAGGCGATGAAGATGGAGAACGAGTTGCGCGCGCCCGGCGCGGGCGTGGTCCGCACCGTGCACGTCGCCGCCGGCCAGGCCGTCGAGCGGGGTGCCCCGCTCATCACGCTCGCAGGGCCCGACGAGTCGGGGCTCGAGGTGACCGACCGATCCAGCTCCGCGGGCCCGGTGGCGCGCACCGCGAGTGGTGCGGCGTCCGATCCGCCGCCACCCGGGGCGGTGGACGGCTGACCGCCGACGAGTTTCGCCGGTTAGCGCTCGGGTTGCCCGAAACGGCCGAGGGCGCGCACATGGGGCACCCCGATTTTCGCGTGCGCGGCAAGATCTTCGCGACCCTCGCCTGGCCCGACGCGGGGTGGGGCATGGTCAAGCTGACGCCCGAGGAGCAGGAGTTCTTCGTCCACGCCGAGCCCGGGACCTTCGTTCCCGTGAAGGGCGGATGGGGACGGCAGGGCAACACGAACGTGCGTTTGAAGGCGGGGAAGCAGGCGCCCGTACGGAGCGCGTTGGTCGCCGCGTGGCGCCACGCCGCGCCGAAGCGCGTGGCCGACGAGTTCGAACCGGGGAGTTGACTCGGCGCGGGCGTTGCGCCGCGCCTGCCGGTGGGACGGTTAGGACCGTCCCGTGCCCTCCTGCTCCCCCTTCCCGAGCAACGCTGCGACCAGGCCCACCAAGGCCGCGGCCTCGAACGGTTTGCTGATAAAGCGATCAGCCCCGAGCGCCACGGCGTGCCCCTCGACGTCGAGCGAGCCGGCGCTCGTCACCCCCGAGATCGCGATGATTTTCATCGCCGGCCATTCGCGGCGGAGCCGGCCGATCGTCTGCAGGCCGCCCTGGCGCGGCATGAAGATGTCCACGACCACTACATCGGCCGACTCGCGCTGGCACGCCTTGATCCCCGCATCACCGTCCGACGCCTGGCGCACGTCGTGGCCGGCGCGGGCCAGGTGCTTGGTCAGGGCTTGGGCAAACGCCAAGTCGTCGTCGATGATCAGGACTCGGGCCACGTTTTATCCTTCAGACAGAGCGAGCGCGCCCCCTGCGCGGGGGACGCTCCATGTGCTTTATAGCACGCAAGGCGAGTGCGCCGTGCGCGCCGAGTGGCGCCGCCCGGACCTCTACAACATACGCTCCCGCTGCTGCCGCAGGGCGGGCGGAATCGGTGGGTTGCAAGGGAAGGCAATCGCCGATCGATGCGGCGCCGGTTCGTTGGCCGGAGCGGACGGGTCAGGCGGGGCGGCGTCGCGTTCCCGCCACGGTAGGGCGCGCCCCGGCGTGGCCGCCTGCCGCGCCTCTGGAGCCTCGGCTGGGCCAGCCGGCGTGGCGCGGGGAGGCGCGATGTGATCAGACTGCTGCGAGAGGGTGTGCCCGCTCGGCGCCCGGCGTTACACGGCGCGCACTCGGCAGAGGCGCGCTGGCTCGGCAGGGGACGTGTGCCGAGCGATCGGAAGCGTCGCCGCCCGCCCGTTCGGAAAGGCGGAACCCTCTGGTTGACATGCCCTTACGGCCCAGGTATAGTTCGCGGCTGTGCCGACACCAGACGCTTTCGCGAGGCGGGGAATGAAGACGTTCAGCTTGCGCAACGAGGATGTGACGCACCACTGGTTCGTGGTGGACGCCACCGGGCAACCGCTCGGCCGACTCGCGAGCCGGGTCGCTCAGATCCTGCGCGGCAAGCACAAGCCGACCTTCACGCCACATTTGAACGGTGGCGACTGTGTCGTGATCGTGAACGCCGCCAAGGTGAAGCTCACGGGCCGCAAGCTCGAGCAGAAGCGCTATTTCCGGCACACCGGCTACATGGGGCACGAGCGCTTCGCGTCGCTCTCGACGGTGCTCGCGAAGCGCCCCGAGTGGGTGATTGAGCGGGCGGTGTGGGGCATGCTCCCGAAAACCACGCTCTCGCGTCAAAAGGTGAAGCAGATGCTCAAAGTGTACGCGGGACCCACCCATCCCCACGCGGCGCAGCAGCCCGAGCCGCTCAGCCTGGTGGAGGCCTCCTGATGAGCACCGCGGTGACGCCCGAGCTCCGCTGGCACGCCGTGGGGCGGCGCAAGGTGAGTGTGGCGCGGGTGTATCTAACGCCCGGCTCGGGCAAGTGGAACATCAACAAGCGGACCCTGGGGGACTATTTCCCGCGGGCGTCGCTCGTTTCGCACATCCAGCAGCCGTTCACGGCGACCGACACGCTCGGGGCCTTCGATGTGCGGGCGCTGGTGCGCGGCGGCGGAGTGACGGGCCAGGCCGGTGCCCTGCGGCTCGCGATCGGGCGGGCGTTGTGTTTGGCCGACGAGCGCCACCGCAAAAAGCTGCGCGAGCAGGGTCTGTTGACGCGTGATCCCCGCGTGGTCGAGCGCAAGAAGCCGGGTCGGGCCGGGGCGCGCAAGCGGTTCCAGTTCTCGAAGCGGTAAACGCCGTCATCAATCACACTGCCGGATTCCGCTCTGGGTGTCCGCCGCGCGGCGGATGTGAGCGGGAGATGAGGGCGGTGGCAGCCGAACCCATG
>DATBCS010000216.1:0-3118 GCA_036270315.1 Gemmatimonadales bacterium
AGGGTATCGCTGAGGGTCAACACCGTCACCGCGCCCGTGTCGGCAATGGCGTCGGCGTGGACGATGTAAGGGACCGGGCCGCCCGTCGCGACCGTCCTGAGCCGCCCGGTCGCGGAGTCGATCGTGTACACCGCGGGCGCCATCCCCTGGAACCACACCACCGCGGCCGGCGTGGTGTTCTTCTTCACCGCGACGGGGATCGTGAGGGTGGTGTCGCCCGGCATCGCGTACACCGTGTCGAGCAGCAAGGTGAGATCGAGCGGGTTCGCCACGACCACGATGGCCGCTCCGGTCTGACCCTGGACGAGGGCGAGCACAAAGGCGATCCCGCGCTTGCGGCCGGTCAGCTGGCCTGAGGCGCTGACCCCGAGGATCACCGTATCGCTACTCGACCACGACACCGAAGGCGGGGTTTGGCGGGTCCCGGACGCGTCGTAGTACGTGACCGCGGGCGCGGGCAGGTGGTCCCCGACGAACATGGAGTCGAGGACCGGACTGAGCAACACGTACGGCGACGACGCGGGTGGCGTCGCCAGCTTGCAGCTCGCCGCGCCGACGAGCGCGAGGCCGAGCGCTAGGGCGACGCGCGTCGATCGCAGACGGCGCCCCTTGATCGGGGCCCCGCGCGAGCCGGGTCGGGGCAACGCGCGCACTGGCTGGAGCACGGAGTGGATCGGGAAGAGGGGGTGGGGCTAGAACATCGACATCGCGAGCAACCCCCGCAGGTTGTCGTTCGACACCCGCAGCCGGGCCGACAAGAGCCGGACCACGCACCACAGCACCCGGTACGCGATGTCGCGGTTGAAGTCGAGCAGCAACTCGAAGTCGGACCGGGAGATCGTCAGGAGCGTGCACGCCGTATTCGCGATCGCGTCCGTCGAGCGCTCGGAGCGGTCGAAGATCGCCATCTCGCCGAAGCACGCGCCCGGCTTCATCACCGCGAGGGCCTCTTCCCCCGACCCCGGGATGGTACGGGAAACGCGGACCTCGCCCTCGAGGATGAGGAAGAGGCGGTTGCCGGGCTCGCCTTCCTTGAACACGTACTGGCCCAGGGCGAACTTCTGCTCCCGGCACACCTCGGCGACTCGGGCCAACTCGCCGTCGTCGAGGTCTTGGAAGATCGCCGCGTGCTTGAGCAGATTAAGGTCCACGCGGTCAAACTACGACCCACGGAAGGGAGGGGCAAGTGAAACCGTGGGTGACCTGGGCGGATCTGCTTACGGGGCTTCGGGTTCCCCTGGCGGTCGTGTTTCCATTCGCGCACCAACCCGCAGTGCAGTTGGTGCTCGTCGGCGCCGCGGCCGCCTCGGATTTGTTCGACGGGATGCTGGCACGGCGCTTCGGCGGCTCGCGCACGGGCGCGGTCCTCGACCCCGTCGCCGATAAGCTCTTTATGGCGGCCGCGTTCGTCACCGTCGGCCGCTCCGGCCTGTTGCACCCGCTCGAGATCGCCGCCGTGCTCGCGCGGGACATTGTGGCGGCCCTGGGGTACGCGGGGTCGTGGCTGATGCGCCGCCCCACCGCGTTGCCCGCTCGGGCGGGCGGCAAGGTCGTGACCCTGCTGCAGCTCATCACGCTCGTGGCCTGCATCGTCGGGTCGCCCCTGACGCGCCGGCTCGCGTGGGCCACCGCCGGCGTGGGCCTGTACGCCATTTGGGACTACGGCCGGGCGGCGGCGCGCGCCGGGACCCGACCGGCCGCGGGACCGGGGACCGGCGGGGCGGCCGAACGGTAACGGGAGGGACGTGATGCCGAGTCGGTGGACGACGGGCGTGCTCCTGGGCGCGATCGCGGCGACCTCCCTCAGCGCGCAAGAATTCCACCCGCCGCCCGTGCGGCGGTCCGATCACGGGACCCGGATCGGGCTCATGGGGTTCGGCGTGCGAAGCGGGATCGACCTTGCGGGCAAGTCGCAGCTCGTGCTGGGTGTCACGCTCGACGCCGGGCACGTGGGCACGAGCCGCTTCCGGCTCCGCCCCTCGGGGGAAATCGGCGTCTTCAACGGCCTGAACAGCTACGTCGGGAGCTTCGAGGGAGTCTACCGCCTCACGGGCGACGAGCAGAGCGTGACGCCCTACACCGGGGCGGGCTTCAGCGTGGCGGGTCACGATCGCTGCGGCTCGGACGCCTCCTGCCCCGCCCTGTGGGTCAACCTGCTTGTCGGGCTCGAATTCCGCTACCGCTCGACCTTCAACTGGCTGCTCGAGTACCACGCCATGGAAGGCTTCCGGCACAATCGCTTCTACATCGGGCTCACGACGCGACGGGGGAATTGAGCGTGGCGCGGCACGTGGCGGAAATCACGATGCGGTGGCGCGACGGGCTGGTGTTCGAGGGTGGGGCGCCTGGGCGGCCGGCCATCGTGGTGGACGGCGACAGCGTCGCCGCCACGTCGCCCGTCGAACTCCTGCTGCTCGCGGCGGCGACGTGCTCGGCGTCCGACGTGGTGCTCATTCTGAAAAAGCAGCGCGCCACGCTCCGCGCGCTCGAGGTCGCGCTGCAAGGGACGCGGCGCGCCGAGGAACCGCGCCGTTATACCGCGCTCCACTTCGTGTTCACCCTCTCGGGCGACGGGGTGGACGAGGTGAAGGCGCGCCGCGCCGTGGATCTCTCGCTCGAGAAGTATTGCTCCGTGGTGGCGTCGCTCGCCCCCGACATCCGCATCAGCTACGACCTCGCGCTTCGCTAGGACGCTGGCCGGGGCGGCCGCCCTCGGGCTCGCGGCCGCAGCGGCCCGCGCCCAAGCGCTCGTCGTGACCGAGACCGCGGCGGGTGCGACGGTGGTGGTGGCGCACCGCGCCTTCTGGGGCCCGGAGCTCGGGGTGGCGCGGCGCCCCGGCGGCCAAACGCGCCTGGCCGCGAGCGCGGCGGGCGGCGATTACGAGGGCGTCCTGGGGATCCGCCTCCAGGCGACGGCCCAGCTGCTCCTCAAGCCAGCCGAGCGGAGCGGGGTGGGGCCCTACGCTGGGTTGGGGCTGACGTTCGTGGGCGCCCAGGCGGCGCACGGCGCCGGATACCTCACGGCGGTGCTCGGCGTCGAGGCGGCGTCCGGCCGCCGGGCCGGGTGGTACTCGGAGCTGGGCTTAGGGGGCGGGGTACGGCTGGCGGTCGGGTGGCG
>DATBCS010000217.1:0-5979 GCA_036270315.1 Gemmatimonadales bacterium
ACGATCATCGGCATCCACACCCCGGAGTTCCCGCCGTACGCCGGCGAGCACGACAAGGGCAACGTGGCGCGGGCGCTCGGTCGCCAGGGCATCACCTATCCCAATGCCCAGGACAACGACCGCCGCACCTGGGACGCCTACGGCATTCGGTACTGGCCGAGCTTCGTATTGATCGACCGCCAGGGGACGATCCGCTACACGGGGTACGGCGAGTTCCACCGGGATGACCCGGACTTCCAGACCTGGGACGCGCGCATCGCACGGCTCCTCGCCGAATGACGCGCGGTCTCACGTCCCTCCTCGCGGCACTGGGGGCCGCCGCGTGTGGCGCGGCGCCACCCCCGGTGCACCTCGAGCCAGGGCCGCCACTCGCGCTCGCGGCCGCGCCCGGCGTACGCATCAATGCGCGCCTCAAGCCGGCCCTTGAGCTCGCCGATGGGACGGTGCTGCGTTTCGACTCGCCCCACCTGACGCCCGACTCGGCCTACTTCGCAGCGGCGCCGACGGTCACGCCCCCCGCCGGCGCCCGGCGCGGGACGTTGCGCCTCAGCGTGTGCCTGCCGCGGGAGCGGATCTGTCGACTGCTGGCGCTGCCTGTGACGTGGTAGGGCGTCGGGCCGCCGCACCGCGGCGCGCACGCCGGAAGGGGGAGCTACGAGCCGGGCGGGCTGGGCGCTGCCGGCAACCACGCCGTGAACTGACTGCCCGCGCCGGGCGTGCTCGCCACTGCGATCTCACCCCCCTGCAGCTCGGCCAAGAGCCGGGCGATCGCGAGCCCGAGACCCGTGCCCCCCAAGTCCCGGCTGCGGGACTGATCGATGCGGAAGAAGCGATCGAACACCCGTTCCAGGTGCTCGGGCGAGATGCCGGGCCCCGTGTCCTGGACGGTGGCGCCCACGCGCGCGCCGTCCTGCCGCAGCGTGAACGTCACGCTCCCGCTCGGCGTGTAGCGCACCGCGTTCGAGGCAAGGTTGAGGAGGATGTGGCGCGTGCGGTCCGCGTCGCCCCACGCCCACACCGGGCCCGACGCCTCGGCCCGCACCGCGAGGTCTCGCCCCACGGCCATCGCCTCGGTGATCTCGCGGACGTCCGCCACCACCGCCGCGAGGTCGAACGGTGCGGCCGCGAGCCCCAGCTGACGATTCTCGCCCCGCGCAATGAGCAGCAAGTCCTCGATCAGCTTCGTCATCCGCTCGAGCCCGTGCTCGATCGCCCCGAGCGCTTCGCGCACTTCTCCCTCGCTCCGCCCGTCGGCCGATGCCCACTGCACCTGCGCCCGCAAGTGCGTGAGCGGGGTGCGCAACTCGTGGCTTGCGTCGGCCGTGAACGCTTCCAGGGCGCGGTGCGCCCGGTCCACTCGCTCGAGCATTCGGTTGACGCTCTCCGCGAGCGCCGTGACCTCGGCCTGGCCGGTGGGGCTCGTGACGCGAGAGTCGAGCTCCGCCGGGCCGATGGCCCGGGTCTCGGCGGTCACCCGCTCGAGCGGGCGCAGCGCGTCGGCCACCCCCTGCCGGGCGCCGCGCGCCGCACTCCACGCCCCCACCGGCAGCAACAGGGCCGCCGCGGCTACGAGCGCCCCCAGGGCGACGAGATACGGCTCGCGACTCGCGACCACGTAGAGGTCGAACGGTCCCGCCGCGCGATGGAGCGCGCTGTAGCGCCACCGCGCCCGCGCGGCGATCGCCGCGAGCAACGCCTGACGGATGTCGTCCGGGGAGGCACTCGGGGGCAAGCCCTCGAGCCGCTTCGCTGGCATGTCGGGCGACACGTAGTAGACCTCGTGGGTCCCGCCGGCGCGGGTGGTGGTGCGGGTGATCACCACCCGGCCCCCCATCCCCAGCAGCTCGTCGGCGAGTGCCGAGGGCATCACGCCACCCGGCGCGCTCGTCGAATCCCGGTAGGCACCGAGGAGCGACTGAATGACGTCGGCGGAATGCTCGAGCGAGCGCCGCAGCGCCATCTCAGCCGCGAGCGCGAAGCCGGCGGCGACGAGCACCGCGTACCCGGCGAGGACGCTCCACGCCACCCGGCTGAACCGCCGCGTCAAGACACCGCTCAGCCGGCGCTCGCTCACGGCGCGCCCGCGTCGAGGCGGTAGCCCACCCCGCGCACCGTGCGAATCGGCGCCGTCTGGCCGCCGAAGCTCAGCTTCTTGCGGAGATAGTTGATGTAGACGTCGACCACGTTGGTCTCGGAATCGAACTTGTAATTCCACACCGCCTCCGCGATGCGGGAGCGGGAGACCGTGCGGCCGGCGTTGCGCATCAGGAATTCGAGCAGCGTGAACTCGCGCGGGCTCAAGTCCACGACGCGGGCGCCCTGCAGCACCCGCCGCGTGAGCGGGTCGAGCACCAGATCCCCCACCTTCACCGTCGCGTCCTTGTGGCGCAGCTCGGCGCGGCGGATCAGCGCATGCACCCGCGCCAACAACTCCGGGAGGTCGAACGGCTTCGTGAGATAGTCATCCGCCCCGCCCTCGAGGCCCCGCACCCGGGACTCGAGCTCGTCCTTGGCGGTGAGTAGGAGGACCGGCGTGGATACACCGCGCGCGCGCAGCTCGGCGACCACGCTGAACCCGTCGCGGCCCGGCAGCATCACATCGAGCACGATGCAGCTGTACTTGCCCTCCAGGGCGCGCTCGAGCGCCCGGTCCCCGGACTCCGTCTCGGCGACGCCGTAGCCCTCCTCGCGGAACGCCTTGCTCAAGAAGCGCCGCAAGTCGCGATCGTCTTCCACCAAGAGGAGTTGCACGCCGCTAACCTACCCCGGCCGGCTGGCGAGCGGCAATGTGGAAACGGTGAGAAAGCTCTAACCCGGCCGGCCCCCCAGTTCCGCCGGACGCCCCGCGGCGGCACATTTGTCCCATGAACTTTGCTCTGCTCGTCGCCCTGGCTCTCGCCGCGCCGCGCGACACGGCGACGTTTGCCGGTGGCTGCTTTTGGTCGATGGAGCGCGCGTTCGATCAGGTTCCGGGCGTCGTCGCCATCACCGTGGGGTACGCGGGCGGCCAGCTGGCGCACCCGTCGTACCAGGACGTATCGACCGGCCAAACCGGGCACTTGGAGTCGGTGGAGGTCGTCTACGACCCGCGGAAGATCAGCTATGAGGGTGTGGTCGATGCGTTCTGGCACGACATCGACCCGTTCCAGGCGGACGGCCAGTTCTGCGACCACGGGCCGGAGTACCACACGGCGATCTTCTATCACGGGGCGGCGCAGCGCCGCGTGGCGGAAGAGTCGCGCCGCCGCCTCGAGCAACGCTTCGGGAAGCCGATCGTCACGACCATCGCCGCGGCGGCGGTGTTCTACCCGGCAGAGGAGTACCACCAGCACTACTATCGTAAGAACCCCGTCAGCTACGGGCTGTATCGCGTGGCGTGTGGCCGCGACCGCCGGCTGCGGGAAATCTGGGGCGCGACCGCGCCACACGCGGAGGAGCAACGCCCTATGCACGACACCAAGCCGAGCGACGCCGACCTGCGGCAGTCGCTGACGCCGTTACAGTATGAGGTGACCCAGCACGAGGGCACGGAGCCGCCGTTCCGCAACGCGTTCTGGGACAACCACCGGGCCGGGATCTACGTGGACATCGTCTCCGGCGAGCCGCTTTTCAGCTCGCTCGACAAGTTCGAGTCGGGCACCGGGTGGCCGAGCTTCACCAAGCCGCTCGAGACGGACAACGTCCACAGCAAGACGGATCGCTCGCTCTTCATGACGCGCACCGAGGTCCGGTCGGCCAAGGCCGACTCGCACCTGGGCCACGTGTTCGAGGACGGGCCGGCGCCGACGGGGCTGCGCTACTGCATCAACTCGGCCTCGCTCCGGTTCATTCCCGTGGACAGCCTCGAGGCGGAGGGCTACGGGCGCTATCTCCACCTCTTCGACACGGCGAAGCAGCACTGACCGGCGTCGGGCCCGCCCCTCGCGCACCAACGGCGGAGGGGGTGGAGGGACGACCCCAATGACCGAGCCAGCGAAGCGGAAGAAAGCGTCCACCGACCGCTCCGCGATCGTCGACCCCGACTACGCTCACGTCGTGAAGGCCTTCGCCAACGAGCGGCAGGTCGCCCAGGAGCAGCGGCAGGGATTCGGATCCGGCGCCCTCAAGGTGAAGGGCAAGATCTTCGCGTTGATGTCGTCCCAGGGCCAGTTCGTCGTGAAGCTCCCGAAGCCACGCGTCGACGAGCTCGTGAGCGACCGGACCGGGGTGCGCTGGGACCCCGGCCATGGACGCATCATGCAGGAATGGATCGCCGTCCGCGCCGGCCGAGCGAACTGGGTCGCGCTCGCCAAAGAAGCATGCGCCTTCGTGGGCGGACGCGCGTCCTGAATCGGGGAGCAGGCCTCATGCCTTTCACCGCCGCCGCGTTCCGCTTCTTCCGCGGCTTGGCCCGCAACAATGCGAAGCCGTGGTTCGAGGCCCATCGCGCCGAGTTCGAACAGGAAGTCCAGGCGCCGATGCGGGCGCTCATCGAAGAGATGGACGTGCGGCTCGCGCGGCTGGCCCCGGAGATCACGGGCGACCCCAAGCGCTCGATGTTTCGGATCTACCGCGATATCCGGTTTTCCAAGGACAAGTCGCCCTACAAGACGCACGCCGCATGCTGGTTTCGGCACCGCGATGCGGACGGCCGCGTCGGGACTGAGGCGGAGGGTGGTGGCGCGGGGTTCTACTTTCACCTCGCGCCTGGCGCGTCGTTTGTGGGCGGCGGACTCTGGAGGCCCCCGCGTCCGATCTTGACCCGCCTGCGCGACGCGATCGCCGAGAACCCCAGGACCTTGGAACGCCTGGTGCGGAACCCGGGCTTCGTGCCGCGCTACGGCGGCCTGGATGACGAGGCTGTCCTGAAGCGCATGCCCCGCGGCTTCCCGGAGACCCACCCTGCCGCCCGCTGGCTCCGCTACCAGTCCTTCGTCGCCGGTCGCCAGCTCACGGACGCGCACGTGACCGGGGCCCGTTTGCCCGCGCTGCTCGCGACCGACTTCGCGAGTCTACTGCCGCTCGTCCGCTGGTTGAACAACGCGCTGGGCCTGCGGATCGCGAAGCGCCGGTGAGGGGTGGTCGCAACAAAGGCGTGGTCGGCTTCTTAATCCGCGCCCCCCGGCCGCGGCCTTGCGCGGGCGGTTCCCCGCTCAGGGCGTTCCGGTGACTGCGCTGGGATGGCGTACGAACTCTGCGACCAGGTTCGCGACCACATCCTGCGGATCGGCAAACCCCGTGGTCGTAGTCACATGGCGGCGGCCGGAGAGGATACGCACATCCGCGGGTCGCCCGTACTCCCGCAACAGACGCACGAACCGCGCACCCTCCTCCAGGATCGAAGGCATGAAACGCTCGGACTCGGCAACGAGCACGAGGGTTGGAGGTGCATGGGGGCCCACCCAAAGCGTCGGATTGGCGCGGAGGCGCCACGCGAGGGACGAGTAGATCTGTTGTTCTTCCCTATCGGTCTTGAATGCGCGCTCTAGGCGGGCCGAGGTGACCCCTCTCCCCGATGTGTCCCACGGCGCGAGGGTGCACCCCATCGCGACGACCCCGGCGAGGTCATCGGGGCGGAGGTGCTCGGATGCGAGGTACAGGCTGTCCAACGCGACGAGCGTAGCCAAATGGCAGCCGGAGCTGTGGCCAACGATGACGAGGTGCCGAGGGTCGCCGCCTCGCGCCGCAATGGAGTCGCGCAACCACCGTAGAGCGGCGGCGACATCTTCCGGCATGGCCGGCCATTGATGCGTGGGCGCAAGCCGGTAGTCCATCGTCGCACAGATCACGCCTCGCTGAGCCAGACCCGGGCACACGCTGGCATACATGGGCGAATCGCGCCGCTCGCCTGCTTCCAAGAGCGACCCGCCGTGGACAAAGAGGACGACCGGTGCCCCGGCGGCCGGCGGCGGCGAGTACAGGTCGAGGAATTCTTCTGGTGTGGCGTGCGCGCGATAGGGGATGTTGCGCTCAACGCGTTGAGCGTCGAGCTGGGCGACA
>DATBCS010000218.1:0-11952 GCA_036270315.1 Gemmatimonadales bacterium
CCGATCGAGTTGAAGTACGAGCGGGTGATGCAGCCCCGCTCGCACGGGCCGCAGTAGTGGCACGCCGCGCGGCCGCCGTGTGGCACGGTGAGGACGGCGCAGCGGCCGATCGTCAGCACCCGCTCGGGGCCGAAGTGCTTCGCCACCGCTTCCTGCACGACCCGCTCCGCGCAGTTCAGCGCCATGGGCGGCAGGAACCTGCCATCGGGGAGCTGGGGCAGCCCGAGCGATTCTCCACTGACCCCGATGGTCTCCTCCACGTGCGCGTACCACGGCGCGATGTCGGCGTAGCGGATCGGCCAGTCGACTCCGAAGCCGTCCTTCGCATTGGCCCCGAAGTCGAGGTCGCTCCAGCGATACACCTGCCGGCCCCACATGATGGAGCGGCCCCCCACTTGCCGGCCCCGGATCCAGTGGAACGGCTTGTCGGGGTCGGTGACGTAGGGATGCTCGCTGTCCTTGACGAAGAACTTGCTGCTCCACTCGTCGCACGCGTAGCAGTGCTGCTGGATCGGATGGTCGCGTTCGAGCGCCTTGCGGTCACCCTTCCCGCGGAACCGTACCTCCCACGGCGGGACGTGCTCGACATAATCCCGAGCCGGGTCGATCGGCCGACCGGCCTCGAGCACCAGGGTCGCGAGGCCGCGCTCGCACAACTCCTTAGCAGCCCAGCCCCCCGAGATGCCCGAGCCTACCACGATGGCGTCGAAGGTCGGCGGGGTCATGAGAGCTCCACGCACGGGTCGTAGGAGCCGGGGATGGTTTGATAGTGCGTCTCGGCCGCCCCGATTTCCGATGTGTAATAGCCGTACAGGGTGAGCGACTTGAACTGGTGGAAGAAGTGCCGCTCCGGCCTCGCATTGTCGCGCCGCAGGGCTGCGACTTCGGCGTCGAGGCCGGTGAGGAGGGCGGTCCGCTGGGCCCCGGTCGCGGCGAGGAAATCCGTGCCGAAGAGGTCGCGGCTCTTCGTGTCCACGTCGGCGAGCCCGGTGAGAAACCGGGCGCGCTCCTCTTCCGAGAACCACTCGCCGAGCAGCAAGTCGATGAACTCGTGGACCCGCGCCGCCCGCGCCCCAGGCGTGTCGGTCTGGGGGATGATCATCTCCGCGAGGGTCGCGACCGTCTCGCTCTGGTGGGGGTCGAGCACCCCGAGCCCGCGGCCGCGCAACCGGCGATGGGTCGCGCGGCCGACTGCCTCGAGTTGTTCGACCGGCAGCCCGGCGAGGAGCGGCACCGCGAGCGCGCTCCCGAGCACGCGTATCAGCTCACGTCGATCCATGGCTTGCCTCCCGCGCCAACTTGCCACGGCCCTCGAAGCGGCGCTAGGGCACGGGCGCCGGGGTCCGCGGGGCCCGCGCCGGCGGCCGGCGGGCGTTGACAGCGCCCCGCGGGGGTGTATGTTTATACATTCTACTGCATAAACTGCAAGGAGCGCCTTATGGGGCCGTTGGTCGTCCTCGCGTATTCCGGCGGACTCGACACCTCGGCGATTGTGCCGTGGCTCCGTGAGCAGTACGGGGCCCGCGTGGTGTGTTTCGCGGCGGACGTGGGGCAGGGGACGGGGGAGCTGGGTGGCCTGGTCGAGAAGGCCAAGCGCTCCGGCGCCGCCGATTGCGTGATCGAGGATCTGCGCGAGGAGTTCGTACGGGACTTTGTGTTCCCGACGCTCCGCGCCGGCGCGGTGTACGCGCGCACCTACCTCCTCGGGACGGGGATGGCGCGCCCCGTGATGGCCGCCCATCAAGTGGCCCTCGCGCAGCGCGTTGGCGCCACGGCCCTCGCTCATGGCTGTACCGGCAAGGGCAACGACCAGGTGCGCTTCGAGCTCACCTACGCCGCGCTCGCCCCTGAGCTCCAGGTGATCGCCCCGTGGCGCGAGTGGGCGTTCACCGGGCGCGAGGACTTGCTCGCCTACGTGAAGGCCAAGGGCATCCCGGTGCACGCGACCCTCGAGAAGCCCTACTCGACCGACCGCAACCTGTGGCACTGCTCCCACGAGGGGGGCATCCTCGAGGATCCGGCGCACCCGCCTCCCGAGCACATCTTCGTGATGACGGCCGATCCCCTGGACGCCCCCGAGCTGCCGGCCCTCGTCGAGATCGGCTTTGAGGCGGGCACTCCAGTGGCGGTGAATCAGGTCCCCCTCGGGCCCGTTGCATTGCTCGAGACCCTGAACACGCTCGCCGGCGAGCACAGCGTCGGCCGAGCGGACGTGGTGGAAGACCGGCTCGTGGGGATGAAGTCGCGCGGCGTCTACGAGACGCCTGGGGGCACGCTGCTCTTCGCCGCGCACCGCGAGCTCGAGCAGCTGGTGCTCGATCGCCGCACGCTGCGGCTCAAGGACGAGGTCGCGCTCCGCTACGCCGATCTCGTGTACGATGGCCGATGGTGGACGCCAGAGCGTGAAGCGCTCGACGCGCTGGTGACGGCGACCCAGCAGCACGTCACGGGCAGCGTACGCCTGAAGCTCTACAAGGGCGGCCTCACGGTCGCGGGGCGTCAGAGCCCGTACGCGCTGTACCAGCCCTCCTATGCCACGTTCGGCAAGGACAACGTGTACGACCAGAAGGATGCCGAAGGGTTTATCCACCTCTACGGCCTGGCGATCAAAATCGGGGCGGGCCTCGAGGCCACGCGGCGGGCCGCGGACGTCGGCGCCGCCGCGGCCGACTAGATGGCGCGCGAGGCGGCGGGGCGGCCCGACCCGACCCCCACGCCGGGCCCCACGCCCATCCCCACCCCGGCCTCGGTGCACCAGATGTGGGGGGGGCGCTTCAGTTTGGGGTCGAGCGAAGCGCTCGACGCGCTGAACCGCAGCCTGCCCGTCGATCACCGCCTGTGGCCGCAAGATGTCACGGCGAGCAAGGCATGGGTCCATGCCCTGGGTCGCGTCGGCGTCGTGACCCCGGCCGAGGAGGCGCAGCTGCTCGACGGGTTGGATCGCGTCGCCGAGCGCCTGGCCGACGGCGCGGCGGTCGGGGCGCCGGACGAAGACGTTCACACGCTGGTGGAGCGCCTGCTGTATGAGGAGGTCGGCTCCGTGGCGGGGAAGCTGCACACCGGTCGCTCGCGCAATGACCAAGTGGCGACCGACCTGCGGCTCTGGACCCTCGCCGCGATCGACCAGTGCGATGCCGAGCTCGCGGCGCTCGGGCGGACGCTCGTGGGACGGGCGCGCGAAGCGGTGGACGTGCTGTTGCCAGGATACACGCACGGCCAGCGGGCGCAGCCGGTGCGCTGGGCCTACGTGCTGCTCGCCCACGCGTGGCCCCTGGTGCGCGACCGGCAGCGCCTCGCCGACGCGCGGCGCCGCACGGCGGAGCTGCCGCTCGGCTCGGGCGCGCTCGCCGGCTCGGGCTTTCCCGTCGACCGCGTCCTGCTCAAGGAGGCGCTCGGATTCCGGAGCGTGTCGGCGAATGCGCTGGACGCGACCGGCGACCGCGACTTCGTGGCGGAGGTGCTGTTCGCCCTGGCGCTGGTCGGCACGCACCTGTCGCGCCTCGCCGCCGAGCTGGTGCTTTACGCCGCCCCCGAGTTCGGGTTCGTGCAGCTCGCCGACGAGTTCAGCACGGGATCGAGCCTCATGCCGCAGAAGCGCAACCCCGACGTGTTCGAGCTCACCCGCGCCAAAGCCGGGCGCCTCCTCGGCGATCTCGTGGCGCTGGTCACGACGCTCAAGGGCCTGCCGGCGGGCTACAGCAAGGATCTGCAGGAGGACAAGGCCCTGTTGTTCGACGCGTGCGACACGCTCGGCCTCGTGCTGCCGGCCGTGACCGGCGCGATCGCGACGCTGCGCGTGGATGCGGAGCGCATGCGCGCGGCGCTCGACGCCTCGCTTCGCGCGACGGACCTGGCCGACTGCTTGGTCGCGGCTGGCGTGCCGTTCCGCGAGAGCCACCGGCTCGTGGGCCAACTGGTGCGTGAAGCGGAGCGGTCCGGTGTGGCGCTCGACTGCGTGCCGCCCCCTGTGGCGGCCGGGATCCACCCGGCGCTCGGCGTCGCGCTCGCCCGACTCGGCAGCTGGGAGGACTCGATCGAGGCCCGGGCCACCCCCGGGGGCGCGTCGCGCCAGTCGGTTGCCGAGCAGCTGGAGGCGCTGCGGCTCGCATTTGCCGTGGCGGGAGGGGCTTAACCCAAGCTCTTGCCGCGCGTTAGCCGGTTGAGTACCATACGTGGCCGTCCCGCTCCGCCGGAGCCGGACGGCCGCTTTTTCCTCGGGGGGAACTGGGGTGCGCTGCCTCGCGCTCAACGCGTCATTCGAGCCCTTGACCATGGTGCCCGTGCGGCGGGCCCTGCGGCTCGTGATCGACCACAAGGCGGAGATCGTCGAAGCCGACGGCCCCGTTATGCGAAGCGAACGCCTGGCAATCCCGCGCCCCGCCGTGATCCGCCTCGTCAAGTTCGTGCATGTCCCCCGCCGCTTCCGCCGCCAGGTCACCAACACCTTCCTCTTCGCCCGCGACAACTACCGCTGCCAGTTCTGCGGGCGCGGCCAGCTGGAGTTGCGCCATCGCGAGTGCCTGACGCGCGACCATCTCGTCCCGCTGTCGCGCGGCGGCACGAATGCCTGGACCAACGTCCTGACCGCGTGCTCGAGCTGCAACACGCGCAAGGGGAACCTCTTGCCCGAGGAGGCGGGCATGCACCCGCTACGGCCGCCGTTCGAGCCGCACTTCGTGCACCTCGCCTGGGCCGTCCGCCGTCTCACCTCCATTCAATCGAAGTACATCCGGCTGTTCTACGGCGGCGAGGTGCTGGCGACCCTGGCCGCACTGTAAGCGCGCGCCCTCGTGGCGCGCGCGCCGGGCTCAAAATCCCCCCGCGCCCCGGGTGAATGCCTCGGAGCGTGCCTCGAGCGTGAGACGGGGGAGACCGGCGATGCGCACGAGCAGGCGCTGCGCCCCGCGGGCGAATGCGCTTCCCACGTTGCCCTCCCCCGAGACGGCCGGTCCCACGTCGCCCTTGAGCCAGCGCGTCAACTCCTCCAAGTCCGTGTCGTTCAGCGTCGTGACCTCGAGCCGGCACAGGAAGTAGAACTTGCCCGAGCCCTTGGGCTTGAGCGCGACCTTGTAGGGGACCTCGAGCGCACGTTCGAGCTCCTCCCACGTGGCGTAGCGGGTGAGGCCCCGCACCGTACGGATCAGCACGAAATCGTCGGCGAGCGGGTCGTAGCGCGCCACGGCGTCCCAGGAGGCTTCGCTTACCAACTGGTCGAACCAACCGGAGCGCCCCCGCCACAGCTCGAGGCGGTAGTGCAGGCGCAGCGGGAAGCCCGAGCGCATGAGGCTCACAAAGCGCCCGTCGCTCAAGAGGCTCGTAGTCTCGATGCGGGGGGTCTCGCTCTGCAGCGTGACCGTGAGTACGGGAGCCTGCGCGGCGGCCCGAGCGACCGCCGCCGCGCCGCCGAGGCAGACCAGGAGAGCGAGCCCCGGCCTCACCTCAGAAGCGGTGGTCGAGTCGCAGCGTGAATCGCAGGGGTTCGCCGGCCGTCACGGCCTTGGCGACGTACAGCCCGAACCCCGCCCAGTCGACCCCGAGGCCCAAGTCGGCGGCCCAGCTCCCGGGCGTCGGCAGCCGATTGCTCGGCAACCGGCCCGGCCCGCTCCCCACGAGCCAGGCTTGCCCTGCGTCGGCCAGCACGACCAAGTCCGGCCCCTGGAGCGTGAACCGGGACTTCGCCTGCTCGTCCTCGGGGCGCGACGCGTTGTAGGCCCAATGCAGCGAGATGTGGCCCCGGTACTCGGCCTGGGTGAGGATCACGCGGTCGCACGCTGCTACCTGGCTGCCGGCGAACGCCGGGTCGAGGATATCCCCGTTACAGGCGCTGTGGCGGAAGCCGTAGCCGGCGAGCGGGTCGGGGCCACCGATCGAGAGGCGCTGTTGGAGCGGCAGCGGGTCGCCCCCGATCCAGCCGCCGGTGAGCAAGCGGAGGTTGACGCGGCCCGACGGGCTCACGCGGGTGTAGCGCCGGAAATCGAAAAACACGCGGCTGAACTGGTAGCCCCCGGTGGTGGGAATCGGCCCGCGCACCGAGGCGGGCAGGCCCGTCTGCGGACTCACGTCCCGGGACCAGGCGTTCTCGAACTGCCCGCGGACATACCAGCCCGCCGTGGGCTCGGCGCGGTCGTTGCGCGAGTCGAGCGTCACGACTCCGCTGAGTGTAGTGTAGTGGCCGTCGTCGATCGGCGGATTGGAGCGCCACGGCCGATCGTTCCGGAATACAGTCCAGGGGTCGCGCGCCGCGACGCTCGTTTCCCAGTCGTGCCGCAGCTCGAGCGTCACGCTGAGCGGGCGTTCCGGTCGGACGAGGGCGCGCACGGCCACCCCTTTGCTGAGGTAGTAGTCGCGATAGTCGCGCTGGAACAAGAACGCCTGCCACCCGATCTCGGCGCCGCGCAGGCCCCACTCCTCGACGGGGGCGACCACGTCGAACGCCCGGAACTCGAGCGCGTAGGCCGGTACTTCGCCGGCGCGCAGCTCGGTGCGCAGCAGGTAGCCGAGGTCGCTGCGTTTGTTGGTAAAGTCTCCCGCCGTGCGAAACACACCCAACGCATCCAGTCGAAACCGCACGTTTTCTTGGACCTTCCAGTCGAACTCCGGGCCGAACACGACCGGGAGACCTTCCACGCGATTGAAGGTGCCGCCGGTGGCGAGGGTGAGCGACGAGCGCGAATCGGCGGTACCCCAGGACTTCTCGAGACCGAAGTTTTTGAACCAGCGACGCGGGCTGGCAGGGGCGAGCGCGATCTCGTCGCCAGCGATGCGGTAGGCCAGCGGCTCGCGGTACATGCGCACCTCTCCCCCGACCGATGCGGTCGGGGCCCGCGCCACCGTGCCGCCAATCACGATCAGGTCCCCCGTGACGACCGCGCCCGAGTCGAGCGTCGCGTCCCCGTCGATGACGAGCAACGTGCCGTCGATGCGGCCAGCCACCCATACGTGGCCGTTGCGCACCGCGACGTCGCCGCGCCATTCGTTGCCACGCGGCAGGCGCGAGCGTCCCACGAGACGGGTCGTCGTGGGCGCGTTGTAGCGCTTGATCGCCTCGTCGGCGACCACGCGGGGCAGTTCGGGTGGTGGGATCATGACGCCGGCACTCTCGGGGTGGATCACGATCGCCGTGTCCTGCGCGGCGGCGAGGGCCGGGCCGAGGGCGCCAAGCAGGACGAGGAGGAGGGCGCGCATGGAGGGTATCCTGGTTGGGGCTGAGGGCGGTCCGTGCATGGGCCGTGCCGCGTACGGCGCCGCGGCGCGCCATGTGGCGCGGCGGCGTGACGCGAGCGGCGCACGTCGCAGCCGTGTCATCCCGCCACGGTTCGCGGCGGCTCGAGGCCGAGCCGACGCATGCGGCGATAGAGATTCGCCCGGTCCGTGGCGAGCTTGCGCGCCGCCTCGGCCACGTTGCCCCGCGCGGCCGCGAGTGCCCGCGCGATGAGCGAGCGCTCGAACTGGTCGAGCGCATCGGTGAGGGCAATGTCGGTCCACCCCTCGGCCGGCCGCGGCGGGGCCGGGGCTCCGTCTGGGGAGACGACGCGCGCGACGTCGTCCGCGGTGATGGTGTCGCCGGTCGCGAGAATCGCTAGGCGTTCGACCAGGTTCGCGAGCTCGCGCACGTTGCCGGGCCACCGATAAGCCGCGAGCAGCGGCACGGCGCCCGCATCGAAGCGCACGGGGCGCCCCAGCCGCGCCGCCTGCCGGGCGGCGAAGTGCGTGAGCAACGGCGGCACGTCCTCGGGTCGCTCGCGCAGCGGGGCGATGTGGAGCGGCAGCACGTTGAGCCGGAACAGCAGGTCCTCGCGGAATTGTCCGCCCTCCGCGGCGCGGCGCAGATCCTTGTTGGTCGCCGCGATCACGCGCACGTCCACGGTAACGGGCGTCTGGCCACCCAACCGCTCGATCACCCCCGTCTCGAGCACGCGTAACAGCTTCGCCTGGGCTTCGGGCCCGAGGTCGCCCACCTCATCGAGCAGCAGCGTCCCGCCGTCGGCGAGCTCGAAGCGCCCCACGCGGCGCTCGCTCGCTCCGGTGAACGCGCCGCGTTCGTGCCCGAACATCTCCGACTCGACCAAGTCCTTCGGAATGGCGGCGGAGTTCACGCACACGAACGGCCGCGCCGCCCGCGCGCTCTGACGGTGGATCGCCGACGCCACGAGCTCCTTCCCCGTGCCGGACTCGCCCGTGATCAGCACGCGGGCTTCGGTCGGGGCGACCCGGGCGATCAGGGCGCGCAACTCGTCCATCGCCCGGCTCACGCCGACGAGGGGGTCGGCGTGGCCCAGCGCCTCATGGAGCCGGCG
This sequence comes from Gemmatimonadales bacterium, assembly GCA_036270315.1. GTDB lineage: Bacteria > Gemmatimonadota > Gemmatimonadetes > Gemmatimonadales > GWC2-71-9 > AG41. The sequence continues at coordinate 8,298 of DATBCS010000218.1, forward strand.
GTTCTCAGCGAGGGTGCGTCCCAGCTCGAGCGCCGCCCCCAACGTCGTCAGGACGCCCTCGGGCGTGAGCGGCTTCTCGAGGAACTGGAAGGCCCCGAGTTTGGTGGCTCGCACGGCGTCGGTGAGCGTCGCCTTCCCACTCATCATGACGACCGGGACGTCGGGCGCGACGCGCTTCAACTGCTCCAGCGTGGCGAGGCCATCGGGGCCGCCCGGCATCATCAGATCGAGCAGCACGGCATCCGGGGCGTCTCGCTCGACCGCCGCAAGGGCGGCCGCACCGTTCGGCGCCTCGAGCGTCTCGAAGCCCTCCGATTGGAGCAGGGCCCCAACCATCTTGCGGAGATTCGCCTCGTCATCGACAAGCAGGACGCGCGGACTCATGAACTGGAGAGCACGATCGAGAACGTGCAGCCGCCCCCCGGCGTCTCTGCCACGGAGATCGTGCCGTTGTGGGCCTCGATCGCCTGGCGAACCAGCGCGAGCCCGAGCCCCGTCCCGTCGTGCTTGGTCGTAAAGTATGGCTCGAATACCCGGGTCCGCAGCTCCTCGGGGATGCCCGGCCCGTGATCGGCGATCGTCACGAGGATCCCCCGCCCGTCCCGGCCGACCGCGATGTCGATCGTGCCCCGGCCGCCCATCGCCTCCGCTGCGTTGCGCAGCAGGTTGGAAAACGCGCGGCGCAGGGGCTCGTAATGGCCGAGCAACTCACACGACCCGCCGTTCGCGTGGAGGGCGACGTGGACCGCGGCGGGCACGGCGGTCGCCCCTAAGGCGGTCAGCAAGTCGACCAGATCGACCGCGCTCTTGGGGCCTTCCGGAAGCCGCCCGAAGTCCGCGAACTCCCGGGCCAACCGCTCCAACCGCTCCGTCTCGGCGCCCAGCACTTCCACGGCCATCGTCGTCCGCGCGGCGGACGCGCCGTCGGCGCGTTGCAGCTGGTCGACCGCGATCCGCATCGAGGTGAGGGGGTTCTTGATCTCGTGCGCCACCCGTCGTGCCACCTCGCGGAACGCCCGCAGCCGCTCGGCCTCGAGCTCCTTATCGCGCGCCGCGTCGAGCGCCGTAGCCAGCTCGCGCAACGCCTGGCGCAGCGCCTCGAACTCGGGTGCCCCCTTGGTCGGCGGGCCGGCCGGAAGCGGCATGTGGCGGCGGATCAACCGCGTCCACCCCACGAGCTCGTCGATCGGCCGCGACAGTTGGCGCGAGAGGTGGCCCGCGAGCCGGACAGCGACGATCAGGGCGAGCGAGCCGAACACGATCACCACAACGGCAAACCCGGCCATGTAGTAGCGCTGATACGTCTCGGCACGGCGTGCGAGACTCACCGAATTGGAGAGCTGTACGAGGTGCTGGCGTAGTGCCGCGCGCTCCCGCGGCGCGAGCTGAGTCGTGTCCATCCGGTCGAGCATCTGGCGGGCCGAGGCGGCGGTCTCTTCGAGTGCCACCCGCGCGCCGACCGATGGGGCGGTCGTGCGCGCGGCGAGCGCCCAGCCCACCACGGCAAGCGCGGTCGGCACGGCGGTCAACGCCCCAAGGATCAGGAAGATCCGCTGACGGAACGGGAACGGCATATTGGTGGCATCAATCTAGGGAATGGGCCCGGGTGCGACAATTCGACACAGGGGTTTCTTCATGAGGAGCCTCACGCATTACCTCTGGTTCCAAACGAAACAGCGGCAGGAGATCATCGACGTCACGGACCAGGTCGCGGAGCAGGTCCGCGCCAGCGGGGTCGCGGAGGGGTTCGCGCTCGTGAGCGCGATGCACATTAGCGCATCGGTCTTCGTGAACGACCACGAGTCGGGGCTGTGGTCGGACATCCTCGCGTGGTTGGAGGGCACGATCGCGCCGTGGGACCCCGGTCGCTACCGGCACAACGCGACCGGTGAGGATAATGCCGCGGCCCACCTCCGCAGTCTCACGATCGGCCACGAGGTCATCGTGCCGATCACTGCCGGCAAGCTCGACCTAGGGCCGTGGCAGCGGGTGTTCTACGGTGAGTGGGATGGGCAACGCAAGAAACGCGTGATCATCAAGGTGCTGGGGGAGTAGCAGCCTGCCGATACACCCCGATCCCGTACCAGCAGGGACTCAGGCGGCAGCCAGTCAACGTCACCTTCACCCGGTATTGCAGCGTTTCGCGGGGCGTGACCTTGACCATCGGCACCGCGCTGCCCCGCTCAGCCTCGACCTCATTGTGGGCGTCGCTGTAGAGCGCGAGATCGAGGCCGCTGCAATCGTTGTCGCAGGCGCCGACGATCGCGTAGGACACGCCGGCGCGCAGCGTCACGCTGAACCAGGCCGACTCATCGACCAACATTGGGCCCACCCGGGGCGCACCTGTGGGCTCGAGCCCCTGTCGACGGAGCGCCGTGGCCGTGCGCTGGACGTAGTCCACCACCTGTCGCTCCCACGGGTTTTGGGCCCGGACGAGGACGGGTGCGACGAGCAAGGCGAAGAGCGCGGTGGGGATGATCCGAGCGTTCATCGCACTTGACGCCGCCGGGCGCCGAGAGCGGCGCTCGCCAGCGCGACCCCGGCGACGAGCAGCCCGAGGAATGCGGCCCGCAGTGGCGGGGCGGCGCCGAGCGGCAGCAGCGGGGCGAAGCGTCGTTGCCATTGCTCGGTCCACTCCCCAACCGGCTGCTTCAGGGCTGCTGCCAGGGCCGTGTCGACCGGCAGGGGTGAGGCCCAGAAGCGCGAGAAGCGGTCGTGACCGACGTCGTGTAGTACATCGCCCAAGTAGCGCTCGCTTTCCGAGAGTCGCTGCTGGCGCCACGGTGGCTCGGTTGCAACCGCGCGGGAGAGCGAGTCGTCCCATTCCGGGTCGGGTCTCTGCAGAACCGCCGCGCGGCAGCCCGCAGCCCGCCCGGCGCGACACGCGATGGCTGAGGGTGGGAGCTCGCGGTAGAGCTGGGGCCAGTACCAGCGCTTGGTCGCAGGGTCCACCCATCCTTCGTACGGCTGCGCTGGGCCAGGCGAGCGATCCCAGTCGGGATAGAGGGCGAGCGCGTAGCGCTGTCCGGCGAGCCAGCTCCGCACCGGCTTACCGGGCATACCGAACGCGGCGTAAAAGGCGCAAGGCCCGAGCGCGCGCCTGAGCCATGCCTCCCGGTCGCCTAATAACGCCGTCCACTCATCGGGCTTGAGCTCGAGCAGCCTGCGCAACCGACTCACACTGTAGACTGGGACCAGAGCAATGCACGTGGTCCGGTCGCTTAGATCGGGCAGCAGATACGATGACGCATCGCGGTACGGTCTCGGAGTCCGGGTGCGCGCGAGACCACGCGACGCGTCAACCACGACGCCGACCGAGATCTTGGTCACACCGAGGCCGAGGCGGCGCCATACGGTATCGAGCACGGCGGCGAGTAGCTGGCGCGTGGCTTCCGGAATCGTGTCCAAGCCGTCGGTGAGCAGTGCCGGACCAGGCCGTCCGGCGGCCCGGCGCCGGACGAGCTCGGGCTCGAGCCCGTGGCGATATCGTTCGAGCCGAAGCTCGAGGTCAACGCTGCGCCACTGGTTGGCCAGGCGCCGCGCCCGTAGACGGGCGGCCGTCGGCTCGCGGTCCCGATCTCGACGGCGCGGTTCGGAGATGCCGCGGGGCGGCACGTACGCCAGCACGATGGCGCCGCACCCGAGCAGGGCGGCG
>DATBCS010000219.1:0-4891 GCA_036270315.1 Gemmatimonadales bacterium
GTAGGAGACGCCGAGCACCCCGACCCTGCCGTTGGTGTTCGGGACGTGGTGCACCAGCCAGTCGATCGTGTCGTAGGTGTCCGTGCTCTCGTCGGTCCCGGCATGCCCCGAGTGAGGCGGGCGATTCATGTCGAAGGTCCCTTCGGAGCGGAACCGCCCCCGAATGTCCTGGAACACGAGGATGTACCCGTCGAGGCCCAGGTGCTTGGCCCCCCGCGCCATTCGGGCATTGGTGGCGGCGCTGTAGGGGGTCCGCGTCATGAGCAGGGGGAGCGGCGCGGTGGCGCCTCGCGGCGTGACGATGACCGTGAACAGGCGCACGCCGTCCCGCATCGGGATCAGCGTATCGACCCGGACGTGCTCCGAGTCGGCGGGCTCCTGAGCCGACGCGCCGGGAGCGGAGAGCGCAGGAAGAAGGGCGGCGATCACCAGATGACACAGGCGCATGCATCCTCCGTACTGGGGGCCGCGGGGCCGCCCGAGTGAGTGGCGAGGGATGTCCGGGCCCACGTAGTATTGGTCCGACGGCTCACCTCATCAAGGAGACGTTCCCGTGCGTCTGCGCCTCGCCCATCCCCTCCTCGTGGCCTTGCTCGCGGTCCCCGTCGTGCCGCTCGTGCGCCATGGCGCGCTCGACAACGGCCTGGCGCGCACACCCCCGATGGGGTGGAACAGCTGGAACCACTTCGGCTGCGACGTGAGCGAGCGGCTCATCCGGGAAACGGCCGATGCCCTGGTCGCGAGCGGCCTGCGCGACGCGGGATACCGCTACGTGGTGATCGACGACTGCTGGCAGGTGGCGCGCGAGGCGGATGGCACCATCGTCGCCGACTCGACGCGCTTCCCGCACGGCATCAAGGCGCTCGCCGACTACGTCCACGCCCAGGGGCTCCAATTCGGGATTTACACCGACGCGGGCACCAAGACCTGCCAGGGGCGCCCCGGCACGTACGGGCACGAGGCGCAGGACGCGCGCACCTACGCCCGCTGGGGCGTCGACTACGTGAAGGAGGACTGGTGTAACGCCAAGGGGCTCGACGCGCCGACGCAGTACGCCACGTTCCGCGATGGCCTGGCGCACGCGGGCCGGCCCATCGTGTTCAGCCTGTGCGAGTGGGGCTCGAACCAGCCGTGGGAGTGGGCTCCGCCGATCGGTAACCTGTGGCGCACGACGGACGATATCGAAGACAAGTGGCCCTCGATGCTCGACAACCTCGACCTGTCGGCCCAGCATGCGAGCGTGGCGCGCCCCGGCGCCTGGAACGACCCCGACATGCTCGAGGTGGGCAATGGCGGCATGACGGACGCCGAATACCGCGCCCATTTCAGCCTCTGGGCGATCATGGCCGCACCCTTGATGGCGGGAAACGACGTGCGCGCCATGTCCGCCGCGACGCGGGAGATCCTCACGAACCGTGAGGTGATCGCCGTGGACCAGGACTCGCTCGGCGTGCAGGGGACGCTGGCGTGGGAGACGCCGCCCGAGCTCCAGGTGTGGGCGAAGCCGCTCAAGGACGGGGCCCGCGCGGTGGCGCTCCTCAATCGCTCGAGCGCACCGGCCAGGATCACCGTGCTGTTTCACCGCGTGGGGCTCCACACGGACTCCGTCAGGGTCCGCGATCTCTGGGCCCACACCGATCGTGGCACGTTCGCGGGTGAGTTCAGCGACACCGTCCCGCCGCACGGCGTGGTGCTGGTGCGGGCAGCGCCGCGGCGCAAAGCCTAGCGGTCTCCCGCCGTCCGGCGGCCCTTAGGCGTACAGGTGGTCGGGATCCGCGGCGGCGAGCTCGACCAGGAACTGCGCGATCTTCTGCGTCACCGCCTCGACGTAGCGCGCCCCCTTCTCCGCCGTGGCGCGCGCCGGGTTACCGACCCCGGTGTCGTCGGTCACCTGGGTCCACCGCCGCGGCGCCCACGCCCAGCCCTCGCGCAGCGCCGCGATCGTGAAGCGCCGGGCCCGTCCCGGGCCCGCCTCGGCGAGCGGGCGCACGAGCTCGGGTGCGAGATGGAGCATCACGCTCGTCTCGAGCTCGCCCGCATGGTCCCCCAGGTCTGAGAAGAAGGCCTGCGGCTCGACCACCGTGTACCAGTTGACCATGCACAAGAACAGCGCCAGGCCGGGCTGGAGCTCGCGGATCATCTGCTTGAAATCATTGCCGCCGTGCCCGTTCAGGATGACGAGCTTGCGCACGCCCTGGCCCGCCAGCGCGCGGGCGAGGTCCCCGAGCAGCGCGAACTGCGTCGAGGGGTTCAGGTTCAAGGAGAACGGGATGTCGAGCTGCCCCGTCTGGACCCCGAACGCGACGATCGGCAGCACGCCCACGCGCGCCCCGCGCTCCCAGGCGAGACCCGCCGAGAGGGCGGCGATCGCTTCGGTCTCAATGGTGTCGGTCCCGTAGGGCAGGTGCCGGTTGTGCGCCTCGGTCGCACCCCACGGCAGCACCACCACCTCATAGGGCGTGTCGCGTACCGCCGGCCAGGTGCTTTCGCCCAGCACGTACGGGCGCGGGGGGCGCGGGGGGCCTGCTGGGGGGCGGGGCGGACGGGGGCGGTCTCCGGCGCGCGGTGCGGTCATGGCAGGGTGTCCCGGGTCATGAGCGAGTTCCTCCTCGAAACCACGCGGTAATCTGCCCCCCGCCGGCTGAGCCTCAAGGGCGACACGCGCTTGCCGGGAGGCTGGCACGGCGCATCTTTGGGCGACCTTCCCGGGAATCGCGGCATGCCGGCGACGACGCTCCACTGGATCGACTACGCCGTAATGGTGCTGTACTTCGCGATCGTGCTGGGCATCGGCGCCCTGCTGCGGCGCTCGGTGCACACGAGCGAGGATTTCTTCCTCTCGGGCCGCTCGATTCCCGCTTGGGTGACGGGGCTGGCGTTCATCTCCGCCAACCTCGGCGCGCAAGAGGTCATCGGGATGGGCGCTTCGGGGGCCAAGTACGGCATCGCCACAAGCCACTTCTACTGGGTAGGCGCCATCCCGGCGATGGTGTTCCTTGGCTTGTTCATGATGCCGTTCTACTACGGCTCCCGCGCCCGCTCCGTCCCCGAGTACCTGAAGCTGCGGTTCGACGAGAAGACCCGTGCTCTGAACGCGGTGTCGTTCGCCATCATGACGGTGTTCTCGTCGGGGATCTCGCTCTACGCCATGGGGAAGCTCCTGAACCTGCTCCTCGGGTGGAGCTTCGACGTGAGCATCCTCGTGGCCGCGGGCGTGGTGCTCGGCTACATCCTGCTCGGCGGGCTCACCAGCGCGATCTATAACGAGGTGCTGCAATTCTTCTTGATCGTGCTCGGCTTCGCGCCGCTCGTGTTCCTGGGGCTGCGCGCGGTGGGCGGGTGGCCCGGACTCGCCGGGCGGCTCGCCGCCGTCGCCACCACGAACGGCTACGCCGCCGGGGCCTACACCCACAGCTGGGCGTTCATGGGCCACGCCGCCGCGAATCCCGTGGGCGTCGAGTGGTTCGGCCTCGTGATGGGCCTGGGCTTCGTCTTGTCGTTCGGCTACTGGTGCACCGACTTCCTGGTGGTGCAGCGCGCCATGGCCGCGAACTCGATGACGGCGGCGCGACGCACCCCGCTGATCGCCGCCATCCCGAAGATGCTGTTTCCCTTCCTCGTGATTCTCCCCGGCATGCTGGCGCTCGTGGTGAGCCCGCTCGCCGGCGTGCGACCGCGGGCGGCCGTCCCTGCGGCGCAGGTGACCACAGCGGCCGCACCCCCGGCGGTCGCCCAGGCCTCGTCACCCAGTGGCGCACAGGGGATCGTGCCGCCCAAGCTCGACCCCCGCACGGGGACCGCGCTGCGCGACGCGCGCGGCCGGGTCGTGCTGGACTACGACCTGGCGACGCCCATGCTGCTGGTGCAGTTCTTTCCCGCGGGCCTCCTCGGGCTCGGCCTGACGGCGCTGCTCGCGTCCTTCATGTCGGGGATGGCCGGCAACGTCACGGCGTTCAACACCGTCTGGACCTACGACCTGTACCAGAGCTACGTGCGGCCGGGGGCGCCGGACGCGCACTACCTCGCGATGGGCCGGTTCGCGACCGTGGCGGGCGTCGCCATCTCGATCGCGGCGGCCTACGTCGCCGCGTCGTTCAACAACATCATGGACTTGTTGCAGCTCGTGTTCGCGTTCGTGAACGCGCCGCTGTTCGCGACGTTCGCGCTGGGCATGTTCTGGAAGCGCACCACAGGGCATGGCGCGTTTGCGGGGCTCGTCGCCGGGATCCTGGCGGCCGCGGTGCACCACGGCCTGACGCTCCCGGCGGGCGCGACGGTGGGCGTGAAGGGCGGCTACCTCGGGACCGTGACGACCTACCCGAGCGAGCTGGCGCAAACCTTCTGGACCGCGATCGTGGCCTGGGTCACCTGCTTCGTCGTGACGATCGTCGTCTCGCTCCTCACCCGGCCGCGCGCCCCCGAGGAGCTGCGCGGCCTGGTGTACGGCCTGACGCCGCAGCCGGCGGACGTGGTGGCGCGCTGGTACGAGCGCCCCCTGGTGCTCGCGGTGGGAGTGCTCGCGCTCACCCTGATGCTGAACCTGGTGTTCTTCTAAGGAGACGACGCGATGCTCGACGTGCGGCTGCCGATGGGCGTGTTCTTCAGTCTCGTCGGCGCGCTGCTCACCGCCTACGGCGCGGCGACCCGCGACGCCCCTGGCACGGCGCCGACCGGGGTGCCGATCGACCTGGTGTGGGGCGCGGCGCTGCTCCTATTCGGGCTGGCGATGCTCGGGCTCGCGCGCCGGGCCAGCCGCGCCCGGCGCGCCGCGCCTCTCCCGTAACCGCGCGCCGCCCGCCGCCTACTGCCGGCAGGGAGCGGTGGGATCCGGCTTGGGATGATCGACCACCACCCGATGGTCCAGATTCGCCACGTGGACCGCCACGTCCGA
>DATBCS010000220.1:0-4982 GCA_036270315.1 Gemmatimonadales bacterium
CCAGGGTTTCGCGCCGGCCGAGGGTGTCGGCGAACTCGGTGTACGCCGCGTCCACGACGATGGCGGGTGCGGTGAGGGGGCGGCGCCACGACCACGCGGCCCGCCCGGCCCAGACGAGCCCGCCGGCGGTGAGTGTCCCAACGACGACGTAGTGGCTGGCGCGCCAAGTCATCAGTCCATTTGCCGCCGAATGAACGTCGGGATTTCGAGTTCGGTGAGCTCCGGGGGCGGAGGCGCGGGGCGGCGCGTCGCCTCGGCGGCTTTGGGAAAGCCCGGCGCCGGCACCGGCGTGGGCCGGGTGACGCGCTCGCGGAACGGGAGTACTCCGGGGGCCGCGCGCGCCGGTGTCTCGGCCACGGCGGGCCGGTCGAACCCCGTCGCGATCACCGTGACGCGGATCTCGCCGTGCATCGCGGGGTCGTTCACGGTCCCGAAGATGATCTCGGCGTCCTCGCCCGCGGCGTCCTTCACGACGTCGGAGATCTGGGTGACCTCGCCCAGGGTGAGGTCCTCGCCGCCCGTGATGTTGATCAGCACGCCGGTGGCGCCGGTGATGGAGATATTGTCGAGCAGCGGTGAGGAGATCGCCTGTTGCACGGCCTCCATGGCGCGGTTCTCGCCGCGCCCCATCCCGGTGCCCATGATCGCGGCACCGCCATTCTGCATCACCGTGCGGACATCGGCGAAATCGACATTCACGATGCCGGTGACGGTGATGAGGGAGGAGATGCCCTGCGTAGCGTGCAGCAGCACGTCATCGGCCTTCTTCAGGGCATCCTGGAACGGAATGCCCTTGCCGACCACCGCGAGCAGCCGCTCGTTCGGCACGACGACCATGGTGTCGACGTGCTTGCGCATCTCGGCGCTGCCCATTTCCGCCTGGCGCATCCGCTTGCGGCCTTCGAACAGGAACGGCTTCGTAACGATCCCGATCGTGAGCGCGCCAAGATCCCGCGCCATCTGGGCGATGATCGGGGACGCGCCGGTCCCGGTACCGCCGCCCATGCCGCAGGTCACGAACACGAGGTCGGCCCCCTGCAGGGCGTGCAGCACCTCGTCGCGGTTTTCCTCGATCGCCTGGCGGCCGATTTCGGGCCGCGCCCCGGCGCCGAGGCCACGCGTCAGCTTCTTCCCGATCTGCACCTTCACATCGGCCTTGTTGTTGAGCAAGGCCTGCGCGTCGGTGTTGACCGAAATGAATTCGACGCCTTGGAGCCCCTCGTCGACCATGCGGTTCAGGGCGTTGCCGCCGCCGCCGCCGATCCCGACCACCTTCATGCGGGCGTTCTGCGAGACGGTCTCTTCGAGCTCGAAGATCATGGGCCCCCTCGGGTAACGATCAGAAGAAGTCCTGCAACCACCGTTTCAGCGGTCCGAACAGCTTCTCCACCCCACCGCTCCGCGCGAGCGTACCGCTCGTGGCGCCGCCCGCCGCGAGTTTGCGCGCGGCGTACAGCACCAGCCCCACGGGCACCGCGTAGCGCGGCGCCTGGACACTGTCGACGAGCCCGGAGATCCCCTGCTCGGGTGTGCCCGCCCGCACCGGGACCGCGAACGCTTCGCGCGCGAGCTCGACCATCCCCGGGAGGTGCGCCGTCCCCCCGGTCAGCACGACGCCGGCGGGCAGCCGCCCGCCGCCGTAACCCGCCCGCTCGAACTCGCGCTGCACGAGCTGGAAGATTTCGTCCACCCGCTGGTGGATGATGTGCGACAGCAGCTCGCGCGACGCTTGGCGCGCGCCCTGGCTCGGTGTGGACGGGAGATTGACCATCTCCGAGGCGTCCACGAGCGGCTGGTAGGCGACGCCATGCCGCTCCTTCAAGCGCTCCGCGTCGGCCTGCGTCACGCTGAGTCCCTGCACCAGGTCGTTCGTGACGTGCGCGCCGGTGAACTTGATCGACGCCAGGTGGCGGATCTTGCCTTCGTGAAAGATCGCCACGCCCGTCGACCCCCCACCCACCTCTACCAGCGCGACGCCCAGCTCCTTCTCGTCGTCGGTCAGCACCGCGTAGGACGCGGCGAGCGGCTCGAGCACCAAGTCGGCCGGTCGGTAGCCCGCGCGCTGCACGCTCTTGCGCAGGTTCTGCGCCGCCGTGGCCTGCACCGTGACGAGGTACATCTCCACTTCCAGCCGCGTGCCCGTCATCCCCACCGGGTCCGAGATCCCGCGCTGCTGGTCCACGACGTACTCCTGCGGGATGTCGTGCAGCAGCTCTTGGTCGCGTCCCAGCGACACCGCCCGGGCGACCTCGTTCACGCGGGCCACGTCCTCGGGCGTGATCTCCTCGGCCGACACAGCCACCACCCCGGGCGACGTGCGGGCCGCCACGTGTTCGCCCGCGATCCCGCAGGTCACGGCGCTCACCTTGGCGCCGGCCATCCGCTCGGCGTCGTGCAGCGCAGCGGCGATGGAGCGAGTCGTCTCGTCGATGTCGCGCACCACGCCGCGGCGCACGCCCGCGTTCTTCGCCAGCCCGACGCCCAGCACCTTGGCGAGCGGCAGCCGCGGCAGGTCACCGACGACCTCGGCGATGACCGCGCACGTCTTCGTGCTACCGAGATCGAGCCCGGCCACGAGCTGGCGGTCGCGGCTCACGCCCCGGCACTCGGCTTCCGCCGCACGACCACCTGGCCCGCGAAGCGGGCGTCGAGCTCCGCATAGGAGCGCCCCTTCGCCGCCAGATCTTGCGCGACCAACGCCACCGCCCGAATGACCTCCGGCCCGACGTCGCGCCCGACCAGGACGCGCCGAGCTCCGATTTCCAGTAGCACGTCCCGGCGCGCGAACCCGCGCGCGCCGGTGATGGTCTGAAAGAGCGCCGGGTCCACCGCCTGGATCAGCGCGAGGACCCCGACGATCCCCACGTCCGCGCTGGCCGCGATCGGCAGGTCGACCCCAGCCCGGGCGGGATCGAACGGGAGCACGTGCCCCGCGGCGTCGACGACGACAAGCCCTGTGCCGCGCGGGCCCCGGACCAACGCCGCAGGCTCCACTTCCCGGAGCACGATCGCGAGCGCGCTGGGGAGGTGGCGAACCACGCGCGCCTCCGCCACGCCCGCGAGACTCTGCACCCGGTCGGCGAGGAGCCGTGTGTCGGTGAACACGCTCGCCCGCTCCGGCAGGCGGAGCGCCGCGATCACCGCGTCGGGCGCGAGATGGCGCACGCCGACGAGCTCGATCTGGCGCACCCGGAAGAACGCCACGTGTCGCAGCACGTGCGGCGCGCCGAGCCATCCGAGCACCCCGAGCGCGACGCCCGCCGCGGTGAAGAGCGCCCGGCGGCGCGCGCGCGACCATCGGCGCGTCACGCCCGTTTCCCCCTTCCTGCTTCCCCGTTCCCGAGCTCGGTGAGCAGCTCGGGCCCCACCTCCGTCACGTCGCCGGCGCCGAGGGTGAACACCACGTCCCCGGCGCGCACCGCCTCCGCGACCCGCGCGGTGAGCGCGGCGCGCTCGCGCACTGCCACTGTCGTCGCCCCGGCGCGCGCGGCGCCGCGCGCCACGAGATCAGCCGTCACACCCGGCACGGGCCGCTCGCGCGCGCCATAGATCGGGGCCACGACCACGAGGTCCGCCGCCGCGAGCGCGCGTCCCAGCGCTTCGCCGTGCAGCGCGGTGCGCGAGAATAGGTGCGGCTGGAACACCGCCACGACCCGCCGCCCCGGGAACGCCTGCCGCGCGGCGGCGAGCGTCGCCTGCACCTCGCTCGGGTGATGCGCATAATCGTCCACCACCGTCACGCCGCGGGCTTCGCCCACGCGCTCGAAGCGCCGGCCCACGCCGGGGAACGCCGCGAGCGCCGCGAGACAGCGCTCGAGATCGGCGTCGAGCGCCGCGGCCACGGCCATCGCCGCCGCGGCGTTCCGCACGTTGTGCAGCCCCGGCACCGCGAGCCGCAGGGTCAGCGCGCGGCCCCCCGGCAGTTCGATCCGCGCCGTCGAGCCTCGCTCATCGAGTGCGGGATCGCTGATCCGCACCTCGGCGTCCGCTGCCAGCCCGACCCGCCACACCCGCGGCCCGAGCGCCGCCGCCACGCGCCGCGCACCCGCGTCGTCCGCCCCCGCGATGACGCGCGCGGCGGGACGCGCGAACTGCACGAACGCTTCTTCCAGCGCCGCCACGCTCCCGCCGTAACACTCGAGGTGATCGGCTTCGACGTTGTTCACCACGGCCACGGTCGGCGCGAGCGACAGAAACGAGCGGTCGTATTCGTCCGCTTCGACCACGTAGAGCGCCTGCCCGCCTACCCGGGCGTTGCCACCCCACCGAGCGACACGGCCGCCGGCGAGTCCCGTAGGATCCCGCCCGGCGGCCGCCAGCGCCTCCGTGACCATCACCGTGGTGGTCGTTTTGCCGTGCGTCCCGCTTACAGCGACCACCGTTCCGCCAGCGACGGCCTAGCTGAGGGCGTCAGCCCGCCGTACCACCGGGACCCCGAGGGCGCGTGCTCGCTCCAGCTCCGCGTGGTCTCCCGGTACCGCAGCGGTGACGACGATCGCCCGAGCTCCCACGACATGCTCAGGGTCGTGACCCCGCCATATTTCCACCCCCAAGGCTGCCAAATCGGCTGCTCCTGAGGGCTGATTATCACAACCGGTTATCGCTACGCCGTGCTGCCTGGCGAGGAGCGCCAGGCCACTCATCCCCGCACCGGCGATCCCCATGAAGTGGATCGGGCGGGGATCCACCGTTGCAAACAAGGTCATTAGTGGGGGCCTAATATAGCGAATCTACGGAACTTGCGAAAGACACCACGGCCTTAACCGACGAGTGTCAAGATCCTCGACACGATCTCTCGGGCGGCGTCCGGGTGCCCGCGGGCGCGGGCGCGGGCGGCGAGCGACTCGCGCGCCGGGCGGTCGGCGAGGAGGCTCGTGACCTGCTCGGCGAGGGTGTGGGCGGAGAGGGTGCGCTCGGGGAGGTGGATCGCGGCTCCCGCCTCAGCCAGGGCGGCCGCATTGTGCGTCTGGTGGTTCGCGGCC
>DATBCS010000221.1:0-2336 GCA_036270315.1 Gemmatimonadales bacterium
AAAACAGGGGAAACAGAAAATCATCGGCGTCCGGATAGTCGGCCCACCAGTCGAGGATGACCATGTCGGCCTCGCCCTTCCGCGCGGCCGCCCGCTGGCTCGACGCGTCGCGCTCCATCAGCTGCACGCGGACGCCTACCGCCTCGAGCTCGGCCTGAATCGCTTGAGCCACCTGCGACAGCTCGACGTTCGCGGCCGTGCGCCACAGGGCGAGAGCGATCCCGCTCGCGTACCCCGCCTGAGCGAGCAGCCGTCGTGCGGCGGCGGGATCGTACGGGTAGCCGGGCCGTGCCGTATCGCTCCCTGCGAGCCCAGGTGGGACCGCGCCGCGGGCCAGGATCCCGCGGCCGCCGTACACCGTCGCCAAGAGCTCCGGAACGTTCACCGCCATGTTGATCGCTTGGCGTACCCGCACGTCGGCGAGCGGGCCCCGCCGCGTGTTGAGCGCGACGTACACGACCCGCAGCGCCGGCTTTTCGACCAGCCAGTCGGGGTGCACCCGGCGCCACCGCGCCGTCTCGCCGAACGGCACCTCGATGACGGAGAGCCGCCCCGCCTCGAATTCGGCCGCGCGCGTCAGCGGCTCGGGGATGATCCGCACCGCGAGCGTGTCGGCCGCGGGGGCGCCGCCCCAGTAGGCCGGGTTCCGCGCGAACGCGAGGTAATCGTCGTGCTGCCAGGCGACGAAGCGCCACGGGCCAGTCCCCACTGGACGCTGGCCCAGGCTTGCAGGGGGTGGCGCCGGGACGATGCTCGCCACGGGCATCGCCAAGAACTTGGGAAAAATCGCGAGCGGGGCGGTGAGCTCAACCGCGAGCGCGGTGTCGCCCAGCGCCCGCAGGCCCGCCACGTCGGCGGCGCGGCCCGCCGCGTAAGCCGCCGCGCCCGCGATGGGATAGAGCGGCCAGGGGCGCCCCCCCTGGGTCGCCGGCGCGAGCACGCGGCGCCAGCTCTCGCGCACGCCGCCCGCGGTGAGCGGCGTCCCGTCGTGGAACTTGACGCCCGCTCGCAGGTGAAAGACGTAGTGCTGGCCCGTGCGGTCCGCCGACCAGCGATCCGCGAGCGCAGCCCCCACGTTCCCGTTGGCGTCGAACTGGGTGAGGCCGTCGTACACCAGCGTCACCATCTCGCCTGTCGGCACGTCCGTCGAGAGCGCGGGGTCGAGCGAGCGCGGGTCGTAGCTTTCGTAGTACGTGAGTGCGGCCTGCCCCGCGCCCGCGCGGCGCCCGCCGCACGCAGTGGTCGCCACGAGGGCGGCGAAGGCCAGCTCTGGGAGCGCGCGCATGCGATCAGGTGTCGAAAAGGTTGACAGTGCGGCGGGAGTGAGCCAACATACGGACCCGGCCCGACCGCGTCAATTGCGTGCGTTTGTGTCTCTCCTGCTCGTCGCGGCGTCCGCGGCGGCCCCGCTCGCCGCGCAGCAAGAGCAGCAGCGGGTGGTGCGCGCCCTTTCCTTTGAGGGCAATCACGCCCTCGACGACTACACACTGCGCGCCGCGATCGCCACGTCCAACTCGAGCTGGTTTGCGCGTGCTTTCCTCATCCGGTCTCTCGGGCTGGGGGCGAAGCGCTATTTCAACGAGCTTGAGTTCCGGCGCGACGTGATCCGGCTACTCCTGCTCTACCGCCAAAGTGGCTACATGAACGCGGTGGTGGATACGATTGTGCGGCGGGAGGACCGGGACGTCTTTATCAAGGTGCACATCTACGAGGGCGAGCCGGTCCGGCTGCGCCGCCTCGAGCTGCGCGGCCTGGACTCGGTGGGCGACGTGGCCGACCTGCGGCGCCGGCTCCCCCTTGAGATCGGCGGTCCGTTCAATCGGTTTCTGTTCCAGGCAGCGGGCGACACCGTCGTGAGCTGGCTGCGAAACCGCGGCTATCCCTTCGCCGACGTGTTGCGGAGCTTCGACGTGGACGGCGCCGCGCTCACGGCGCTGGCCACGCTCGAGGCGGCGCCGGGACCGCGGGTGCGCGTCGGCGCCGTGGTGATCATGGGCGCCAGCCCGGGGGACACCGCCACGATCCGCCGCACGCTCTCGGTGAGGCCACACGACTGGTTTGGCCTGGACCCGCTGTACCAGACGCAGCGGGACCTGTACGGCCTGGGGATGTTCAGCTCGGTGAACGTCGGGCTCGCGGACACGGCGCCCGCGGATTCGACGGTGCGGGTCGTGGTGCGCGTGAGCGACGCGCCGCGCTATCGGGTCCGCGTCGGTGCCGGGTATGGCTCGATCGACTGCTTCCGGGTGCAAAGCGGCTGGACGGCTTATGACTTCTTGGGGGGCGGGCGCTCGCTCGACCTCACAGGACAGCTTTCGAAGATCGGGGTGGGGGTC
>DATBCS010000222.1:0-3634 GCA_036270315.1 Gemmatimonadales bacterium
CCGCTGCCGAAGCAGTTAGGGCCGTGGATCAAGGACCGGCTCGAGTCCATCACGGTCGACGGCAAGCAGGTCTGGAAGACGACGGCAGCCCGGTAACCCCTCCTTCCGGCTGTCGTTCACCCCCCGCACGGTGTTGTTCGCCTGCGGGGGGGTTTTCCTATCGCGCAACGCCGTTACAGAGCCGTGACAGACGGCCGATACGTTTCCGGCCGCCATGACGACGGTCCCGATCACACCACTGCCCCACCCCCCGACCGTTGACGCCGCTGGGCCGCAAGGCTGGCAGGTGCTGCGCGGGGTGAACGCCGGGGACCGGTTGTACCGAGGGGTGCTGACGGGATTGGCGCTGCTGCTCCCCCTGCTGTTCGTGATGGTGCTCGGCGAGCTGGTGGTGCACGCCTGGCCTGCCGTGAAGCAGTTTGGCCTGCCGTTCCTGTGGACCTCCGTGTGGGATCCGGTGCGGGGCGTGTTCGGCGCCGCGCCGCTCATCTTCGGGACGCTCGCCTCCTCCTTGCTCGCGCTGCTCATCGCCGTGCCGCTCGCGCTCGGCGTCGCCATTTACTTGAGCGAGTTCGCGCCCACGTGGCTGCGCCAGCCGGTGGCGTTCATGGTCGAACTGTTGGCCGCGATCCCGAGCGTAGTGTACGGGCTGTGGGGGATCTTCGTGCTGATCCCGTTCCTGCGGAGCTACCTCGTACCGCCCTTGCGGGCCGTGTTCGGCTGGACCCCGTTCGTGAACGGGGTGTTTTACGGCAACTCGCTGCTCGCGGGGGCCGTGATCCTCGCGATCATGATCGTGCCCTACATCGCCGCGGTGTCGCGCGAGATCCTGCTCGCCGTGCCCCCGAGCCAGCGGGAGGCCGCGGTCGGCATGGGCGCGACCCGCTGGGAGGCGGTCTGGACCGCGATCGTGCCCTACGGCCGGGCCGGACTGATCGGCGCCGTCATCCTGGGGCTGGGCCGAGCGCTGGGCGAGACCATGGCCGTGACGATGGTGATCGGCAACCGCCACGACATCGGCCTGTCGGTGCTCCAGCCCGCCTACACCATGGCCGCCGCGCTCGCCAACGAGTTCAGCGAGGCGACCACCAGTATTTATCTGTCGGCGCTGTTCGAGGTCGGGCTGGTCCTGTTCGTGATCACCGTGGTCGTGAACGCGCTGGCGCGCCTCTTGATCTGGCAGGTCGCCCGGGGCACGGCGGTGGGGAGCCGGGCCTTGTGACCGGCCGCGGCCTCCGGCGGCACATCGTGAGCGGCCTCATGACGGGAGTGGTGGCCGCGCTCGCGGGCGTGGCCGTGGTTGCGCTGGCGTTGATCCTCGGTCACCTGATCGCCAAGGGGGCCTCCTCGCTCGACTGGAACTTCTTCACGCACAACCCGGTTCCGGCGGGCCAGGCGGGCGGGGGCGTGGCGAACGCCATCGTCGGCACGGGCATCATCGTGGGGCTGGCCGCGCTGATCGGGCTGCCGATCGGCATCGGGACCGGTCTGTACCTCGCCGAGTACGGCTCCGGCCGCCTCGGCTGGACGGTCCGCTTCGTCGCCGATGTGCTGAACGGCACGCCATCCATTGTGATCGGGATTTTTGCCTGGATTTGGTTGGTGCGGCCGTTCCACTTCTCCGCGGTGGCGGGCAGCGTCGCCCTCGCGATCCTGATGGTGCCGATGATCGCCCGCACGACGGAGGAGATGGCGCGGCTGGTGCCCCATTCGCTCCGCGAAGCGGCGCTCGCCCTCGGCTACCCGCGCTGGCGCACCTCGCTCCGCATCGTCGCCCGCACGGCGCTCGCCGGGATCCTCACGGGGTGTCTCGTCGGGATCGCGCGGATCGCGGGCGAGACGGCGCCGCTCTTGTTCACGGCGCTCGGCAACCTCAATTTCAGCACCGACATCACGCTGCCGATGCAGACGCTGTCGCTGCAGATCTACACCTACGCGACGGGGCCATTTGAGGAGTGGCACCGGCTCGCGTGGGCGGCGGCCCTGGTGTTGATGGGGCTCGTGCTGGTGCTCGGGGTGATGGCCCGGTGGACCCTGCGGCAACGCCATGGCGCCGCCCGCTGACGCGCGGCTGCAGCTCGAGGCGGTCCGCCTCACGGCGCTGTACGGGCGCCGCGCGGTGATCAAGGACGTGTCGATCCTGTTCCCCGCGCACACCGTGACGGCCATCATCGGCCCGTCGGGATGCGGCAAGAGCACCTTGTTGCGCTGCCTCAACCGGATGCACGAGCTGTCGGAAGGCGGCTGGGTGACGGGCCGGGTGCTGCTCGACGGCGCCGACATCTATGACGATGGCGTCGATCCGGTGCAGCTGCGGCGCCGCGTCGGGATGGTGTTTCAGCGGCCGACCCCCTTCCCCACGATGTCGATCTACGACAACGTGGCGGCGGGGTTGCGCGTGAACGGGCGCCGCTCCCGGGGCGAAGTGGACCAGGCGGTGGAGCGCGCGCTGCGCCAGGCGACGCTGTGGGACGAGGTGAAGGATCGGCTGCGAGACAGCGCGCTCGCCCTGTCGGGCGGGCAGCAGCAGCGCCTCTGCATCGCCCGCGCGATCGCGCCCGAGCCCGAGGTGCTGCTGCTCGACGAGCCCACCGCGTCGCTCGATCCGAGCGCGACGCAACGTATCGAGGAGCTGTGTCATGAGCTCAAGACGCGCTACACGGTCGTCATCGTGACGCACAACTTGCAACAGGCGGCCCGGGTGTCGGATTACACGGCCTTCGTGTATCTGGGCGAGCTCATCGAAGTGGGGCGCACCGAAGAGCTCTTCACGAAGCCCGCCAAGGAGCAGACCGAGGCCTACATCACGGGGAGGTTCGGATGACGGCGGTCGAGCAGCAGGCGACGCCGCTGCGCCAGCGCGTGGCCCCGCGGCCGAGCGAGCGGCCCACGCCGATCATCGACGTGCGGCAGTACAGCTTCTGGTACGGCGCGACCCAGGCGCTCCACGACCTGACCTTCACGATCCCGCGCCGCGCGGTGACGGCGCTCATCGGGCCGTCGGGGTGCGGCAAGAGCACGTTCCTGCGCTCCATCAACCGCCTGAACGACCTGATTCCGCGCACCCGGCACAGTGGCGACATCCTGCTCGAGGGCGTGTCCGTGTTCTCGCGCGGCATGGACCCCGTGGCGCTGCGCCAGCTCGTGGGGATGGTGTTTCAGCAGCCGAACCCGTTTCCCAAGTCCATTTTCGACAACGTGGCCTATGGGCCGCGCCTGAACGGGCTGGTGCGCGAGCGGGACATGCCGGAGCGCGTGGAGCGCGCCTTGCGCCAGGCGGCGCTGTGGGACGAGGTGAAGGACCGGCTCCAGGCGCCGGGCACGAGTCTCTCGGGGGGTCAGCAGCAGCGTCTCTGCATCGCGCGCGCGCTCGCCAACGAGCCGGAAGTGCTGCTCATGGACGAGCCCTGCTCGGCGCTCGATCCGATCGCAACGGCCAAGATTGAAGAACTGATCCACAATCTCAAGCAGAACTATACGATCGTCATCGTGACCCATAACATGCAGCAGGCGGCGCGGGTGTCCAGCGAAACCGCTTTCTTCTTATTGGGGGAGCTGGTAGAATTTGGCGACACCCAGCTGATCTTCACCAACCCGAAAGATAAACGCACCGAAGATTACATCACGGGACGAT
>DATBCS010000223.1:0-4002 GCA_036270315.1 Gemmatimonadales bacterium
TGATGACGAGCCCCGCGCCGACCCGCCGGGCCTCCGCGAGACCCGCCGCGCCGAAATCGTAGCCGTCCCGCAACCGATGCGGCACAAACGCGTGTGCCGTGCCGCCCACGCTCCGCAGCACGCGGGTGAGGAGCGCCGCGCCACACTGCCCGTCGACGTCGTAGTCCCCGTGGTCCAGGATCGGGATGCTGCGGCGCACGGCGTCCGACACGAGCTCCACGGCGCGGCGCATGTCGGCCCAGACGAGCGGATCGGACAGCCGCTCGAGCTCGGGCCGGAGGAACGCCTTGGCGTGCTCGGGCGCCGTGAAGCCGCGCTGCACCAGGATCGCAGCGAGCGGCTCGGGGATGTGCAGGTCATGCGCGAGCGAGGCCGCGAGGCGCGGGTCGGCGGGCGCCAGCACGGCCCAGCGGGCGGGAATCATTCCCTGGCGTAAAGCAGCACGCCGCACGCCTCGCAGGCTTCGATCGAGGCGCCGCGCTGGATCAGGGCCCGACGCTGGGTCGGCACGGCCGTGAAGCAGTGGCCGCAGGCGTCGCCGTGCAGCGGGTAGAGGGCGAGCGGCGCCTTGCCCCGGCGGATGCGCGCGTAGCGCGCGAGAAACGCCGGCGCGACCCGGGTGGCAGCCTCGTCGCGTGCGCTCGCAGCCCGCTCCCGCTCGGCGGCGATCTGTCCCCGCTTGCCGGCGAGCGCCTCGCGCAATGGGGCCTGCTGAGCCCGCACCGCCTCGAGCGCTTGCTCAGCCTCGGCCGCCTTCCGCTCCGCCTCGGTGACGGCGTCGCCGGAGCGCATGAACTCCGCTTCCTCCTTGGCGAGCACCGACCGCGCGAGGTCGAGCTCGGCCATCAGGGTCGAGGCCTCCTTCGCCCCCCGGACCCACTCGAGCCGTTGCCGTCGCTGCTCCTGCATCGTGCGGTAGTTGGCGATCTTGCCCTCGAGCTCGTCGCGCCGGTCGATGGCCGCTTGAATGCCGGCCCGGGCGGTCGCGAGCCCGCGCTCCGCCACCGCCTGGGCTTCGTCGAGCGCTTGCAGCTCGGGCGCGAGGCCCGCCAGGGCCTCCTCGGTCGCGGTGACGGCCTGGTCCTTCTCCTGCAGCGCTAACAACGCTTCAAGTTCCGGGTGCACCTCGCCTCCTCGCAGCGATCTTGTAACGCGGATACCGTTTGCGGAGCTCGTCGAACACACGACGCTTCTCCGCGATGAGGGACGCCTGCCGCTCCGGGTTCTCGAACGGGAGCTGCTCGTCGAGCTCGAGGAGCTGGCGCTCCAGCCGCCGGGCTTCCATCCAATTGAGGGCCACTTCGTACATCTCATTCGGATCCCGCCCGCCGAGCCCTTCGGCCTGGAGCTCCTCGTAGGCGCGGGCCGAGGTATCGTCGAGCGCCAGCACGCGATCGTCGGCCACCGCCTCGAAGACCGCGCGGTAGGGGGGGAACTCGAACTCCTCAGGATCCACGGCTTCGAGCACGCGCGGCCGCCACGGCCCGCCCTCGAGCAACAGGAGGACGAGCGCCTTCTCGGCACTCGCGGGCAGCGCGACCAGCCCTCCCCGCGGCCGCTCGCGCGCCGCCGGGGGCCCGGGTGTCGGGCCGCGCGGGCCCGCGACTTCGCGCTCCAGCACGTCCTTGCGCACGCCGGCTGCTTCGGCCGCGCGCGCAATGTAGAGCTCGCGCGTGATCGGATCTCGCGTCGCGCGGATCGTGGGGAGCAGCCGATCGAGCGCCCGGCGCCGGCCCGGGAGCGTCGTGAAGAAGGCCTTGCGCTCGAGGATCTGCACTTTGCGTTCCAGCACGTCGACGGCGTCCTTCAGGATCGCCTCGAACCCCGCGGCGCCCCGCTGCTGCACCAGGCTGTCCGGGTCCTCGCCCGCGGGCAGGGTGGCGACGCTCACCCGCAGCCCCTGACGCAACAGCTCGTCGCCCGCGCGGAACGTGGCGCGCAAACCGGGCTCGTCCGAGTCGTACGCCAGAATCACCTGGGGCGCATGGCGCTGCACCAGGGCCGCTTGCTCCGCGGTCAGGCCGGTCCCGAGCGGCGCCACCACCTCCTCGATGCCGGCGAGCGCCAGGCGGAGCACGTCGAAGTACCCTTCCACCAGGATGGCGCGCTCCGCCTTGCGCATCGCCTGTTTCGCGACGTGCAGGTTGTAGAGCAGCTGCCCCTTGTGGAACAGCGGCGTGTCCGGCGAGTTGAGATACTTGGGCTCGCCCTCCCCCAGGATCCGGCCGCCGAAGCCCACCACGCGGCCGCGCAGATCATGGATTGGGAACAGCAACCGGCCGCGAAACCGCGGGGCTCGGGTGCCGTCTTCCCGCTGCAGCACGAGGCCCGCTTCGAGCAGCACGGTGTCCTTCACGCCGAGGCCGTGCATGGCGTCGAGGAACGCCGTGCCGCGCGGCGCGTACCCCAGGCCGAGCGGTAACGCGGTGTCGAGCGCGAGATGACGCGACTCGAGGTACTGGCGCGCCACCGCCGCCTCGGCATGCTCCCCCAGCTGGCGGGTGAACCAGTCGGCGGCGGCGGCGACGGCGCCGAACAAGGGCTCCCGCGGGTCGGGACCCGTGGGGCCGCGCTCCGGGATGACGATCCCCACTCGGCGCGCCACTTCCCGCACCGCCGTGGGATAGTCCATGCCGAGCTTCTTCATAAAGAACGTGAACACGTCCCCCGCCTCGTGGCAGACAAAGCAGTAGAACATGCCCTTCTTCGGGATCACCGCGAAGTTGCGATGCGTCCCGCCGTGGAAGGGGCAGGGGCCGCGGAAGTCCGACCCGGTGCGCTTGAGCTCGACGTGCTCCCCGATGATCCCCACCAGATCCGCGGCGTCGCGGACCTGCTCGATCACGTCGTCGGGGATGAGACTCACGCCGTGAATTCCACGATCGTCACGCCATCGCCCCCCTCCGCTGCCGGGGCGGACCCGAAGCGCTTCACCCGGGGGTCCGCGGCGAGGACGTCGTGCACGAAGCGACGCAGCGCCCCCGTGCCCTTGCCGTGCACCACGCGGAGGTAGGGGAGATCGGCGAGCACGGCGGCGTCGAGCGCCCGCACGAGGACGGGCTCGGCGTCCGCGACGCGGAGGCCGATGAGCGAGGCCTCGGACAGTTGGGTCGCGGCGCGACGCGCTCCCCCGCCCGACGCGACGTCGTCCTCCTCCTCGTGCCCGGCGCCCGGTTTGCGACGGGCGGGCGGCGGGGTTGGGCCGCCCGCATGGCGCAGCCGCTTCAGTTCGTCGAGCGAGAGCCAGCCGTCCCGCGGCGCGGCGTCCCCGGTGTCGGGGCCGGCCACCGACGTATCCGCGATGGCCTGCTCGACGAGACGCCGCGCCTCCCGCGCCGTCGCCTCGTCCACCGCGGCGCGCGCCTGCCCCAGCGCCTCCTCCACCTTGCGGCGCGCCTCCAACAGATAGGCGCGCGCCTGGTCGCGCGCTCGCTGCTCCAGCGTGCGCTCGCGGGCCTGGACGGCACGTTCGGTTCCCGCGAGGGCCGCCGCCCGCCGATCCAGCGTGGCGGCGTCGGCGCGCTGACGGGCGTCCTCCAGCTCCAGCGCGTGGGCGCGCGCCTCGAGCTCGCGCGCGCGCGTCTCGGCCAGGGCCAGCAGTCGGTCGAGCGTGCGCTCGGCCTCGGGCACTGCGCGCTCGGCGATCTCCAACACCGCGCCCGCGATGCCGAGGCGGCGCGCGATGGCGAGACCATAGGAGCGCCCCGGCACGCCCTTCAGGAGACGATAGGTGGGCGTGAGGGTCTCGGCGTCGAACTGGAGCGACGCGTTCACGATGCCCACCGTCTCGGCGGCGAGCCGCTTGAGTGCGCCTAAGTGGGTGGTCGCGAGCGTCACCGCGCGCCGCCCCGTTAAGGTCTTCAAGACCGCGGCGGCGAGCGCGCCGCCTTCGGCGGGGTCGGTGCCGCTCCCGATCTCGTCGATCAGCACGAGCGACCCGGCCCCGGCGCGTTGCAGGATGTCGCCCACCACGGCGACGTGCGCGGAAAAGGTCGAGAGACT
>DATBCS010000224.1:0-4638 GCA_036270315.1 Gemmatimonadales bacterium
GTTCGACACCATCTGCTCGGCGACCCAGGACCGCCAGGACGCGGTCCTGAAGCTGATCGCCCAGCCGCTCGACCGGATGGTGGTGATCGGGGGGTACAACTCGAGCAACACGACCCACCTCGCGGCGATCTGCCAGGAGCGCGTGCCGACCTATCACATCGAGGACGCGGCCTCGGTCGACCCCGACGCGGGGACCATCCGGTTCCGCCCGGCGGGCGCACCCGAGGAACAGTGCCGGGCAGGGTGGCTCCCGGCGGGGCGGGTGACGATCGGCGTCACGGCCGGCGCCTCGACGCCCAACAACAAGATCGGGGAGACGATCGAGCGGATCGCCGCGGCCCGCGGCGCCTCGTTGGAGGCGGCGCTCGGCTAGCGGGGTTCTGGAAATCTTCGCCATATTTCAGCCATGCCCCAGGCGACGTTCCACCCGGTCATCGAGCGCTGGTTCACGGCGCGGTTCCGCGAGGCGACCGAGCCGCAACGGCGTGCCTGGCCCCTGATCCAGGCGGGTCAGGATGTCCTGATCGCCGCCCCCACGGGCTCCGGCAAGACATTCGCCGCCTTCCTCGCGGCGATCGATGCGCTGCTCGTCCAGGGGCTCGACGGGACCCTGTCCGACGCGACCCAGGTGCTCTACATCTCGCCCCTCAAGGCCCTCTCGAACGACGTGCAGAAGAACCTGGCCGAGCCGCTCGCCGAGATCCGGCGCACGCTCGCCCCGCTCGGCCTCCCGGACGTGGAGATCCGAACCCTGGTGCGCACCGGCGACACGCCGGCGCCCGAGCGCCAGGCGATGACGAAGCGGCCGCCCCACATCCTCGTCACGACCCCGGAATCGCTGTATCTGATCCTCACGTCCGAGCGGGCGCGCGAGATGCTGCGCACGGTGCGCACCGTGATCGTGGACGAGATCCACGCGGTGGCCCGGGACAAGCGGGGCAGCCATCTCGCCCTGTCGCTCGCGCGCCTCTCCGCGCTCACGGGGCGGCCGCTGCAGCGCATCGGGCTCTCGGCGACGCAGCGCCCGATCGAGGAGATCGGCCAGTTCCTGGTGGGCAGCGCCCGCCCGCTACCCCAGATCGTCGACGCGGGGCACGCGCGCGAGCTCGATCTCGCCATCGAACTGCCCGCCTCGCCCCTCGAGGCCGTGATGGCGGCCGAGGTGTGGGGGGAGATCTACGAGCGGCTGGTGCAGCTCATCACCGCACACCGCACGACGCTCGTGTTTGTGAACACCCGGCGCCTCGCCGAGCGGCTCGCGCTGCACCTCTCCGAGCGCCTGGGCGCGGACCAGGTCACCTCGCACCACGGCAGCCTCTCCAAGGAGAAACGGCTCGACGCCGAGACCCGGCTGAAGGACGGGAAGCTCAAGGCGCTCGTCGCGACGGCGTCGCTCGAGCTGGGGATCGACATCGGGTCGGTGGACCTCGTGTGCCAGATCGGGTCCACGCGCTCGATCGCCACCCTGCTGCAGCGCGTCGGCCGCTCGGGGCACCACCTCCGCGCGATCCCCAAGGGGCGCCTCTTTCCGTTGTCGCGCGACGAGCTGCTCGAGTGTGCCGCCCTGGTGCGCGCGGCGCGCGAGCGGCTGCTCGACCGGTTGATCATCCCCGACCACCCGCTCGATATCCTGGCCCAGCAGATCGTCGCGGCCGTGGCGGCGGACGAGTGGGAGGAGGGCGCGCTGTACGAGCTGCTGCGCGGCGCCTACCCGTACCGCGCCCTGGCGCGCCGCGACTTCGACGACGTCGTGCAGATGCTGGCCGAGGGGTTCACGACGCGGCGCGGCCGCCGCGGCGCCTACCTCCACTACGACGGCGTAAACCGCCGGCTGCGCGCCCGGCGCGGCGCGCGCCTCGCCGCCCTGACGTCGGGCGGCGCCATCCCCGACCTCGGCGACTACCGCGTGATCCTCGAGCCCACCGACACGTTCGTGGGCACCCTAAACGAGGACTTCGCGATCGAAAGCGCGCCAGGCGACATCTTCCTGCTCGGCAGCACCTCGTACCTGATCCGCAAGGTGGAGTCGGGGCAGGTGCGCGTCGTGGACGCCCAGGGGCAGCCCCCCTCGATCCCGTTCTGGCTGGGCGAGGCGCCGGGGCGCACGCCGGAGCTCTCGGAGCAGGTGTCGCGGCTGCGCCAGGACATCGCCGATCGGCTGAGCGACCCGCCGGGCGCGATCACCTGGCTCGCGGCCGCGATCCCGGGCCTCCCCGAGCCTGCGGCGCGGCAGCTGGTCGAGTACCTGGACGCCTCGCAGCGGATCCTCGGCGTCATCCCCACGCAGCAGACGCTCGTGCTGGAGCGCTTCTTCGACGAGGCGGGCGGCATGCAACTCGTGCTGCACGCGCCGTTCGGCAGCCGGATCAACCGCGCCTGGGGCCTCGCGCTCCGCAAGCGGTTCTGCCGCAGCTTCAACTTCGAGCTGCAGGCCGCCGCGACCGAAGACGCGATCGTGCTCTCGCTCGGGGCCCAGCACAGCTTCCCGCTGGAAGACGTGTTCCAGTACCTGCAGCCGGCGACCGCCGAGCAGCTCCTGGTGCAGGCCATGCTCGTGGCCCCGATGTTCGGCTCGCGGTGGCGCTGGAACGCCACCCGCGCGCTCGCGGTGCTGCGCGCCCGCGGCGGCAAGAAGGTGCCGACCCCGCTGCAGCGGATGGACGCGGAAGACCTGATCGCGGCCGTGTTCCCCGATCAGCTCGCCTGCCCCGAGAACCTGGTGGGCGACCGCGACATCCCGGACCATCCGCTCGTGAAGCAGACGATCGCTGATTGCCTGCTCGAAGCGATGGACTTCCCGGGCCTGAAGCAGGTCCTGACGGCGATCGAGGCCGGGCGCTGCCAGCTCGTGGCGCGCGACACGGTCGAGCCCTCACCCCTGTCGCACGAAGTGTTGAACGCGAAGCCGTACGCGTTCCTGGACGACGCGCCGCTCGAGGAGCGCCGCACCCAGGCGGTGATCACGCGCCGCGGGCTGGACGTGAAGAGCGCCGAGGAGTTCGGGAAGCTCGATACCGCGGCGATCGATCGCGTGCGCGACGAAGTGTGGCCCGACGTATCGAGTGCCGACGAGCTCCACGATGCGTTGCTGGTCACGTGTGCCGTGACCGAGGGGGAGGGGGCGCGGGGCAACGGCGAGCGGTCGTGGCGGCCGCACTTCGACGAGCTCGTGCGGGCGGGCCGCGCCGGCACCCTGGTGCACGAGCCCCGCCTGTGGATCGCCGCCGAGCGGCTGCCGCTCATCGCCGCGGTGTTCCCGGGCGCGGTCACGGAGCCGGCGCTCGCGCCCCCCGAGCGCGACCGCGCGAAGCAGTGGAGTCGCGAGGACGCGCTGCGCGAGCTGGTGCGGGGGCGGCTCGAAGCGGTCGGCCCCACGAGCGCGGCGGACCTGGCCCGCTCCCTCGGGATGCCCGCGGGTGACGTCGACTTCGCCCTGGGTGCGCTCGAGCACGAGGGATTCGTGCTGCGCGGCCGGTTCACCCCGGGTGTCACGGAGCTCGAGTGGTGCGAGCGGCGGCTCTTGGCCCGCATTCATCGCTACACCCTCGACCGGCTGCGCAAAGAGATCGAGCCCGTCGCGGCGGCCGACTTCATGCGCTTCCTGTTCCGCTGGCAGCGGGTCACGCTGGACACGCGCGCCGAGGGGCCCGAGGGGCTGGCGGCGGTGCTCGACCTGCTGGACGGCTACGAGGTGCCAGCGGGCGCGTGGGAGGCGGATATCCTGCCCGCCCGCGTGGGTGACTACGACCCCCTGTGGCTCGACGGGCTGTGTCTCGCGGGCGAAGTCGCGTGGGGCCGGTTGTCGCCCGCGGCGCCGACGAACGGCCACAAGTCGGGACCCATTCGCACGACGCCGATCGCCCTGTTCCGCCGGGAGCGGGGTGCCGTCTGGCGCTCCCTCGCGACCCGGGCCGACCCCGCGGCGCTCGGGCTCTCGCATGCGGCGCGGGCACTGCTCGCTGCCCTGACCGAGCGCGGCGCGTCGTTCTTCGGAGACTTGGTGAACGCGACGGGGTTGCTGCGCACCGAGGTCGAGAAGGGGCTGGGGGAGCTCGTCGCCTGGGGGCTCGTGACGTCGGACAGCTTCGCGGGGCTGCGGGCGCTGCTCGTGCCGTCCGACCGGCGGCGCCCGATCGGCGCATTCCGCCGCCGGGGCCGTTCGGCGCCGTTCGGCGTGGAGACGGCGGGGCGCTGGGCGTGCGTGCGCGACGCCGCGCCGCTCCCCGAGGAGCAGGTGGCCGAGGCGGTGGCGTGGCAGCTGTTACGGCGCTACGGCGTCGTGTTCCGCCGGCTCGTGACGCGGGAGACGCTGCTCGCCCCGTGGCGCGATATCCTGCGCGCGTACCGCCGGCTCGAGGCGCGCGGCGAGATCCGCGGCGGCCGGTTCGTCGCCGGGTTCTCGGGCGAGCAGTACGCGCTGCCCGAGGCGATTGGGTTGCTGCGCACGGTGCGCCGCGAGGAGCCGCGCGGCGAGCTCGTGGCCGTGAGCGGCGCCGACCCGCTGAACCTGGTCGGGATCATCACGCCCGGCGCCGTGGTGACGGGCGTGGCGACGAACCGCCTGCTGTACCGCGACGGGATCCCGGTGGCCGTGAAGGCTGGTGAGGGGCGAGGCGAGACGCTCTTGCTCGACGCGTC
>DATBCS010000225.1:0-2877 GCA_036270315.1 Gemmatimonadales bacterium
GACGCGTCATCAGGTGGCCCGCGCACGCCGCCCGGCGCGGATCGCGGGTCACATCGCCCAGCAGGTCCACCCGGCCGAGCCGCTCGCGCGCCAGCCGCTCCGCGGCCGCCCGCACCCGGGCGTCCGCTCCCTCTGGCAACACGATCCGTCGGTTGGCTTGGCGCGTCCGCTGGTAGACGCGGTCGCGGAACGTCACCGCGCGAACTTGTCGGCCAGCGCCTGGCGGACCGCCGGGTGCACGAGCTCGGACACGTCGCCGCCGAAGCGCGCCACCTCGCGCACCAAGCTCGAGCTCAGGTAGGTGAGGTCGAAGGCGGGCACGAGAAACACCGTCTCGACCCCGGGAGCCAGCTTGCGGTTCATCAGCGCCATCTGGAACTCGAACTCGAAGTCGCTCACGGCTCGCAGCCCCCGCACGATCACTGCCGCGCCCACGTGCCGCGCGAAATCCGCCAACAGCCCGTCGAACGACTGCACCTCCACCCGCGCGTCGTTCACCGTCCGCCGCAGCAGCGCCACTCGCTCCTCCAGCGTGAACAGCGGCTGCTTCGCGATATTCACGGCCACGGCGACGATCACGCGATCGGCGAACGCGAAGGCGCGGCGGATCAGATCCTCGTGACCCCGCGTGACGGGGTCGAACGAGCCCGGGTAGACGGCGATACGCGCGGCGCCGGCGGCGGGACTCACGGCGCGTAGATGAAGGTCACGGCGGTATCGCCGTAGCGTCGCGTGTCGTCGCCCGGGATCGACTGGTCGGCGGGATGCTCGATCGAGATGATGCGGGCGAAGGGATTCACCCGGAACAGGGCCACCAGCCGCGCCGCCTGGTCGCCGGCGTACGGCGGGTCGGCGAACGCAACGTCATACTGCCCGGGGTGGAGCTGCTCGGCGAACTTGAGCGCGTCGGCTCTGTGGATGGTGGCGCGGTCATCGACTTTGAGGGTCTTGACGTTCGCCTTCAAGGTCGCGAGCGCGAGACGGTGCACCTCGACGAAGTCGGCCGTCGCCGCCCCCCGCGACAGCGCCTCGAGGCCGAGGGCCCCCGAGCCCGCGAACAGGTCGAGCACCCGAGCGCCGCGCACCGGGCGCTGCAGGATCGAGAACCACGCCTCGCGCACCCGGTCGGCGGTGGGCCGCACCGTGTCGGTCTTAGGCGTTTGCAAGCGACGGCCTTTGAATTCCCCGGCGATAACGCGGATCACGGCGCCGCGCTTGGCGCGAGCGCGGCCACTCGCGCCTGCAACGTCGCGCGGCCCTGCCACTCGTCGCGCTCGAGCCGGAACGCCACGTCGAGCCGCGCGGCCAACCAGCGATCGGGGATCGCGTCGGCCCACTGGAAGGCGATCGCGGGCAGCACCCCCGACTCGTCGTCCAAGAGGAAGCGCAAATGGTTCGTGCCGACCCGGCGGGCGCCCACGGCGCGGGCCCCGCGCACCCCGAATACCGGCGCGGGGTTGCCGGGGCCACAGGGCTCGAGGTAGCGGATCAGCTTCTCCAGGTCTTCGCTCACGAGGCTCAGCGGCAACTCCAGGTCCACCCGCTGCGCGGGCACCAGGTCGTCGGCGCCCAGAAGCTCGCCCGCGACTCCGAGAAACGCAACACGGAACGCCGCGTAGCGCTCGCGCCGAATCGTGAGCCCCGCGGCCATGGTGTGCCCACCGTACTTCTCGAGATGCTGGCCCACGCGCGCCAACGCCGCGTGGAGATCAAAGCCGACGATGCTGCGCCCCGAGCCCCGCCCCAACTCGCCCTCCCACCCGATCAGAAAGGCGGGTCGGCCGTAGCGCTCCACGAGGCGCGAGGCGACGATCCCGATGACGCCGGGGTGCCAGCCCTCGGCCGCGAGCACCAGCGCGCGGTCCTCCGGCTGGAGCTCGGCTTCCGCGCGCTCCAGCGCCTCGTCCAACACCCGCTGGTCGAGCTCCTGGCGCCGCGCGTTCAACGTCTCGAGCTCGCGCGCGATCCGCCCGGCCTCGGCCGGGTCGTCAGTGAGGAGCAGCTTGAGCCCGTCGTTCGCGTCGCCGATCCGCCCGGCGGCGTTGAGGCGCGGGGCGAGGATGAACCCCACGTGACCGGACTTGAGCGGCTTCCCGCCGAGCCCCGCCGTCTCGATGAGCGCCCGGAGCCCGGTCCAGCGGGAGTCGGCGAGCATCTTGAGCCCGTGACGCACGAGAATACGGTTCTCACCCGTGAGCGGCACGACGTCCGCCACAGTCGCGAGAGCGACGAAGTCGAGGAAATGGAGCGGCAGGTTGGGCGACCCGCCGAGCGCGCCCACGAGCGCCTGGGCGAGCTTGAAGGCCACCCCGGCGCCGCACAAGTCCTTGTCCAGCGACGCACAGTCCGCCCGTCGCGGATCGAGCACCGCGGAGGCCGGCGGCAACGCGGCACCCGGCAAGTGATGGTCGGTGACGATCACCTCGAGCCCGGCGTCGCGCGCGGCCCGGACCGCGTCGACGGCGGTGATGCCGCAGTCGCACGTGATGACCAGCCCCGCGCCCACGCGCCGGGCCTCCGCGAGACCCGCCGCACCGAAATCGTAGCCATCCCGCAAGCGGTGCGGCACGAAGGCGTGCGCTGTGCCGCCGACGCTCCGCAGCACGCGGGTGAGGAGCGCGGCACCACACTGACCGTCGACGTCGTAGTCCCCGTGGACCAGGATCGGCGTGCCGCGGCGCACGGCGTCCGACACGAGCTCCACCGCCCGGCGCATGTCGGCCCAGGCCAGGGGATCCGACAGCCGCTCGAGCTCGGGCCGGAGGAACGCTTTGGCGGGCTCGGGCGCCGTGAAGCCGCGCTGCACCAGGATCGCGGCAAGCGGCGCGGCACGAAGGCGTGCGCTGTGCCGCCGACGCTCCGCAGCACGCGGGTGAG